>NZ_OZ034983.1:614823-922234 GCF_964030845.1 Candidatus Fukatsuia endosymbiont of Tuberolachnus salignus
GGACTTCCTTGTGGTAGAGAAAGTGTAGCATCGTCAAACATACGGCTTCCTCCTCCTGTTTCGAGTCATCGGGTTTTGTGATTATCAGGGGCGAAATTATACCTTATTCTAGCTATTTCTTTTTTTCGACGTAGTTCCGAGTGTACCTGCTACCTTTGCTCGTATACGAACGGCATTACCAGGCATGTAAGCCAGTGGTATCGCTTCAAGTTCGATAGTTTCAATAGAATCAGGTTGTGCTCCTATGGCTATCGCACGCATAATGGCTTTGTTTTGAGCATCTTCCAGACCGGCATTAAGATCTTTATTTTCATTAAGTACCACAAGGATATCTACCTCGCCACTGGCTTGTGCTACTGAAATACCAATTGCATTAGCAACACTGGCGTTCTCCGGTCGGATAACCTGGGATGCTCCCTGTAATGTGGTTGGCAGTAGAACCGCCCCTCCCCCTACCAACACAACCGGTGTTGGATCATTGTTGGTTTTCATCCGATCGATGACCTTTTCCACCATAGCAACATAGTGCGTAAAAACCTGTTCAACCCAATCGGCTGGTAAATGCTGGATGTGCTTACTGTCACCAAGCTGCAGCAACCCTTTGGCTACCGCGATATCAGTCACAGTGATAGTGTCTCCGCCAAATACCAAGGCACGTTCAACCAGTTTGTATCTGACGCTCTCAGGGCCTATTTTAAACTCCCCATTGGGCAACCGAGTGACAATAGTCCCTCCACCTAAGCCAATGGAGGCAATATCTGGCATGCGAAAATTGGTGCGAACGCCCCCAATTTCAGCGGCAATAAGTGATTCTCGAGGAAAACCGTTCGTCAGTACACCGACATCCGTTGTCGTACCACCCACATCAACGACTAATGCGTTTTTTAAACCAGTCAGATATGAAGCACCACGAATACTGTTAGTTGGTCCAGAAGCAATGGTGAGAATGGGAAACGAAAGCGCGTGTTTTAGAGGCATTAACGTACCATCATTTTGACCGAAAAAAATCTCAGCATTGATTTGATGCATCAGCAACGCTTTGCTAAATCCGTTGGCAATGTTACGCGCGGTGGTAAAGAGAGCAGCATTTAAAATCGATGCATTTTCCCTTTCTAATAAGCCAATTGATCCTATTTCATACGAAAGCGATATTGGCGTTTCCTCTCCCAATTCTTCTCGTACTAATTCTGCCACTCTTAACTCTTGTGTGTTAGAAACGGGTGAAAAAACACCACAAACAGAAACTACATCGACTTTGCCTTTAACCTGCCGCAAATGTCCACGTATTTCCTCTTCGTCGAGAGGAGAGAGTATCCTGCCGTCATACTCAAATCCTCCCTTAACGACAAATAAATAGGCAGCCAGATTATTACGGAAATCGTCGGGAACATCAGTGAGGGGGGGTATAGCCAAGGTTGCGGGTGCGCCAAGGCGAAAGTGCACGACCGAGTTTAACCCCTTACGCTCCACAATTGCATTAGTGCAATGGGTAGTACCAAGCATGGCTTCCGTAATGGTCGTTTTATCGATGTCAGAATCTTTTAACAGAGAAGCAATGGCTTGTTCGATACCCGTGATCACATCGCTTGTCGTTGATTGTTTGGTACGTGCGATAACTGTCTTATCATTATCTAGGAGTACAGCATCGGTATTGGTGCCACCGACATCTATGCCAATACGATAATTCATCTTAAATTTTCCTTGTTAACAACCGCTAATTTTTCAATTGTGGTGAAGTTAACATCGTAGTTAAAATACTTTGGTCCCGTGATTTTAAGCCCAAACGGTGTGCGCAATTTTTGATTGGCGGGTACACCCAGGGCAATAACGCGGGCACCATACCGTAGCCGTTCAGCAAGGATCGGTATCCCCGTTTCTTTATCCAGTAGGATAATCAGATCAGGGGTACTGCACAGTAGACGATTACCGCTTTGTGCCAGTAAATATTCATTCTGAAAGGATAAGTTGAACTCCTTACCTTTATCTACCTCAATGCCGTCAAAATAGGCACTACCACAGGTAAAGCCGCCCTCAACGCGCAGGTCAACCCGTGTCGCCCTGCCGTTAAATAACACAGAACCCTGCAATAGTTTCACTAATGTTTGCACGATATCCGCTTTTTCATGGCGTGCTTTTTCTAATTCTTCACCAATACGCTGTACAAAACTAATAGTACCTGGAATACCTGATTTTTTGGCAACACCTGATGTGATCGGATAGGCGGCAAAAAAAGCTAATCCTCCCATTTCTACGCATACAGCACGTGATAGTTTCTCAGTTGCGTAACTATCCGTTGCTTGCACGAGACAGGTATTAGCCCGCGAATCTACCAGGGAAAAAGGAGAAGAGTTAATACCGTCGAGATAAAATGTCGTCATATGAAATTCGGGGAAAGCTCTTCCCATAGCGTCAATATCGACCAGGGGGACACCAAGATGAGCAGCTGTTGCCAGGGGTAATAACGAATTAACTCCACCGATTTCGATTGGGTAAATAGCTGAGATCTTCTTGCCTAGGTACCTTTCAATAAAGCGACACGCCTCAATAGATTCATCACCATTGGGTATTTTTTCTATCATCACACTTGGTGCACCAATCATACCCGTAGAAACGATGAGTGCATCTGACGGTAATTCATCAATATCAAGCAGTTTCATCGAACCATGTTGTTTTATTGCTCTTGTTGCCATGATTTTACCGATATAAGGATCACCGCCGCCGCCACTAGCAAGGATCGATGCACCTAGCGCAATATGATTTATTTCCGCTTCACCTAGTAACCTCATTTTAGACCCTTAGTGTGAGTGTGTGGTGATGAGGCCCGTATTTTAGCAATAACACCATAAACAATGCAGGCAACAAGTATTGAATTTAATGATGCAATGCCAAATTTAGCATTCCAGCCAACGGCAGAGCCTGCTACACAGGCGCAGATAGCCGGCCAACCGATCAACGGTGTTGATGTCGGTAAGGTTTGCCCGGTACGAGCCGCATCAAGCAGTGAGCGGCTCGTACGTAGGACATAATAATCGACCAGCATAACACCGGCGATAGGAGGAAAAATAGTCCCCAGTAAAATCAGAAAATGTGTAAATTTGTCTAAAATACCCATTATTGATAGGGTCGTTCCTATGGTACCTAATGCCAATGTTAACCAGGTATGACGCCATTTCCTGCCAGTAAAACCTTCCACTGTATTAGCTACGGCCAAAGATGAAGAATATAAATTTACATCGTTAATTTTGACCGCAGAAAGAATAACTGAGAGTAATCCAATCCAACCTGCGGTTTGCGTCATAATAGAAACAACATCATCCGTTTTAAGTGCGTGTGCAATCAATATGGCGATACTGTTAACAATAAATTCACCCACAATGATAGAAGCAGTGACCATCCAGAACACGTGCCGCTCGTTCTGACAATAACGGCTGATATCTGCGGTTGTTAGCGAGGCGACAACATATCCGCCAGCGACCATAGTGGCGGCAGCACCTAGCGTCAAGGGCGTACCGGTAGGCATAGAGGTAATAAGATCCGTGATATTATGACCCTGCAGTAAGATAAGAGAAATCCAGCCAACCACCACGAAAAACAGTGGCACCGCTATTTTTGCTGTCCAACTTAGAGCACGAAATCCAAAGGCGACTAACCCGGTAATTGTCATACCAGAGATCACGGCCGACCAGCCAAAACCTAATTGCCCCTCGAAAACATAATTTAAACCCTCAGCAAAAACTGCATTTTGTACCCCAAACCAGCCGACTAAACTGACTGCGATGACTACCCCAATAAGCACGGAGCCTAAACGACCAAAACCACACCAACGTGCCAACAAGCTTGTCGATAGCCCTTCACGTGCCCCGGCAACCCCTAATCCGAGGCTAATGAATTCTAAAATCAAGCTACCAAGAAAGGTGGCAAGCAATGCCTGGCTGAATGTCATTGTGTGGCCTAATGTTGCCCCTAACATGAACTGTGACAGTGCAGTCATCATCCCAATACGGATTAAAATCATAGAGAACAGATTAGAACGTGCGGTAGGTGGAACGGGGCTAAAGGCATAATCATCGCCAAGTACATTATTTTTATTCATCATAATTCATCTTCTAAAGAATTAAAATTTGTAACTGGGAATCATCAGGTATCGGCCGTCAAATGGCAATACCACAAAAGAAGTATCCTCTCTTCCTAAGTATATATTACTCAAAAAGAACAGATTTTATGATGAACAATACGGGTAATCTTAGGATGCAACGAAATTAACAGGCTGATTATTCAGCCTGAAAAATTTTTTAGCAGGGGTCTCACATGGTAACGTTTATTCCTTTTCTCCACAGTCATAATCAACAACATCACTGATGATGCTACTACTGGGACTAAGTAATCGAACCGGCACATATTTATCAAACCCCTTCGCTTGACAAAAATCTTTAAAAGCACTTGATGAATTGACGTCAGACTTCCTATATATGTCTTGTAACCTGTTTTCTATGGTTCGGTGAGCAAGATTGAGTTTCTTGGCTATCCTCTTGGCGCTAAGAGATTGTAGGGTATAAAACACGACATCAAGTTCTTTACGAGTGAATAGCCCACTCGGTGGAGAGAGTAGCAGTGAACTGGGTAGTTTGCCTTGTACACAGCTCATGGGAGAATAAAAACGAAGTTTTTTTGCATGAAAGATCGTACCAACACAGTTGCCATTCTGGTCATAAAAAGGATATTTATCGAAAACATAGGGTTGGCACTCTTTCCTTCGCCCGTAGGGGTGGATATCAAGTGCAGATATATTTTTTAACGACTGTTGAACCTGACGATCCTGTTCACGAAAATCATTTGCGAATTGATGAATGGGATGAGGTATTTCATCGTCTAGTAAACCTTCGATATCAAACCTGGCAGGTAGATTCAATAACTCAAAATAGGCACTGTTTCCATACAGGTAGCGCGAATCGAGATCCTTAATCCCCCAAGGATCCGTGCTACTGTGACATAGTGACAAAATTTGCGGTGAAATCTGGGGAGTCGTATTCTTCACGGGATCATTTTCTTGATGAGTTTTAGCCATCCTTAACCTCCTACCCAAAGTCTAAAATCAGACAATACTTTAGTGACGTAAATCTTGCAAGAGGTTGTAACATAAAATGTGGAAAACAGTCGAATGAACTGTACTAAGAATCTGTTAGAAATATTTTATATCGCTGATATTTAGTCAAAAACACGCTCAAAATGCTCATCATTTTATTGTATGCAAAGAGTAAACTATGCTTTTTCACCCATTTTTTCCTCGTCTGAGCACAGCGAAAAAGATCAGGAACAGGCTCGAAGAATCAATATGTTTGCTTATGACTTGTTCGAAATTTATTGCGCTCGCAATCTTCCTGTACTCTGTTGTACACTCCAAAGAACAAGGCTGGGGCATCTTACTTCGTACATAAGCTACGGTTTCTCAAGGAATCTAGTATCCTCACAAATATTGTAGACAATGCTCAATTGTTAAAAATTTTAAAATAAAACGCTGCAGGAGATGATATATGGATAACAAAAAAGCAACGCTACAGATAGGGAACAGGAAGAAAATCACATTGGATGTCCTTTCGGCGACTGTAGGTACTGAGGTAATCGATGTCCGAACCTTGGGTAGTGAGGGCTATTTTACCTTTGATCCTGGTTTTACTTCTACCGCATCATGTGAATCGAAAATCACTTTTATTGATGGCGATAACGGCATACTGCTACATCGTGGTTTTTCCATCGAGGAGTTGGCCGAAAAATCGACTTATTTGGAAGTCTGTTACATCCTGCTGTACGGTAAAACGCCGACTAAAGAGGCGTTCGCAACGTTCAAAACCACCGTCACCCGTCATAGCATGATCCACGATCAGATTACACACCTGTTCCGTGGTTTCCGTCGTGATTCACACCCAATGGCGGTACTTTGTGGTGTCACCGGCGCGCTGGCTGCCTTCTATCATGATGCTCTGGACGTAAATAACGAGCGCCATCGTGAAATTACCGCTTTCCGCCTGTTATCTAAAATGCCAACTGTCGCGGCAATGTGTTACAAATATTCAATAGGCCAACCTTTTGTTTATCCTCGTAACGATCTTTCTTACGCTGCTAACTTTTTGCACATGATGTTTGCTACGCCTTGCGAAGAGTATAAAGTTAATCCAGTGCTAGAGAAGGCCCTGGATCGGATTTTTATTTTGCATGCCGATCATGAGCAAAATGCTTCAACCTCTACTGTGCGTACTGCCGGTTCTTCTGGTGCTAACCCCTTTGCCTGTATTGCTGCGGGGATTGCTTCACTCTGGGGGCCTGCTCACGGTGGTGCTAATGAGGCTTGCTTAAAAATGTTGGAGGAGATCGGAACCGTTGATAAAATTCCTGAATATATTACACGGGCTAAGGACAAAGATGATCCTTTTCGCTTGATGGGCTTTGGTCATCGTGTGTATAAAAGTAATGACCCACGAGCTAAAGTGATGCGTGCAACCTGTCATGAAGTATTGGATGAACTCAAGATGAAAGACAACAGTTTGTTTAAGGTAGCACTAGAATTGGAACGGATCGCGTTAGAGGATCCGTATTTTATTGAAAGAAAATTGTACCCGAACGTAGATTTTTACTCAGGTATTATCCTCAAAGCAATGAAAGTTCCTTCTTCCATGTTTACTGTATTATTCGCCATCGCTCGAACTATCGGCTGGATAGCACATTGGAAGGAAATGCATGACGAAGGCGTTAAAATTGCCCGCCCACGCCAGCGCTATACGGGTCATGAGAAACGCGAATTTACTAGCTGCTCAGAATCTATTTGAAATCGTCACAGGTAACGCCCCTATTCATCATGGATCCACTTCTTGCCAAATTGCTGTGTAGCACGGGATTTTGAGATAGATCGAGCGCGGCACAGTGCTTACAGTCCTCATTTTGTATTTGTATAAAGAACCAAATCTCCAGGAATAATTTGAACAATACATATTCTTAACTAATAATTGATTTCATGCATGCAGTATTTACTCATCTCTGTCATTGGGTAATTGATTCGGCCTTTTGTGAAGCCCCGATCTGTCATCTTGTTCGACATCTCAAAATAGGAAGAATTTATGAAGCTTTTGAAAATCTTTGCGATATTGTGTGTTACTACGATGCTGACCTTTGCGATAGCGTCTTGCGCACCAACGAACAAATCAGAAGGTACTGGCGGTTATATTGATGACACGGTAATCACCACTAGAGTGAAATCAGCCCTATTCGGGACAAAGAATTTTAGATCTACAGAAATTAAGGTTGAAACTTTCAAACGTCGAGTACAATTAAGCGGTTTTGTGACTTCAAAACAGGCTGCCGACCAAGCAGTGAAAATCGCTCGTAGTGTTCCGGGGGTGAAATCTGTCTCTAATAAAATGCAAGTTAAATAACTGCACTAGGGGGTGAACTCGCCCCTTGCTATTGTGCTTGGAGCCTGTTCGAAATCTCTTGTGCTCACTGATATTTTGTCAAAAACGAGCTCAAAATACTCATTTGCTCCCTTTTTTTGTATACAAAGGGTAGACCGCGCTTCTTCGCCTGTTTTTTCCTCGTCTGAGCGTCGCTCAAGAAGATTTGGAACAGGCTGAACAGGCCCTTACAACGATTTTGAACAGGTTCTTACGTAAAACGCAAAAAAAACTCCAATAGACTTCTTTCGGAACCGTAGCAAGTTTATCCGCTATCCTCAATTCACAGAAAAAACAAACATAACAGGGTATAATCACTGGCTGAACATTATTTTATTTTCGAATCCAGAGGAGTACTTACATGCCGATCACGGCTAATATCTTGCACCGTGACAGTTTTAATTTTGCGCGCAGTCAATTGTTCAACATCCTGTTGTTAGCGTTACTGACCGCCTTGATTACCGTCATACTGAATCAGGTATTGATTCCTGATGCTGAGCAATTAAAAATTTTGGGTACAGTGAAGAACGATTTTGGATCATCGAAGGGGATGGGGATCAAAGAGATGGTGCAACTGATGACGCCTGAGCAGCAGATGGTATTGCTCAAAGTATCAGCTGCTGCCGCGTTTTCAACCTTGCTAGGCAATGTACTACTGATCGGTGCCATGCTAGCCCTGATGACACTGGTATCTCAAGGGCATCGCGTCAATACATGGCAGGCAGTGGGTTTTTCACTCTCAACGTTACCACGTTTGTCTCTGCTGATATTTATTTGTACACTATTTATCCAATTTGGACTGGCATTATTTGTTGTACCTGGTATTGCCATTGCCTTGGCCGTCTCTTTGACGCCAATCATTATCACCAATGAAAAAATCGGAATTTTCGCCGCCATTAAAAGCAGTGCGAAATTAGCTTTTGCCAACATACGTTTGATAGCTCCAACGATGATATTGTGGTTCAGTGCGAAATTATTGTTATTGCTACTAATTAGCCGCGTAACCATCTTCACACCCATAATCATGGATGTGATATTAAGCACACTGAATAATTTGCTATCCACGCTACTGTTAGTCTACTTATTCCGCCTGCATATGCTGCTACATAATGGTTAATTTTGCGATAGACTACGCATTTAATCACATTCGCTGTAGTCGGCGATATACAAATGAATGGATTGTTTAATGAAGCAGCTTCTAGATTTTCTCCCATTGATCGTGTTCTTTGTTTTTTACAAGGCATACGATATTTTCGTCGCTTCCGCTGCATTGGTAGTGGCCACATCATTAGCCTTAATTTTTACCTGGATTAAATATCGCAAAATAGACAAAATGACACTGATCACCTCGGTTATGGTCATTGTTTTCGGCTCTCTGACCTTTGCTTTCCACAGCGATCTATTTATTAAATGGAAAGTCACTGTGATTTATGTTCTCTTCTCTGCTGCCTTGTTAATTAGTCAATGGGTGCTGAAAAAACCGCTGATTCAAAGCATGTTGGGACGAGGATTGACATTGCCTGATATTGTGTGGTCAAAACTCAATCTGGCCTGGGCATTATTTTTCTTAGGTTGTGGTGCGATCAATGTCTATGTCGCATTCTGGCTACCACAAGATATATGGGTGAATTTTAAAGTGTTTGGTTTGACAGCGTTAACAGTGCTATTCACCATTGTGAGTGGCCTGTATATTTATCGTCATGTACCGGAAAGCCAAAAAAAATCTTAGGATTGTGAGCACCCCGTAACGCGAAATTCGCAGCACGTAGTTTGCGGTATCTAGTCGATTTTGCAAGAAGTCTATTACAAAGTAAAATATGCCTATTGAGGTCAAATCCTGGTGTGTTTGCTACCTGGTGCTGACTTCAGTAGCCATTGATAGCCCATTGATTTTAAATTTAATTACCATTACATAGCCCTTGAACGCAATAGA
Source organism: Candidatus Fukatsuia endosymbiont of Tuberolachnus salignus (assembly GCF_964030845.1). Lineage (NCBI taxonomy): Bacteria > Pseudomonadati > Pseudomonadota > Gammaproteobacteria > Enterobacterales > Yersiniaceae > Candidatus Fukatsuia > Candidatus Fukatsuia endosymbiont of Tuberolachnus salignus. Next base: position 624,199 of record NZ_OZ034983.1, read on the forward strand.
TTCGTAACGCCATTTTTTCATCACTTTTTTCACTTCGCGCTCAAAAATATTGCGCGGAGTGGCTTGCAATACCTTCACATTAATCACTAACCCATTTTCATCAACGTCGTACCTCACTTTAACTTCACCTTCAATGCCTGCCGCCCAAGCACGCGCGGGATAAACCGGTTTAGCTCTGCTGAGTGCTTTGGGCTTGATTGTTGTTGGATCTCCTGAGACAGTTTCTGAATTCCCTGAGGCTGTCGCTGAATGCTTTGAGATTGCTGTTGTATTCTCTGAAACTGTTGTTAAGTTCTTTAGAGTTGACGCTGTCGGTACCGATTTTGCTGCTGCATTTTTACTGATCACCTTGGATCGTGCCGATTTAACGAGCGGATCATTCACCAAAGGTTTCGCTTGCGTCATCTTGGGGATTGTGGCTTTCAGGGATTGGCTCTGCGATTTTCCTACCACAGCTTGAGTTACGGACAGCGATTGAGGAACCGGCGCAAAAGTGGAGATATTCACTCTGGTGACAGCAGAGGGCACTTCTGTAATGTCGGGAAAAATCGGCATATCTTGCACAGAAACATAAAGCAATGCTGTAATTAGACTAACATGTAATACTGTGGAGAGTATTGCAGGCCATATAATTCGGTGGTCCGGAAAAATTTTTATTTGCTGCATAGTGACTGGATATTTTCTCATGCTGCTAAGTTTAAATGTAAATAGCAATCATATTCAATAAGGATTATTCTTTAGTCTGTACTATCACGCAATCAATATAGATTTTTATTAGAACCTGTTCGAAATCTCTTGTGCTCGCTGATACTTCGTTAAGAACGAGTTTAAATGTTCATTTACTCTATGACCTCACATAACGAACTACGGTTTTACAAGAAGTCTATTAATCTAAGTTCTTTTAAGTTAAGGAATTTATGCAAGAATAATAGGATAGGTGGTTTCACTATTTAATTGCTGTTGATAAATACAGTAATATTGGTTTTCCAATAGGATCGCTGCCCTTATGATCACGTTTTATACTGTAATCAGTTGGCTTTCTTTTTTCTGTTACTGGTTGCTTGTTGCCGGGGTAACACTACGAATACTAATGAAACGCCGTGCTGTTCCTTCAGCAATGGCGTGGCTGTTGATCATCTATATCCTGCCATTGGTTGGGATCGTCACTTATTTTTTATTTGGTGAATTACATCTTGGGAAGAGGCGTGCTGAACGTGCCAAGTCAATGTGGCCCTCTACTGCTAATTGGTTAAAAGCACTAAAAGATTATCAGCATATCTTCGCCACCCAAAATAGTGAAGTAGCTATCCCACTGTTTAAACTGTGTGAGCGACGCCAAGGGATTAGTGGTGTTAAAGGTAATCAGCTACAGCTACTCACTCACGCTGATGACACCCTCAAGGCATTGATTCAAGATATCGAACAGGCTCGTCATAATATAGAAATGGTGTTTTACATTTGGCAATCTGGTGGGTTAGTTGACCAGGTAGTTGAATCATTAATAGCTGCCGCGAGCCGCGGAGTGCATTGTAGGCTGATGTTGGATTCTGCTGGTAGCCGACAGTTTTTTCGCAGTTCTTCTCCTATGAAGATGCGTAATGCGGGTATTGAAGTCGTCGAAGCACTAAAAGTTAATCTATTCCGTGTCTTTTTACGGCGGATGGACTTACGCCAGCACCGGAAAGTTGTGTTGATTGATAATTTTATTGCCTATACTGGCAGTATGAACATGGTTGATCCGCGTTTCTTTAAACAAAATGCGGGTGTAGGGCAGTGGATTGATTTAATGGTTCGGATGGAAGGTCCAGTCGCTACAACTATAGGGGTAGTCTATGCTTGTGACTGGGAAATCGAAACAGGTAAACGGATTTTGCCTCCTCCACCCGATGTGAATGTCATGCCTTTCGAACAAAAAAGCAGCCACATTATTCAGGTCATTGCTTCAGGGCCAGGCTTCCCTGAAGAATTGATCCATCAGGCACTGCTAACGGCGGTTTATGCTGCACGTCGGCAGTTGATTATGACCACACCTTATTTTGTTCCCAGTGACGATCTACTACATGCTATCTGTACCGCCGCGCACCGGGGGGTTGATGTTAACATCATTGTACCCCGTAATAACGATTCTATGATGGTGCGTTGGGCAAGCCGCTCGTTTTTTGCTGAACTGCTGGAGTCAGGAGTAAAAATTTATCAATTCGAAGACGGTTTATTACACAGTAAAAGCGTGTTGGTTGATGGGCAACTGAGTTTGGTCGGTACCGCTAATTTGGATATGCGTAGCCTGTGGTTAAATTTTGAGATTACCTTGTTGGTCGATGATGCTGCTTTCGGTAGCGATTTAGCAAGGGTTCAGGATGATTATATGGCACGTTCGGTTCTGCTCGATGCAGAGCAATGGGCGAAACGTTCTGTCAGATATCGAGTGACTGAACGGCTCTTTTATTTCTTTAGTCCATTACTATGACACACCATGCCGTTTCTTCTTCGAATAGGTTCTTAATCTATTTTAACCTTAAGGCAAGCGACCGCATGACGAAAATTCTCCGCTAGTGTTGGTCGTGTTTTAACACATTCTGCTGTCGCAATTGGGCAACGTGTATGGAACACACAGCCAGAAGGTGGGTCGATCGGCGAGGGAAGTTCACCTGCCAATAACTGGGTTTTTTTTGCGCGTTCTTTATCTGGATCAGGGATCAGCATCGCTGACATCAGTGCTTTGGTATAAGGATGTTGTGGATTATGGTATATCTGATCACAACTCCCTAGTTCTACTGTATGCCCTAGATACATCACTAATACGCGATCGGAAATATGCTTAACCACAGACAAGTCATGAGAGATAAAGATCAATGATAATCCCATATCCTGTTGTAATTTTTGTAATAAGTTAACCACCTGTGCTTGAATAGATACATCCAGTGCTGATACAGGCTCATCACATATCACTAGTTTAGGTTGCAGGATCAGTGCGCGAGCAATACCAATACGCTGGCATTGACCACCGGAGAATTCATGAGGATAACGATTGATAAGATTAGACAATAAACCAACCTTTAACATCATCGCCTTAACGTTATCTTGCATTTTTTGACGTGACATTTGCGGATGATAAGTACGTAGCGGCTCGGCGATTATCTCGCCGATAGTCATCCGTGGATTTAAAGAAGCAACCGGATCCTGAAATATCATTTGAATATCACGACGAACGGTACGCCATTCAGTGGCCGTCATACTAGGCAGATTTTTACCTAACCAGGTCACACTGCCTCCGCTGGTTTTAACCAGGCCAATAATTGCCCGAGCAAGGGTAGACTTGCCACAGCCAGATTCACCAACTATTCCTAAGGTTTCCCCTTGATAGAGATTCAAGGTCATGCCATCAACTGCTTTTAATGTTTTAGCCGGTTGCCAGAACCACTGTGTATTGTCTTTAATATTAAAATAAACTTGCAGATCAGTTATTTCGAGTAATAATTTTTTATCTGCCACAATACTTACCTTCAACGGGTTTAAAACAGGCTCGTAAACGGCCTGAACCAAAATGTTCCAATGAAGGGATCGTCGTCGAGCAGCGTTCCATAGCATATTGGCAACGTGGCTGGAATGGACAGCCCTTGGGTAAATGCAACAGATTCGGCGGATCACCAGGGATGGTGATCAAAGAGTCGCTTTTTGTATTTAAGCGCGGAACGGCATTGAGTAAACCAATAGAATACGGGTGGCCTGGACGGTAAAAAATGTCTCGTGTCTGTCCATATTCCATGATTCTCCCCGCATACATCACCAATACTTTATCGCAAGTCGCGGCAACTACGCCGAGATCATGGGTGATCATAATCATTGCTGTATTAAATTCATGTTTTAGATCATTGAGTAAGGCTATTATTTGTGCTTGTACTGTTACATCCAATGCTGTGGTTGGTTCATCTGCAATCAATAACTTAGGGTTGCACAACAACGCCATGGCGATCATCACCCGTTGACACATCCCTCCCGAAAATTCATGGGGATACATACGCATACGCTTACGCGCTTCTGATACTTTAACGGCATCGAGCATACGGATTGATTCTTCAATTGCTTCACTGTGACTTATCTTTTTGTGTAGACGCAAAACCTCTGTTAATTGTTTACCGACGCGCATATAGGGATTCAATGAATTCATTGGATCTTGAAAAATCATGGCGATATCTTTCGCCCGCATTCGGTTGAGCTTTTTCTCCGGCAAATTCAAGAGCTCACGGCCATTAAACTGAGCCGATCCGGCAACCTGAGCGTTAGAAGCCAGCAACCCCATTAAAGCAAAGGCAGTTTGTGATTTACCCGCACCCGACTCACCAACAATCCCGAGTGTTTCTCCTGAAGATAAATCAAAATTAAGATTATCCACTGCCGTTACATTACCGTCAGTTGTCGAAAAGGTGACCCTAAGATCCGTCACTTTAAGTAATACCGATGAGGTGCTGGATGAATGATCAGCTGTAGTTATCATCGTGCCACTCCAGTGTGATCTCTGGGATCGAGGGTGTCACGTAAACCATCGCCGATAAAGTTAAAACAAAACAGCGTCACTATCAAAAAAGCGGCTGGGAACAGCAGTAACCACGGTGCTACTTCAATTGCACTCACGCCATCACTTAACAATGCCCCCCAACTCGTCAAAGGTTCCTGAGTGCCCAAACCGAGAAAACTTAGAAAAGATTCAAACAGGATCATTCCTGGCACCAGTAATGAAGCGTAGACCACCACCAAACCCAGTAGATTTGGCACAATGTGACGTAATATGATACGGCGTGTGGAAACACCGCCGATCACTGCCGCTTCGATGAATGATTTACGTTTCAGACTTAATGTTTGACCTCGTACAATACGCGCCATATCGAGCCAGGAAACCATGCCGATAGCGACAAAAGTAAGCAAAATATTCTGACCAAAAAAAGTCACTAACAAGATCACGAAAAATACAAACGGAAAGGAATTAAGAATTTCCAGTAGGCGCATCATCAATGAATCTATTTTCCCACCTAGATAACCAGAAAGTGAGCCATATAAGGTGCCGACGATCACGGCGATCACCGCAGAGGCCAGCCCAACCAATAACGAGATACGACCACCTATAGCCATGCGTACTAGCAAATCCCGTCCAGACAAATCAGTACCGAAATAATGACCGTTATCAAAATTCGGTGCTGTGGCGATGCTATCCCAATCAATATCGTCATAGGTAAACTGAGCAAACAGTGGCACCAGGATAACAAAAAAAGTAACTAACATGAGAACAGACAAACTGACCATTGTGGCACGATTATGTAGAAAACGACGGCGAGCATCCTGCCACAGACTGCGTCCGACCACATTAGGGCTGTCATTAAAAATATCCAGCGTGGTAATATTTTTTTTACTTAACATCGGTGCCCTATATTTTAATAAATTGTTTGCGAAACCGTAGATTAATAACGGATTTTTGGATCGATAGCAGCATATAACACATCAACAATCGCATTAAATAAAATAGTTAAGCTTCCTAGTAAAATCGTCAAGCTAAGAACTAATGAATAATCACGGTTTAATGCACCGTTGACAAACAACTGCCCAATACCCGGCAAACCAAAAATGGTCTCAATTACCATCGAACCGGTAATAATACCAACAAAAGCCGGTGCCATATACGAAAGTACTGGCAACAAAGCTGGTTTCAACGCATGGCGTAACACAATAATACGTAATGGTATGCCTTTAGCCCGCGCAGTACGAATAAAATTTGCATGTAACACTTCAATCATCGAACCACGGGTAATACGTGCAATACTCGCAATATAAGAAAGAGATAACGCAACCATAGGCAAAATAATAAATTGTGGTGAGCCACCATTCCAACCACCCGCAGGTAGCCATTGCAATATAATAGCAAACACCAAGACCAATAATGGAGCAACCACAAAACTTGGGATAACTACACCCGTCATGGCTAATCCCATGACGGTATAATCCCATACTGTATTTTGCTTAAGAGCAGCAACTACACCTGCACTAATGCCACAAATTACCGCGAATAAAAATGCCACGCCTCCGAGTTTTGCCGATACTGGAAAAGAAGAAACGACTAAAGTATTGACCGTATAATCTTTGTATTTAAACGAAGGGCCTAAATCACCTTGTGCTAATTGAAGTAAATAACTGAAATATTGCTTATAAATGGGATCATTGAAATGATATTTTGCTTCGATGTTGGCCATCACTTCTGGAGGAAGATGACGTTCATCGGTAAAAGGACTACCAGGAGCAAATCGCATCAGAAAAAATGAAAAGGTAATCAAAATAAAAAGTGTCGGAATTGTTTCCAAAATGCGGCGAAGAATAAACCGTAACATAGCAAGTACCTGTGTTTGCCGTTTTGACTAGCACTTTATATTACCAGTTGCAGTGAAGCACTCGCCACTTTATTAACATGTCTTATCTATTCACTGTTTAGTAAGTATCTTAAAGGTGCTTTGGAGCTCTACTTTTTGGTTGTAAAATTTGTCGGTAGTCTAACAAAGAATTTTCATTGATAAAAATTATATTAATGAAAATGATTATCAATGAAACACATACTCAGTAACCTATTAGTGAAACAATATTGAGACGCTATTTACAATAGACTGATAAATATAGGGAGATAAAGCATTTCGTTAGCAAACAATAAAAAAAGTGAAGTAACTGCTACTTTTATTGTCGGCTGAAGCATAATGGTCAGGGAAAAGAATTTTCCCTGAGCAATAAGCAAACAGGGCGATTATTTTTCTTTGAACATTATTTTTATCTTTTGTCATACTGTTACAATTTCCTCACTTCTAATATCTACCACGAACAGGTAACTTAATGACAAATCATGTTTTTATATAGTATCAGTTTGTAACAATTTTATGGTTTTTCCTGGTGTTTTCGCTTGATAATGAAAAAATAATAGTAAATACTCCGGGTTTATTAGTAACGAGCAAAAATATTGCACTTTAAAAGTATCATTTTTATCGTGCTAATCAAATTGCCTATTGCAGAAAATAACGTAGCATTCTATTATTATCTGCATGCCCCCACTATGATTATTAATTTGAGACTAGGACTAATGAGCGAATTATTAAAAACACTTAACAACGTACGTACCCTGCGTGCTCAAGCGCGTGAATGCAGTCTTGAAACATTGGAAGAAATCTTCGAGAAATTAAGTGCTATAGTTGAAGACCGCTGTAAAGAAGCAGAGGAAGAGAGGGAAAAATCTGAAGAACGTGCACATAAAAAGCTTGAATATCTCAAAATGTTAGCTGCCGATGGCATTGAACCTGCTGAATTGCTGCAAGGCACTGCGTCGTCCAAAGATACAAATAAAAAACAGCGTGTACCACGTCCACCTAAATATAAATATACTGATGAAAAAACTGGCGAAAGTAAAACCTGGACAGGTCAGGGACGTACTCCTGCAGGGATTAAAGAGGGGCTAGAACAAGGCAAGTCGCTGGAAGACTATCAGATCAAATAATATTATGTTGTCTGTTTTTACGCGATAAAAAATACCCTCCTCAATCGGGAGGGTTTTTTTTATCGCGTTCCGAGTATTTTGTCGTTTAATCAATTTCATCTAAATTGGATTTTATTTCATTAGCGGCTTAACTGATGCGCCTCTACCAATGGCATAATAAATAAACTCTTGGCTATGTAGTCGTTCTGGATCGTATAAATTACGGCCGTCAAAAATAACGGGTTGCCGTAATTTATTTTTTATCATGCCAAAATCGGGTGCTCGGAAATTCTGCCATTCAGTACAAATAATCAGTGCCTCAGCTCCCTGTAAGGCAGCTTCCTTAGTCTTCATCAATTGGAGATCTTTACGCTTCCCATAAATACGTGCGGCTTCATTCATTGCCTCAGGATCATAAGCGTGAATAATAGCACCGGCTTTCCATAGGGTTTCCATCACGATACGGCTAGGTGCTTCACGCATGTCATCCGTATTAGGTTTGAAAGCGAGTCCCCAAAGTGCAAATATTTTGTTTGTCAATGGGTGACCAAAATGCTGAAAAATAAATTGCGTCAATTTATATTTCTGCTGGTTATTAACGGCTTGAACAGCCTGTAACAATTTAGGTTGATAAGCATTATTTTCAGCTGTTCGAATCAATGCCTGGACATCTTTGGGAAAACAGGAACCACCATAACCACAACCAGAATAGATAAAGTGATGACCGATGCGTGAGTCTGAACCAATCCCTTGACGCACTTTTTCAATATCAGCACCGAATAACTCAGCCAGGTTAGCCATTTCATTCATAAAACTAATTTTAGTGGCCAGCATACAGTTAGCCGCATATTTAGTCAGCTCAGCACTACGTATATCCATCAATATCATGCGATCATGATTGCGATTAAAGGGCTCATACAATTCACGGATTAACTCAAGCACTTCCTTATTATCACTGCCAATAACAATGCGTTCTGGGCGCCGACAGTCAGCAACTGCTGCCCCTTCTTTTAAAAATTCGGGGTTGGATACTACGTCGAAAGAAATCTTTTGACCACGTTGCTGTAAAATCGTCTCTATTACAGTACGGACTTTATCTGCCGTACCTACCGGAACTGTTGATTTATCAATGACAACTTTGCGATCATTCATGTGGTTAGCGATGGTTTCAGCCACTTGCATAACATATTGCAGATCGGCAGTGCCATTTTCATTAGGAGGTGTACCGACAGCAATGAACTGGATAATACCATGTGCAACACCGGCTGCTTCATCGGTAGAAAAACACAATCTACCCGCAGCAACGTTATTTTGTACTAAAGGAGCCAACGCTGGTTCATAAATATCAATCTGACCTCCTTGCAGCTTTGCTATTTTTTCAGCATCGACATCGATACAGAATACATCATGTCCTACTTCTGCTAATACTGCTGCCTGAACCAATCCCACATAACCAACGCCAAAAACTGTTACTTTCATGGTTTCTGTCCTAAATAGTAAAATCCACGGCTATCATAGCGCCATAAAGCGGCGAGACTATATCAGTTAGCCTTTAAAGTACATAGAGTTGCTATCGACTGGGTCGTGCCCGCTCGTCAGTGGCGGATATTATTTTTGCCGTTATAACGTTGTGGAAAGAGAATTGCAAAGAAGCGCTACACTTTTCAGGAAGGGTTATTTTCAGAGTGTGGAAAGCGTCAACCGCAAACCACTGCCACCACCCCGTACCTGACACTCCCAAGATGCACAATCTTGGCTAATCTGCTTCAGGTAGGCTGTATTTAAGGTACCTAGTGGCATTCCATTGTCCAGCTGAATTTTGTTTTTTCCGATATTGATACTGGCCTGTAAACCGGCAGAAATCAGGCTAAGATTTTTGTATTCAGAATGATAATATCCGAGTAACAAGGGGAACTGGCCATCAAGATGTGTGCGGCGTAACAATTGATTCAGCTGTTGCAGCAATGCCGTCATTTGTGGCAAACGTCGTTTTTGTTGTGCTAAATGCTCCTGTAAAACACCGTTAAATAATACACGTAACAACAGGGCGGCTAATACACCGTTATTACCGGCTTTGGTAATATCCAGGCAATAAAATGCTAATTCGTTATTAGATAATGCAGCGATATCAAGTACCAAACCCGGCTGCTCCACGGCAGTCAATTGTCGATAACGGATTTTGCATTGAGCCATTGTTTGTTGCAGTGGTGGCTGGAGTTGAAGCAATAATTGAGCCGCTTTTTGAGGATCTTTACGTAATTCGTCCCAGTCCTGATCAAGTTCCCTTCTTTCAAGGGCTGGGGAAGTAAACAAGTCAGAATAAAGGCAGGCTAATACTGCTTCACGTAAACGTGCAAGATCTACTATAGGTTTTAGCAGTACATCCTTGACTCCCAGGCGTAATACCTGAGCGATATCTGTCATTTTATCCGTTGCAGAAATAATCAACACCGGAATTTTTATCCCCTGTGCTAACAGACATTCGACAAATTCAATCCCACCCATCTCTGACATAGTCAGATCACAAAGGATCAGATCTAGGGCATGCTCGTCGAGTACTCTCAATGCTTCCCGCCCATTAACCGCCTGATATATAGAAGCACCAAGTGAGCTTAAATAACCAGCCAATACTGAGCGAAAAACAATTTCGTCCTCCACGATTAAAATTTTTTTATTTATTAATGGCTTTTCCACGGATAGCCTCTCTTACCCTGCTTACTGTAAATAGTGGCTCAAAATGAGCACTTGTGCTTGCCACAATGTGGCATGACCCCAGTTTTTTTCTCACATTGCGATCTTCTTTGCATTTTTTATAAGAAGTAATTATCACTCTTATTTTATCAATTCAGCATGTTATACCGATGGTTTGATTAGATTTTGGTGATTAAATAATAATCCTTGGTAAATACCTTGGATGAAGTAGTAACCATGTTAAAACATTTTTAGTAAACAGCTATTCTATTAATTGACAATCTTTAATTTTAGGTAAATAAATCCGATACAACCGTAATATCAATTAATTTATAACTGGTTAAAAAATGGAATACACTCTCGTACTATGATTTCAAAACAAGGTCCCCTGGCGCACAAAAGTCGTGCAATTGGTTGTTTTATTAAAAACTATAGATTGACATTTTTAACATAATCAATAAGCTTATTTAGCGCACTTGAGGGTGATTTTGACTGGTAAAAATAAAGATTATTTTCACTGAAAATTTCCTTGGTAAAGGGTACAAAGGTCAGCGTAGCATCCCGATCAAAGTCATCAATAGTAGAATTAGTGATAAATATGTAGTTCCCTTCGTGCATAAATTCTGAACAACATGCTGTGTTATCGACTTGGGTTATCTTATTATTGGAAACATGATTGGGTACCTGTTCTTTAAGCGATTTGATAAATTTACTTTTATATAAAATAGGATTACATAGCCATATATTATCGTGCAGCAAACTCATAACGTCCTTACTTTTATTAATGATATCTTTCTTTGCATAGACACCAATAGCAAAACCCTGTACTTCTCTTATTAATGAAAATTTATCACATATTATTTTTTCTGACGTTATAATCAATATGTTACCATCATAATCAGGGAGGTCAGTGGCATTTTCAACGTTCATTCCAAGGATATTAGGCTCTATATTATTCCTTTTTGCCTCTTTGAATATTGCGCTTAAAATTTTTGATTTTCCCCAGTCATAATATATATTTACCGTGTTGGTAAAATTATCAGTCGCATATTTTTTTGTAATCTCTTTTGCTTCCTGGTACAACCCTTTTAAATCATTGTAGAGAATAGTACCTTCGTTAGTTAGTCTCATACCAAATTTTTCTCTTATAAATAATTTTTTCCCCATACAGCACTCGAAATCTTTAACACCTTTTGCTACGGGTGGTGTTGTTCGGTTCATCTCCCTAGCTGCCTGACTTATTGATCCATATTTAGCCACTTTCATAAATGCTTCAAGTTTTATTGAAAAAATTGAGAAAAACATAATTCACCAATCCTCTTTTTGTTGTGAAAAATATTTTATGTTTATAGCTTTAACAAAACAGATCATCCACTCCGATTTGTATAATCAAGTAATAAAATCATCCTTTAGATTAAAAAATGAAATTTTCGAATTGTGGAATCTCTATTGAAATAAATTTCAATACTGTAAAAAACCACACTATTGTAAAAATAATAAATTTAAATCCTAGCGTGTTAATCAAAATCTATTAAATTCTCATATAAAGCCACAATGAAACTAATTTTTAACAAATTTATTAATATAATACTATGATTTTTAACAGTTATTTTTTGGCTGGGATGTGACAATAATCGTTAATTGAAATTACTGTATGATGTGCTAATAAATTTTATTTGGTACTTCTTTAGGGCATAAATTTTTTGTTTTGCAAAAAATGGTAAAAATTTCAACAAAAAAATTGATGAAATTCGTTATAGAATATCAAAGAGTTAATATAGAAAATTTTATATTACAATCTGTTACCTGGATATATTGCAATTTAGTCTGGTTTTTTTTCTTTAAAAATAAATTTCTCTTTTTTTCTCCTGATAAAATCTGTGCAAAATTCATGTAAGCTTTCGAAGCATTACAGGCAATTTAATACCATTAAGATTTAAGTTACCTCTCTAGGGAATCTTGCGCGGATAACATTTTGATCAAATATCTGTTAGCATTCGGGCACATTTATACTAAAAAACGGCCGCAAGAATGAAATTCGTTTCTTTCAATATTAATGGGTTACGAGCCCGCCCCCATCAACTCGCAGCAATTGTTACACAGCACCAACCTGATGTGATTGGCCTACAGGAAACTAAAGTTCATGACGATATGTTTCCCTTGGAGGAGGTTAGCCAACATGGATATCACGTGTTTTATCATGGACAAAAAGGACATTACGGCGTTGCACTGTTAACCAGACAGCCGCCGCTAGCTGTACGACGTGGCTTCCCTACCGACGCCGATGATGCGCAACGCCGTATTATTATGGTTGATTTGCAGACACCAAGAGGCATCTTAACGGTAATTAATGGTTATTTTCCACAGGGAGAAAACCGTGATCACCCTACCAAATTTCCAGCCAAAGAAAAATTTTACGGTGATTTACAGAATTATTTGGAACAATATCTTTCTGATGACTCTCAGGTTTTAATTATGGGCGATCTAAATATCAGCCCGACAGAACAGGATATTGGTATTGGTGAAGAAAATCGTAAGCGCTGGTTACGTAGCGGAAAATGTGCTTTTTTACCGGAGGAACGTGATTGGTTAGCTCGCTTGCAAAATTGGGGGTTGATTGACACCTTTCGTACAAAATATCCTGAATGTAACGATAGATTTTCCTGGTTTGATTATCGTTCACGTGGCTTCGATGAAAACCGTGGACTGCGTATTGATCTATTATTGGCGAGTCATCCCTTAGCAGAACATTGCATCGCAACGGGTATTGATTATCAGATCAGGGGCATGGAAAAGCCCTCTGATCATGCTCCCGTATGGTCGGAATTCGCTTTTTGAACAACTAGTGAGTTAGCCGTTGCCAAATGAGTGGATTCGTCCTGACACTATTTTTATCCCGTGTGCACTGTAGTGATATACCACCTGGTATTTGTAATATTGCGCCTTCGGTATAACTTTGATTTTGATAGACACAGCAACGAATACAAGGATTACTATTGTTGCTATTAGTTGTCACCGGGTTTTTCAAAAGTTCGGCAGGCAACGGGACCACGAGGTTAACGTTGTTACCTTCAACCGCAGAAGCTACTGAGGAGAACAACAGAGTGCATACAATAAAGCATAACAATGCCACTTTTTTTATCATCAATTTTTTTATTGTGCCTTCTATTGACAATGCTTTCATCATCTATTTCTTCCTCAGTTTGGTAGACTGGCGTTTCTTCTCTTTCTTAATAGCCGTTACTGGGATGTCAGGTAATCCATTAAATACCGGAGATGAACTCTTTTGTTGTGCTTGATAGATTAAACTTTGTAATGTGGCTATTAAAGGTTGCATAAAATTTTGATAGCAACAACTTTTTTCGCTTATCTGTGTTAGTGTTGCTTCCCAGCGTGCTGTCATATCAGCACCGGTCGCGATAGCAGGCAATGCATGAACTAACGCCCTACCAGTAAGGCTGGAATGAATGTAACGGCCTTTTTTAAATAAAAAAGTACGTTTGAAAAGTAACTCAATAATACCTGCCCGGGTTGCTTCAGTACCTAAACCGTCGGTAGCACGCAATACTTTTTTCAATTCTTTATCCTGTACAAAGCGTGCAATCCCAGTCATAGCCGAAAGTAAACTTGCATCAGTAAAGGGGCGTGGAGGCTGTGTTTGCCGTTCGACTAATTCTCCTTTTTCACAGAGTAATTCATCCCCTTTTTTGACAACCGGTAGTGGTGTGCCTTCGTCTTCTTCGTTGCGTTCTTTGTTACCGAGTAATGTTCGCCAACCTGCAGCAATAAGGAAACGTGCTTTTGCTATAAATTTACCTCCCGCGATCTCCAGTTCAATGACACATTTGCGAAATTGCGCATCTGGGCAAAATTGCATCAGATATTGCCTTGCTACCAGGCCATAAACTTTGCTTTCATCTGGAGTCAGATTAATTTTGCGGGCAAGTGAAGTTGGGATAATAGCATGATGTGCGTCCACTTTTTTATCATCCCAGCAACGGTTACGGCGCTCGTCATCGATCACTGATAGTGGCAGCAGAGTGGGTTGATGGTGCTTGATAGCATTGAATACCGCATGGCGTTCAGCAAAGTGCTCTTTGGGCAAATAGCGGCAATCCGAGCGAGGATAAGTAATTAATTTGTGGGTTTCATACAAACGCTGACAAATATCGAGCACTTGTTGCGCACTTAAAGTGAAACGCTTGGCAGCTTCTATCTGCAATGTCGATAAAGAAAAGGGCAGTGGTGCGGTTTCTAATTCTTTTTTATCACTGTATGAAGTAACCCATGCTGGCTGCCCGGTAATGCGATTAATGACATGTTCCGCCAATGACTTATGTAATAACCGCCCTTCTTCATCCTGATAGCTTTCACAGGCATCACTAGGCTGCCAGAAGGCAACGAAACGTTCTTGTGCGAGAGTGATGATATGCGCTTTGACTTCAAAAAAGTCTTTTGCGACAAAATTTTCAATCTCTTCATCACGACGCACTACCAATCCTAATACTGGGGTTTGTACCCTTCCAACTGACAGTACACCATCATACCCAGCACTACGACCAAGAAGGGTATAGGCACGAGTCATATTAATGCCATATAACCAATCCGCTCGTGATCGTGCCAATGCGGATACACAGAGCGGGATAAACTCATGGTTATAACGTAATTGTTTTACCGCCCGTTCAACTGCCGATGGGTTGAGATCATTGATCAGGCAACGACGGACATTCTGCCGCATTGAAGGTGTCAATGCTAAATAATTGAGTACTTCGTCTACCAGCAATTGTCCTTCACGATCCGGATCACCGGTATGAACCACATCATCAGCTTGCTGTAATAACTTTTTAATCACATTGAGCTGTTTACTTACCTCTGGTCGCGGCCGCAGTTGCCATTTTTCAGGAATAATAGGTAAATCAGACAATAACCAGCGGACATAACGACTATGATAGGCATCCGGTGGTGCTTGCTCTAATAAATGCCCGATACACCAAGTCACCATATGATGATCACCACAGGCGATAAAACCGTCACCACGTTTATGCGGTTTGGGTAATATATCAGCAATAGCACGCGCTAAACTGGGTTTTTCGGCAATAAAAAGCTGCATTATCCACCCTAAGAGATTGCACAAAATTTAAAAATGAGTAGTGGATCCTGATCAATTCTTCTGATAGCAATTTTCATTTTAAGCTAAAAATAACATATATTGCCGGTTTGGTGTCAATAATTGCTAATTAACAGAGTTGGCAAGATAATTAAGGCTGACATTTATTTTAGGGATGATTAGGATGTGACTACCTGTTAAATTTGTATTGGAGACTACATGCGCATTTTGTGGCGATTTATTGCCGGTACTGTCCGGCGTACGTGGCGTTTGCTCAATTTTGTCAGAGAATTTTTCCTTAATTTATTTTTTATTCTGTTGATTTTAATTGGTATTGGCCTTTATTTTCAGTTTCAAAATAAACCCGCGGATCCTGCCAAGGGCGCGTTATTAGTTGATTTAAGTGGTGTTGTTGTCGACAAACCGATCGTGAATGATAAATTACGAGAATGGGGTCGTGAGCTGCTGGGATCTTCCAGTACCCGTTTACAGGAAAACTCTTTGTTTGAGGTAGTAGAAAACATCCGCCAAGCTAAGGCTGATGACAATATTACCGGTATCGTGCTGTCGTTAAATAACTTTGTCGGTGCAGACCAACCGTCATTACAATACATGGGTAATGCGTTACGCGAGTTTCGTGACAGCGGTAAACCGATTTACGCCATTGGTGATAGTTACAATCAGATTCAGTATTATCTGGCCAGTTTTGCCAACAAAATTTATCTATCGCCACAGGGCTCGGTTGAACTTCAAGGTTTTTCCAGTAATACCCTCTACTATAAATCGTTGTTAGATAAGCTAAAAATTACGACCCATGTCTTCCGTGTGGGTAGTTATAAGTCTGCGGTTGAGCCAATGATCCGTGATGACATGTCTCCGGAAGCACGAGAGGCGAACAGTCGTTGGATAGAAGGGTTATGGCAAAATTACCTGATAGAGGTAGCTTCTAATCGAAATCTCAGTAAAGAGCAGCTGTTCCCAAATGCGGCTACCGATATTGTGAGCCGATTGCAGGCCGTTGGTGGCAATTTAGCTCAGTATGCATTGGATCATAAACTTGTCGATCGATTGGCTTCTCGTTCCGCTATAGAAGCCGAATTGACTGACATTTTTGGTTGGGATAAACAAAATAACGATTTTAACTTTATCAGCATCTACAACTATCAAACAAAAGAAAAACCACAGCAAGATAGCCAAATAGCGGTCATTCTGATCAATGGTGCTATTGTCGATGGCTTGCAGACGCCAGGTAGCGTCGGTGGAGATACTGCCGCCGCACAAATCCGCCAGGCACGCCTAGATCCTAAAATTGAAGCCGTTATCTTGCGAGTAAATAGCCCGGGTGGCAGTGTTAACGCCTCTGAAGTGATACGTTCAGAATTAGTGGCGCTCCGTGCCGCAGGTAAACCACTGGTAGTTTCTATGGGCGGAATGGCCGCATCAGGGGGCTATTGGATTTCTACTCCTGCTAATTATATTATCGCTAATCCAAGTACTCTCACTGGTTCTATCGGTATTTTCGGTGTGATCAATACCGTTGATAAATCACTCGAGAGTATTGGTGTACATACCGATGGAGTAACAACTTCACCGCTGGCGGATGTTGCCACGACCAAGGCACTTCCCTCTGAGTTTAGCCAGATGATGCAAATCAATATCGAGCATGGCTACCAAACTTTTATTAATTTGGTTGCTACTGCCCGTCACAAAACACCTGAGCAAGTCGATCAGATTGCTCAGGGGCGTGTATGGATGGGATCAGATGCTAAAAATAACGATCTGGTCGATCAATTGGGCAATTTTGATGATGCGGTGAAAAAAGCGGCTGAGTTGGCGAAGCTTGATAACTATGAATTGCAATGGTTTGTTGATCAGCCTAGCCTGAGTGATATGATTTTGAGCCAAATTGGCGTTTCAGTACAGGCAATGCTACCTGCTCCGTTGTCTGCTGTGGCGACCGTGGTGAAGGACCAAACGGATTCGTTCAATCAATTTAATGATCCGCAAAACCGTTATGCATTGTGTTTAACTTGCGGCGATATTCGCTGATAAGCCCTTGATTTCTTGTATCTAGCCCGGCAGTAGTCGGGCTTTAGATCTATTGTGGTTTCAATTTAATCAGCATTGGATGAGTAAACTGCTGTTGTAATTTCTGTTTGCTTTTTATCACCATCTGACCGTCAGTACCGATACTCATATGTTGAGCTTCATGGTTGTAGCGTGCTTGCCACAGCATAATCATTTGCAAACTGTTCTCTTTCTGTGTTGATGTCAGCACATTCCCATCTGACCATTTGCCCAACTCCACCGCCTGTAGTAGACGTTGGTAAATTTCAGGGGTGATACTGGCAATTAAATCATCAAGTTCCATCAGACATCCTTAGTAAAACATATATCAAGCTAAATCGATTCTTTCTCTAGAACCTATTCGAAATCTCTTATACTCGCCGTGTTTTGGTCAAGTAATTCGTCAAAAATAGGCTCAAAATACTCATTTACCTCCTTTTTGTTGTATAAAGAGTAACTGCGTTTTTTCGCCCGTTTTTTCCTTGTCTGAGTGTCGCTTAAGAAGATTTAGAATAGGTTCTAAGTGAACACCGGAATACAGGGCGTCATGATAACGAAAAATTCGTCATAATTCATAACTCCCTGTGTCTGATTTTAATTTATAACGCGTATTGACACGATTCCACTTGACGCTTGCTGAGGTTTTTGTAATTTTACTCGCCACTTTTGTATTCATTAAGACATAGCGGATGGAATATTATGACTATCAAAGTAGGTATCAATGGGTTTGGTCGTATCGGTCGCATTGTTTTCCGTGCTGCTCAACAACGTTCTAACATCGAAATCGTCGCGATTAACGATTTGTTGGATGCCGATTACATGGCCTATATGCTGAAATACGATTCTACACATGGTCGTTTTGACGGTACTGTAGAAGTAAAAAACGGTGATTTGGTGGTTAATGGTAAAACTATCCGTGTTACCGCTGAAAAAGACCCTGCTAACCTGAAATGGAACGAAGTTAATGTTAGTGTTGTAGCAGAAGCGACAGGGCTGTTTCTTACCGATGAAACCGCCCGTAAGCATATCGCGGCGGGAGCCAAAAAAGTGGTGCTCACTGGCCCCTCTAAAGACGATACACCGATGTTTGTCATGGGGGTTAATCATAAAACTTACGCTGGGCAGGAGATTGTTTCCAATGCTTCTTGCACCACCAATTGCCTGGCTCCGTTAGCAAAAATCATCAATGATAAATTTGGCATCGTTGAAGCGTTAATGACGACGGTACATGCAACCACTGCGACACAAAAAACAGTGGACGGCCCCTCTCACAAAGATTGGCGTGGCGGACGCGGTGCATCACAGAATATTATTCCTTCTTCCACCGGTGCCGCTAAGGCAGTAGGCAAGGTGATCCCTGAACTGGAAGGAAAATTGACAGGGATGGCTTTCCGCGTGCCAACAGCGAACGTTTCCGTTGTTGATCTCACAGCACGCTTAGCGAAATCTGCGACTTACAGAGAAATCTGTGCAGCGATTAAAGCGGCCGCTGAAGATGAAGATAAAGATGGACTAAAAGGAATCTTGGGCTATACAGACGATGAAGTTGTCTCCAGTGATTTCAATGGAGAACAGCTGACTTCAGTGTTTGATGCCAAAGCCGGTATTGCACTGAACGATAATTTTGTAAAACTGATTGCCTGGTACGATAATGAAACCGGTTACTCGAATAAAGTGCTAGACCTCATTACCTATATCAGCAAATAATGAATCTTTATTCCGATCTGACTTGAAAACCACCTACGGGTGGTTTTTTCATCAATCAAGATGTGATACGACAGGGACTCTTGCTGCTAACGCACACATGAGTTCATAGCCGATGGTGTTTGCCGCTGCCGCAACCTCATCAATCGATAGATTTTCTCCCCATAACTCTACCTTGCTATTAATCCCTGCTTGAGGGCAAGGCGTTAAGTCTACGGCTAACATATCCATGGATACCGCCCCTATAGTATGGGTTAAAATACCATCGACGATGATAGGTGTGCCCTGGGGCGCATGGCGAGGATAACCATCGGCATAACCGCAAGCCACGATACCAATACGCATGGCAGTTTTGGTATGGTAACAGTTACCATAACCAACACCGGCACCGGCTTCCAGGGTCTGCACAGCCAATAACTTTGAATGTAAGCTCATTACAGGGCGTAATCCTGTATCCTTAAGAGTGGTAACATGACCGTTGGGTGAGGCACCGTAGAGAATAATCCCTGGGCGTACCCAATCATAATGTGTCGATGGATGCCATAAAATAGCAGCAGAATTCGCTAAACTACGTTCAACAAGAATACCCTTACAACTTTCCTCGATAAAGGTGTACTGATCTTGTATACCCACGGTGTTATCAGCATTAGCAAAGTGGCTCATCAGCGTTATCTTGCTAATATTATTGCTCGCTTTCGCTTCTTGCCAAATTTTATACATAGCTTCGCCGGAAAAGCCTAAGCGATTCATCCCACTGTTTAATTTCAAATAAATATCCAATGGTGTTTCCAACTTTGCCTTTTTTAGCGTGGCTAATTGCCAAGCGTTATGCACTGTTGTGGTCAGACGATACCGATCCAACAACGGCAAATCCGATGCTTCAAAAAATCCCTCCAGCAATAAAATCGGCTTTTGCCAGCCTTGTTCACGCAGAAAAATAGCGTCATTCAGATCTAACAGGGCAAAACCATCAGTCGTGGCCAAACTTTGCCAAACACGAGCTAGACCATGTCCATAAGCATTGGCTTTTATTACTGACCATATTTTAGCCTTTGGCGCATAATGTCGTACCACCTTCAGATTGTTACTCAGAGCAGAAAGGTTCAAAATGGCAGATATTGGACGTGGCACGATACTTCCTTAAATAAGAGATGATGTTAGAACCTGTTTAGATCGTCATGAGCGAAAAAGCACAACAGACTTTTTTTTTTACTGACATTGCATATCCTGCCAAATAGCTCTGCTGTTTTTATTGTAAATTCGTAGACAATCTATGATTTGTTCGTGATTTTTTTCTTTACATAAAGCTGCTAATCGACAGTAAAAACTCGTAGCCAGTTTACGTGCTTCAGGATTCGAAAAATAATAACGCCCCATCTTGCTATAAAGCCCTTTCAATCCATTTAGAATTAAACCATAAATGGGGTTACCTGAAGCGAAGGCCAACGCCCGGAAAATATTACAGTCTAGTGTAGTAAACGCTTCTGCGTGATCTTCCACGTTTTCAGCCGTTGCCAAAATTTCTTGCGCTTTATCTGGGTTTTTGCAAAATGCGGTACCTACGAAGAGAGAGGCGATGTTAGTGCGTACTGTCAGTAAGTGCTCGAGCAAGTGCGGTGTGCTATCGTTATCCAACCTTGCTAACGTTTCCAGAATATTTAAACTCGATGTTTCCCAAAAATTATTGACTTTTGTCGGTTTACCATGACGGATGGTTAACCAACCATCACGCGCCAAACGCTGCAAAACCTCCCGTAGCGTGGTGCGAGTAACACCAATAAGCTCTGAAAGTTCCCGCTCCGCTGGCAGAAATGAATCCGGTGGAAAACGTTTTTTCCAAATACTTTCAATGAGATATTCTTCAGCGAAACCGGCAGGACTTTGCGCTTTTATGACCATCTGCTATAACATTCCATAACGATATTTATCGGCGAATTGATGACACTCATCATACCAGATGAAAATACGGTTTCAAAAGAGGTCTGTTAATTATTAGACTTCTTGTGAAACTGTAGTTCGTTATGTGAAGTCAAAGCGCCTGGCATGCAGTAATCGTAATACAAGGATGATTATGAATATCTGATGTTACCCAGCCTGCAAATTATGGATGAATTCGTTTACACTAGGAAGAAATAGCTCATTGCATGGAATATAAAGATATGTTGCAATTTTTCAATCGTTGCTTTAAAGGGCGCAGTGCCTGGTTTTTAATCGGTCTGTCAGGGATAATTCTTGAACTCATCGCGCTTTATTTCCAACACATCATGTTGATGCAACCCTGTGTGATGTGTATTTATGAACGTTGTGTGTTACTGGGAATTATTGTTGCATCATTAATAGGTGCTCTCTTTCCTAATTCACCACTACGCTATGTCGCTATTTTTT
Source organism: Candidatus Fukatsuia endosymbiont of Tuberolachnus salignus (assembly GCF_964030845.1). Lineage (NCBI taxonomy): Bacteria > Pseudomonadati > Pseudomonadota > Gammaproteobacteria > Enterobacterales > Yersiniaceae > Candidatus Fukatsuia > Candidatus Fukatsuia endosymbiont of Tuberolachnus salignus. The sequence goes on from NZ_OZ034983.1 coordinate 645,651, forward strand.
TGTGGCTATACAGTGCTGGCAAAGGTATTCAATTAACCTGGCAACATATCATGCAACAATTATTTCCATCCCCCTTTAGTCGCTGCGATTTTTTTGTTGATTTCCCCACATGGTTGCCACTAGACAAATGGTTGCCAAGTATATTTGTTGCCCAGGGTGATTGTTCACTGCAACAATGGCAATTTATGTCGTTTAGCATGCCGCAGTGGTTATTGGCGATTTTTTCTACTTATCTGTTGATCGGTATATTGGTTCTTATGAGTCAATGGATAAAACCGAAAAGACCTTATCTTTTTAAACGCTAATTTTTATTGATCATCTTAACTGAAGTGGCACCGAAAAAGTGCCATTTTTTATTCGTATCGTTAAATATATCTATCAATAAAAATACAATCACATTCTCATTAAAAAATATATCTATTTCATTAGATATAGATGATTTATGTGTCATTAAGAGATTTACAGTGATAGTTTACTACCTGATCTGCATTTGGCGGTGTACCCCATCGATATATTAAGTGATACTGTTATAGTGACGCTTTAAAATTTTCAGGTAAAAGCAACATAGTTAAAAAATCTCATAAATCATGAAAGTTAATGACTATCTGATTCTATCAAGTTTATTGATAATATGATCTTCCCAGTCAAATACTTCACTTTCATGTACGGCAATATTGCGTACCGAAATACGTTCACCATGCATTGCGGTTTTCGATCCTGTTAACAACGGGTGCCACAGAGGCAAATCATGGCCTTCAGCGAGTGCACGGTAAGCACAGGTATGAGGAAGCCAGTTGAGTGTTGTCAAATTTTCACGCGTTAATTTAATGCAATTTTTTTCGTACTCAAAACGACGAGAATAGTGACGGCACTGACAAGTTTTGAGATTAAGCTGATTACAGGCCACATTAGTAAAGTAAATTTCGTCAGTGTTGGCATCGATAAGTTTATTTAAACAGCATTGACCGCATCCATCGCAAAGCGATTCCCACTCTTCGTCTGACATTTCAGCCAAAGTTTTTTGTTGCCAAAAAGGAAGTTGTGACATATTCAGTATCCATTGCAATATGAGTTCAGGCTAAGTTAACAACTGCTGAAGTATCGATACACAAAAACTTGTTTGGAATCTATTGTGTTCGCTAATAATAGTATCCACATACATCTTTCTCTTTACAGGAGTAATAATCCCGTTCTTTTTTCCCCCTTTGAGCTTCTTGTCGTTCCAGTCTTTCTTCCTGTATCTTTTCTTCCATTATTCTAGCAGCTTCTTTCTTAGCATCTTCTTCTGCTGCTGCTTTTTTCTGTAATTCCTCAAGATCGTCTAACTGTTTTCTTTTTTCCAAATATTCAGGTGAAGGTTGGCTGTGCTCAGGCACAGGAGGGTGATAAGTAAAATCAGGGCTAGCAAGGCAAAAGGTAAAAGGCGCTGCACCGCTAACTAGCAATAGACCGAGAAATTTTCGTTTCATTATTAATCTCCGTGCATAACCTCAGTATCAGTAAAGGCAGTATCATATATCACAATGCTAAAACCTTCTACGGAGTCATTGATTCAGGGTTTTGCGTCCAGGTATTCAGAATTTTTTCTAAAAAACTGAAAATTTGTGGCTAATATAGAGGCCGTTAACCTTAAGGCTGTGTTAGCATGGTGAACCGGATTGTCTGACTTTTTTGGAATTAATGAGCTATCAGGTTCTTGCCCGTAAGTGGCGCCCACAAACCTTTGATGCGGTGGTAGGTCAGCAACACGTGCTGACGGCATTGGCTAATGGCCTTTCGTTAGGGCGTATTCACCACGCCTACCTTTTATCCGGCACGCGTGGCGTTGGAAAAACGTCGATTGCCCGCTTGTTGGCGAAGGGGCTTAACTGTGAGCAAGCAATCACCTCGACTCCTTGTGGACAATGCACTCATTGCCAGGAAATAGAGCAAGGACGTTTTGTCGATTTGATCGAAATTGATGCCGCTTCACGTACTAAAGTGGAAGACACTCGTGAACTATTGGATAATGTACAATATGTGCCGGCGCGTGGTCGTTTTAAAGTTTATCTGATCGATGAAGTTCATATGCTCTCTCGTCACAGCTTCAACGCACTGTTGAAAACGCTAGAAGAGCCCCCCGCTCATGTAAAATTTGTTCTTGCCACGACTGATGCACAAAAATTGCCGGTCACTGTCCTTTCACGTTGTCTGCAATTTCATCTGAAAGCGTTAAATGTGCAACAAATCTGTACTCAGTTGGAAAAAATCTTACAGGCCGAAGGAATTATCAGTGATCCTCACGCTCTGCAGTTATTAGCTAAAGCAGCGAACGGTAGTATGCGCGACGCACTGAGCCTGACCGATCAAGCCATTGCCATCGGACAAGGCAAAGTGACTACGGCTCCCGTCAACCAAATGCTTGGCACGCTGGATGGTGCACAGCCATTAGCCATTATTGAAGCACTGGTTAGCGCTGATGGCGTACAATTAATGGCTCAGGTAGAACAAGTGGCATCACGGGGTGTCGACTGGGAAAACCTCCTTATTGAGGCGTTAACGTTATTACATCGTATTGCTATGATGCAATTATTGCCTACACCCTTCGATAGTCCGCTAAATGATCAGGATACGCTAACAGAACAACGTTTACACGAACTGGCAAAAATACTGCCTCCAACTGATATTCAGCTTTACTACCAAACGCTACTTATCGGGCGCAAAGAACTGTCTTATGCCCCAGATAGACGTATGGGGGTAGAAATGACTTTACTGCGTGCATTGGCATTTCATCCACAAACACCTATCTCGGAACCTCAGGTGCGACCGTTGAACACGCCACAAAAAAATATTACTGTTACTCCACCACTTGTTAGCTCTACGATTAATGATATAGATAGCACTAACAACGAAACCCGATCTACTCCCTCTACTATCACGGTTCAGTTGTTGCAGGCACAAACACAGTTATTCCAGCAAAAAAAAGATCTATCGACTAAGAAAAAACCATCCGCTGAAAAAAGCCTACCAGTTGAAAAAAACAGGACAGATACAAAAAAGGCTTATCACTGGCAGGCGAAAACGCAGCCGATTGCCGTAAAAGCGGTGACGATACTACAAACTTTACGTAACGCATTACAAAATAAAGAAAACCCTGAACTAATGGAAAAATTGACGCAAGAAGCCATTATTCGCGATCCCTGGGCTAAGGAGCTAGATAAGCTAACTATGCCTAAAATGGTACAGCAGCTAGCACTAAACACGTTTAAACAACAAATTGCGCCTGAGAATATTTGCCTCCACTTACGCTCTGCACAACGCCATTTGAACTCCTTGTCGACACAAAAAACCTTAGCCGATGCGCTGAGCGCTTTGTACGGTAAACAGGTTGAACTCGAGGTGGTTGAAGATGATAATACGGCACAACTCACTCCGTCAGAATGGCGCCAAGCCATTTACGCAGAAAAACTGGCGCAGGCGCGTCAATCGATTGTGGCGGATAACAACATCCAAACGCTACGTCGTTTTTTTGATGCTGATCTGGATGAAGAAAGTATCACACCAATCTAATTATTCAGCTAATGTTACAAAGTACCCTTTTAACTCCCGCGATCAATACATGATACAGCACCGCGGCCTGACGACGAGAAATCACTATGTTAAATATCCTGGAACAAGCCCAGAAAATGCAAGACCGTATGCAAAAAGTGCAAGAAACATTCGCCGAATTAGAAGTAATCGGTGAGTCAGGAGCAGGTTTAATAAAAGTGACTCTAAGTGGAACCTACAATTGTAAGCGAGTTGAAATTGATCCCAGCCTGATGAATGATGGTCAACAAATGTTAGAAGAATTGACTGCAGCCGCGTATAACGATGCAGTGAAGCGTCTTACGGCACTACAAAAAAAGAAAATGGCATCTGTGGTCAACGAAATACCATTACCCCCAGGCATGCAGATACCATTCTGATGTCAACCCCTCTTTTACTTGGATCCTTGATGGAAGCATTACGCTGTTTACCTGGTGTCGGCTTGAAATCAGCGCAACGGATGGCTTTCCATTTATTACAACGGGATCGTAGTGGTGGTATGCGATTAGCGCAATCGCTGACACAGGCGATGTCTAACATTGGCCATTGTGTCAGTTGCCGTACTTTTACCGAGGAAAAGAGTTGTACTGTTTGTGTTAATCCGTATCGACAGAAAAATGGTCAAATCTGTGTGGTTGAAAGCCCAGCGGATGTCCATGCTATCGAGCAAACCGGTCAATTTTCTGGTCGTTATTTTGTGCTAATGGGGCGTTTGTCTCCGTTGGATGGCATCGGTCCCACTGATATTGGTTTGGATTTATTAGCAAGTCGCCTGGCAAGTGAGACTTTCAGTGAGGTGATCCTGGCGACAAACCCTACGGTTGAAGGGGATGCCACGGCACGGTATATCGGTGGAATCTGTCAGCAATATCGGGTTCCAGCTAGCCGAATTGCTCATGGTGTACCCGTTGGTGGTGAACTGGAAATGGTTGATGGCACCACTTTATCGCATTCATTGATTGGGCGACAGAGGCTAATATACTGACATCATTCTTAGAACCTGTTCGAAATCTCTTGTGCTCGCCGTATTTTGGTCAAGTCATTCGTCAAAAACGTGCTCAAAATACTCATTTATTTCCTTTTGTATACAAAGAGTAAACTGTGCTTTTTCACCCATTTTTTCCTTGTCTGAGCGGTCGTTCAAGAAAATTTGGATAGGTTCTTAATGGTCATAGATGACTCGTTCATTGATTGACTTGCGAATAATTCATTGACCATCGTCTCTTTTTGCTGATTTTTCGATTTTCTCACTTGAAACCCTTCATTGTTACCCCCATTTAGTTGACACTGCTTTATTTACCAGCCTTGGATTGAGGTAATTTAATGAATATGAAAAATCAAGAAACTCGTGGATTTCAATCTGAAGTCAAACAATTGCTCCATTTGATGATCCACTCGCTTTATTCCAATAAAGAAATATTTTTGCGTGAACTGATTTCAAACGCTTCGGATGCCGCTGATAAACTGCGTTTTCGTGCACTTTCGATGCCTGAACTCTATGCCGGCGATGCTGTATTGCGAGTTCGTGTCTCGGTTGATAAAGAAAAACGCACGTTGACCCTAAGCGATAACGGCATTGGTATGAGTTATGATGAAGTGATTGATAATTTGGGAACCATTGCTAAATCGGGCACCAAAAATTTCCTTGCGTCTCTGGGGTCAGATCAAGCCAAAGACAGTCAGTTAATTGGTCAATTTGGCGTTGGCTTTTATTCTGCTTTTATCGTAGCAGATAAAGTCACTGTTCGTACCCGTGCTGCTGGTGAGCCAACCGATGCCGGCGTATTTTGGGAATCTGCCGGAGAGGGTGATTATACTATCGCCACCATCCCCAAAGAAGATCGCGGTACTGAAATTACACTGCATCTACGTGAAGGTGAAGATGAATATCTCGACAACTGGAAAATACGCTCAGTCATCAAAAAGTATTCCGACCATATCGAGTTACCGGTAGAAATCGAAAATAAAACAAAAGTAGAACCCGCGGTAGAAACCAAAAAAGATGAAAACGTAGATGCAGATAACGAATCTGTTGTCGACGCTGAAGCGAGTGATGATACCGCTCAAGATCCTCCAGTGCCTAATGAAACAGAGGAAACGGTCACCTGGGAACCGATTAACAAAGCCAAGGCACTATGGCTCCGTAGTAAAAGTGAAATTAAGGACGAGGAGCACAAAGAATTTTACAAGCATATCTCTCACGATTTTAACGATCCATTAGTTTGGAGCCACAACCGTGTGGAAGGTAAGCAAGACTATACCAGCTTACTGTATATCCCTAAACAAGCACCTTGGGATTTGTGGAACCGTGAACACAAACACGGGTTAAAGCTTTATGTGCAGCGGGTATTCATTATGGACGAAGCAGAACAGTTCCTGCCTAACTATCTGCGCTTTACTCGTGGTTTAGTTGATTCGAATGATCTACCGCTCAATGTATCACGCGAACTTTTGCAAGATACCAAAATTACTCAAAATTTGCGGAGCGCATTAACAAAACGTGTGTTGAAAATGTTGACAGATCTGGCCGAAAAAGACAGCGAAAAATATCAGCAGTTCTGGCAACAATTTGGTCTGGTCTTAAAAGAGGGACCAGCCGAAGATCATGCTAATAAAGAAAGCATGACTAAACTATTACGCTTTGCTTCAACACATAATGACAGCTCAGAACAAACCATTTCTCTGGAGGATTATAAAGGACGAATGACAGCGGAGCAGGATAAAATTTACTTTATCACTGCTGATAGCTACACCGCGGCGAATAGCAGTCCACACCTGGAATTATTCCGCAAGAAAGGGGTTGAAGTGCTACTATTATCCGATCGTATCGATGAATGGATGATGAGCCATCTAACTGAATTTGAAGGTAAAGCATTCCAATCAGTGAGTCAGGTTGACGATTCGTTAAAAAAGCTGGCTGATGAAGAAACCCCTGAACAACAAGCAGCAGAAAAGGCGTTGGCGCCTTGTATCGAAAGAGTAAAAACACTGTTAGGCGACAGGGTAAAAGATGTACGATTAACACATCGTTTAACAGGGACGCCGGCTATCGTCACCACGGATAGCAATGAAATGGGCACTCAGATGGCGAAATTATTTACTGCTGCCGGCCAAAAAGCGCCGGAAGTAAAATATATTCTCGAGCTAAATCCAGAGCATGAATTAGTTAAACGTGTTGCTAAAACTGAGGATGAGAGTCAATTTGCAGAGTGGGTCGAGCTATTTTTTGAGCAGGCGTTACTGACTGAACGAGGTACGTTAGACAATCCTAGCCAATTTATGAACCGCATGAATAAGCTACTATTGAGCGCGTAATTTTTCTTAATTGCCCCCCTAGCAAAAGCCGTGGTTGCCATTTATAAGTCTCCCACGGCTTCTTCGTCAAAAAACGAAAAAACAACAGATTTCTTACAAAACCTACTATTCATTTTTATCCATTTAGTTCGCTGAAAAATCCAAATGGCATGTTCTAAAAATCTCGTCTAGCACGGATCCCATTGCTTTACTGCCTTGAGCCACGCCCCTATGCGATGCTATAGTTGCATGCACATATAAAACAATAGACTTCTTGCAAAATCTACCCTGTACTGCAAATTCTGTGTTACGTGGTTGTTCGCAATCTTCATGTTCTCGCATGTACCGTGCAGTTACTGCGCTCTAGGCGCCTTGACTTCACAGTACTCGCTGTGGTTTTGCAAGAAGTCTACTATACAAAACTACATAATTAAGGGAATTTACGCAATGCGTATCATTCTGCTGGGCGCTCCGGGCGCTGGTAAAGGCACTCAAGCTCAATTCATCATGAAGGAATACGGCATCGCACAAATTTCCACCGGTGACATGTTGCGAGCTGCCGTTAGGACGGCTTCTGAGTTGGGTCTACAAGCAAAAAAAATCATGGACGAAGGCAAACTCGTCACTGACAAATTAGTTATCGCATTGGTTGAAGAACGCATCAAGCAAGATGATTGCCGTGATGGTTTTCTGCTTGACGGGTTTCCTCGAACTCTTCCTCAGGCAGATGCCATGAAAGCCGCGGGTATTAAGATAGATTATGTACTGGAATTTGCGGTGCCTGACAAAATCATCATCGAACGCATCGCTGGCCGCCGTGTTCATGCCGCCTCGGGTCGTATTTATCATATAAAATTTAACCCACCTAAAATTAAAGACAGAGATGACATCACTGGTGAGCAACTCAGTATTCGTAAAGATGACCAAGAGGAGACAGTACGTAAACGTCTGATTGAATATCACCAGCAAACTGAACCCTTGCTTTCCTATTATCGTCAAGAAGCGAATGAAGGTAACACGCACTATTTTAAACTCGATGGTAATCGCGAAGTCAGTGAAATCAGCGCCGAATTAGCCACTATCCTTGGTGAATCATGCGATGATTTTTTATCTGTTTTGAGCAAATGTAAGTAAAGATTACAATCGGTAAAAGTTGCCACAAATAAAGGTTGTCGTAAGTAAAAATGATAGTTATCATGCCCGCTCTGTTTAGCTTGTGGTCTGATTGGGTGGCTTGGTAAGCCATGTGTTGTATAATGAATAGTAAAGGAATTAGGCATAATGCACAATAAAGTTGGTGTACTAATGGTTAATTTAGGTACGCCTGATGCGCCTACTTCTCCTGCTGTCAAAAATTACCTGGCACAATTTCTCAGTGATCGCAGAGTCATCGAGACCTCGCCTTTATTGTGGTGGCCGTTATTGCATGCAGTGATCCTGCCGTTTCGTGCATCCCGTCTTGCTAAACTTTATCAATCCATCTGGATGGAAGAAGGGTCGCCGTTGTTAGTTTATAGTCAGCGCCAACAAAAAGCCTTAGCGGCACGCCGCCTGCCAGATGTCTCTGTTGAGTTAGGCATGAGTTACGGTTCACCCTGTTTAGCTAAGGCGATTAAAAAACTGTTATCACAAAACCTGACTAAGCTCATTATCTTACCCCTTTATCCACAATATTCCGCTTCGACCAGTGCAGCCGTTTGGGATGCCGTAGCGGATATTTTAAAAAGATACCGCTGCTTGCCATCCATTCATTTTATCCGCGACTATGCCGAGCATCCAGCCTATATTGATGCATTAAAACAAAGTGTTGAGCGCTCATTTAAAAAGCAGGGTCAGCCGGATAGGTTAATTGTTTCATTTCATGGTATTCCTAAACGTTATGCAAAACTGGGTGATGATTATCCTAAGCGCTGCGAAGACACCTACCGTGCGCTGCATACTGCTTTGGCGTTGCCAGAAAATAAGATGATCATGACGTATCAGTCACGCTTTGGCTGTCAGCCTTGGTTAACACCTTATACGGATAAAACATTAAAAAAATTACCCGTTCAGGGCGTGAAACATATCCAAGTCATATGCCCAGGTTTTGCAGCCGATTGTTTGGAAACCTTAGAAGAGATCAAGCAACAGAACCGTGAGATATTTCTAAAAGCGGGCGGGGAAAAATTCGAGTATATCCCGGCATTGAATGACGCGCCGGCGCATATTGATTTATTAGAACAGTTAATTGTTGTGAATGCATAATAAAAAAATATTGAATGAGATGATTGACCACTGATTTTTTTATGAAAATCTTTGTATTGTCGTGGTGATCGTATAGCGAGCAAGCCAAACGTATCTTTATTACCACAAAAATAAAAATTTAGAGAGCGTATTGGCGGCTGTAAGTCAAGGGCGGTAGCGTGTCTGATGCTCTAACACAGTGACTTAAAAACTAAATAAGCGGATATATACACATAACAAAAGCTCGTCGTGGTTTTTCTTGTGAAATAAATAAGTTACACAGAGATATGGTTATAAATTTTGAAAAACTTAACAAAAAAATCGATAAATTCGGTGTACAGCTTACAGTGAGATTAGGTGGCATATTAGTATTCGCTATCAGTATCATCACTGTGCTGCCAAAAATACTATAAGTGATGCAATAATTTTCCCAAATCCATAAAACCACATTTGAGTACCGAGGAAATGATGGCGACTCGTTATGACAGCGATTTTCACGGTTGGACGCAAGAGCAAGCTAATTTGCTCCGCGCTAACAATCTGAATCAGTTAGACACGAAAAACCTCCTGGAGGAGATCGAATCAATGGGACGCAGTGAACGCAGGGAATTGCGCTCTAGGCTAGAAATTCTACTTGCTTACCTCCTAAAATGGCAATATCAACCGGAAAAAAGTGGGCGTAGTTGGCAATTAACGATAGAAGAACAACGCGCTAAAATAATGGAATGTCTCGACGACTCTCCGAGTCTAAAAAACAAGCTCAATGAACACCTTGAAAAAGCCTATGCTTCTGCGCGCCGATTAGCTGAAAATGAAACACAAATGAGTCAATCGATATTTCCTAAACACTGTCCTTGGACGTTTGAGCAGATCATTAGTAGTGAATTTTTTCCTGATTAACCCTCGTTTTTGCTATCAACAAGTAAATTGGATAAAGCTGATAAAATAAAAAATTCATGTCTAAAGTTCACCACAGATATTCTTGAATATTCTCCATTAACCTATTGAAAACTTATTAATGTATCCAGAATCTTTTTTAAAATCGATTAACTCTGCTATTTTCTGGCGAGGATTCAGTAAATTATCAGGTCTAGCTAAGCATGTTATCATCGCTGGTGTTATTGGCTTGAGTGCTCAGCTCGATAGTTTTTTTATGATGATGGCGTTACTGGGTATCCTGGTGCTTTCTTGGGGTGAAATGGTTGATATCATGGCCGTTCCTCATATGGTACAAAGTTGGCAAAAAGGAGATACAGAAGAATTTAAAAAAATTGCATCGGGTTATATGACACTTACTTTGCTAGGATCCTTGTTACTGGCTTCACTGATTTATTTTTTTCGAGATAAATTACCGCTGTTGGCTATTGGCTTTGAAACGGAGAGAGGGCAACTTCTGATTGATGCTGTTCCTTGGTTGTTACCCGCCATTATTTTTTATATCCCTTTTCGGCATATTGGTGCTGTTTTACGCGCTAAGCGACAATTTTCACCGCTCTATCAAGCTGAATTTTTATTATCACTGGCTACATTGCTATGTGTAGGGTTCTTTAATCAACAGCACAATGTTTTATTTTGGTCTTATAGTCTTGGGATAATGGGGGCATTTTTATATCTTCTCGTGAGGAATTGGCGTTTTTTCCTCCCGCTTGGTAATCCTTTTTCACTCACTGTGCGTCAATCACTGGTAATGGCACCTGGACTCTTTATTCTACAAAGCGCACAATATGTTTACGTTTTAACTGACCAGATATTTGTTTCATTTTTACCTACCGGTATGGTTTCAGCATTGTTCTATGCCACGATTCTAATCTATTTGCTACCTAGTGTTATTGGTTTAGATAGTGCTTTTATTACAGTCATTTCAGAACAAACTGACAAACAACAACGAACAAAAAAAATTAATGATTTATTGGCATTAGTGATTTTTTTTAGTTTGGGTGCCACTCTCTTTATTCTCGTGGCAGGTAAAAACGTCATTGCAATGTTACTTGAGCGCGGTTTGTTCACCACAGCGGATACTCAAAGTGTTGCTATTGCTTTGATGGCATACAGTGGCGTCATTTTACCTTCTTTTCTTAATAAGCCCTTCGATCAAATTTTCCAAGTAGAGCGTAAAATTGGCTTAATAGTACGGCGCACTGTGCTGGGTTTTATGACTAATTTAATTCTAAACAGTGTATTTCTTTTTATCTTTCATTGGGGATTATTCGGTATTGCATTGTCTACTTCAATTAGTTATTGGGTAATGCTATTAACCAGTTTACAAGCGTTAAGAAAAATAGGTTATCCAATAGATTTATTACGTGCATTGAAATGGGGAATGTGGCTTGCTCTATTTTTAGCTATAACTTATTTCTGTTGTAGATTTGTTCTCATTTATTTTACTAATAATTTGGTAATATTGGCTTCATGTGCTTTATTAGTTGCTGGTGCTTTATTTTTAGCGGCACTATTTTACCAAGGTGAAGAGAAAAAATTAATAAAAATGGTCATTGAACGTTATAAAACATTCAGTCTTGTATGATATGTATTTTCTATATAAAATAGGCAGTTATTTATTAATAGTGAGTAGTGAGTAGTGAGTAGTGAGAATAAAATTATAAGGAATTTGCTTGTTAGGGTGCTGAATTTAAGTCAAAAAGATAAAGTACATATTACTCCTATTGGTGGTATGACAAACACTAACTACCTTGTGGTAACTGAGACAATGAAAGTCGTTTTACGTCTGCCTGGTATGGCTACTGAACATCTTATCAACCATAGTTATGAAAAGAACAACAGCAAATTAGCTGCCACAATTGGTATAAATACAGAAACGATTTATTTTGATAGTACTACAGGCATTAAAATAACTACGTATATTCCTAATGCAGAAACATTAAGTCCTAGTATTGTAAGAAAACAGGACAATATTGAAAAAATCAGTTTTTGTTTCCGTCGATTGCATCAATCAAACGTTAAATTTGCTAATGAGTTTAATGTTTTTTCTGAATATAAAAGATATAAAGATATTTTATTAGATTTAGGTAATGCCTATTGTAGCCTTCCTCATTACAAGGCTATTCTTGATTACTTTCATGAAGCACAGAAAATTTTACAAAAATTAGATCAAGATAGATGCCCTTGTCATAATGATTTAGTTGCCGCAAATATTGTTAAAAGTGGCGATAGAATTTATTTAATTGATTGGGAATATTCTGGCATGAATGATCCAATGTGGGATTTAGCCTCACATTTTTTGGAATGCCAATTTACCCCTGAGGAAGAGAAAATTTTTTTAACTTTCTACTTTGCAGGAAATATTCCAGATAGATCCAGACAAAAAATACTGTTATTTAAATTTACTCAGGATGTATTGTGGACATTTTGGACAGCAATAAAAGAAAAAAATGGTAACAATTTTGGTGATTATGGTATCAATCGATTTAAAAATGCATATCAACTGATGTATCAATATCAATATCAATATCAATATGAAAAATAGCACAAGAGCAGGAACTTATTATGGCCTACTCTCTGGCGTTTTATGGGGGGCAAGTGGTACCTTAGTGGGGATGGTGTTGATAGACAAACATCTGCAGAATCTTTTATTTGCTCCTATAATTTTAGCATTTATCAGTGATTTTTTATCAAGTGGTTACATGCTATTTTACCTTATCAAAAAAAAGTACCCTGTTAAAGAAGCACTGACTGAGCGTAAAGCACTAATTATATCTGTTGCTGCTCTGTGTGGTGGACCCATCGGTATGTCTTGCTATTTTATGGCAATTAAATACATCGGAGTTGGCTATGCAGCGACTATTTCTGCGTCTTATCCTGCTTTTGGTGCTTTAATTGCTTTTTTATTTCTAAAAGATAAATTACATAAAATCGGCGTATTAGGGCTTTTTCTATCAATCATTACCACGATGACTTTAGGGTACGGTGCTGCGACAGATTCAGAATTTAGTCTGATAGGACTTTTATTTGCCTTAATGTGTGCTGTCAGTTGGGGTTTGGAAGTAGTGATAAGTTCTTATGGTATGAGAAAATCTATTTCTCCTGATGTCGCTTATTTTATTCGACAAATTTCATCATCTTTTGGCTATGTACTTTTATTTGCAAGCGTGATTCCTTTTTCTGATATTACAGAATATTATTTTATGGATCTAAAAATAATATTACAGATAGTTGTGGTATCACTCATAGCAACGGGTTCTTACCTCTACTACTATCGGTCTATTAATCTTGTTGGTCCTATTCGTGCGATGGGACTGAATATTACTTATGCTGTTTGGGCTGTTTTATTCGGCTGGTCAATATCAAATAATAAACTCGATGCCCAGTTGATTATATTATGCTGTATTATTATGATAGGGTCTTTCTTAACCGTCAGTAATCCTAAAAGTTTGTCCATATTATTAAGATATAATAAATGAATGCCATTATTCTAGCAGCAGGCTTAGGTTCGCGTTTTGGCGATATAACGAAAAAAAATCATAAAGCATTATTGCCTGTTGGTAGTATGCCTAATATTGAAAGAACAATTAATTCTTTGAAAGAATTTGGCATTATAGAAATTCATATTGTTACCGGACATATGCATCATTTATTTGAATATTTAAAAGAAAAACATGCTTGCAACTTGATTTATAATGAAAAATACGCACAATACAATAGTATTTATTCATTATACTGTGCGCAAGAATTTTTCAATGATACTTTGGTTATTGACGCTGATGTGGTATTACTAGAAAATATTTTTCAACAGTCATTGTACAGTTGCTATTATATTATTCAAAGGTCAAGATCAGAAGAAAATGAATGGGTACCCTGTCTAAATGAAGAGGGTTTTGTCGAGAATATTGTGGTGACGAATAAATATCTCCCTTCGTTGCTAGGTGTTTCGTACTGGGTTCAAACAGACTGTCAACTTATCAAAAAAAATTGTGGGAATATTTAAAAGATGAAAAAAACCTGATCAATCCAAAATTATATTGGGACAATATCCCTGTTTCTATATTAAAAAAACTCAAAATAAAAACATTTTTAGTGACGGAAACAGTAGCGGCTGAAATGGATACTTTGGATCATTATAAAATGATATCTAGTCAGTTAGGTTCGGCACCTATGGCAGCATTCAAACATTAACTATATCAGGAGATATTTTTATGCGATCCATCATTCTTACTGCTGGTCGTGGCTTACGTTTACAGCAACCTGAAGACCAGCAAATACCGAAGTGTCTGTTGCAATTTGGAGGCATGAGTTTACTCGAACGGCACCTTAGGCTACTCAAAAATGTTGGGATCGACGATATTGTTTTAGCACTGGGTTTCCGTCACGAATTGATTGAAGCTGAACTCCAGCGTCTCAGTTGGCAACCACGCCCTGAAATTGTACTGAATCCACATTTTGATCTCGGCAGTGTATTCACTGTTCACACTGTGACCGATGCCCTGATTCGGGGTGGAGATGTGTTGCTGATGGACTCCGATGTATTGTATGACGAACGTATCCTAGGTGCTTTGGTTTCGGATCCGCCATCAGCTAATCGTTTACTCATTGACTACGATTTCGAAGCAGGTGATGAACCCGTCAAACTGTGTTTACGCGACGGTGTACCCATTGAATTACGTAAGCAACCCGTCGCTGGCCTGCAATACGACACTGTTGGTGAGTCGGTTGGTTTCTTCCGTTTTGATCAGTCGAGCGCCCGACGTCTTGCTGCCATCGTTAACTATTATGTCGATAGCAACCGTGCACATCTGCCACATGAAGAAGCCGTACGTGATTTGCTACAAGAAGGTCATCACCTGTTCGATGTCAGTGACATCACAGGGTGCCCGTGGATAGAAATTGATTTTCCCGAGGATATGATGCGTGCAACCCATGAAGTCTTGCCGCAACTACAACCATTATTAGGAATTGTTTAATGAATACCGTTTCCCCCACTGATGCCATTGACTCTGCCGAAAGTCGCGTTACACAGACTCATTGCGCGCAATTACGCCAAATGTTGTTAAGTGATCAACTTGAATTTCTCATGGAAGCCCACAATGGTTTGTCTGCACGTATCGTACGCGAAGCCGGTTTTCGTGGCATTTGGGCGTCGGGTCTGTCGATTTCAGCGCAATTCGGTGTCCGCGATAACAATGAAGCAAGTTGGACCCAAGTGGTTGACATGCTTGAGTTTATGGTTGATGCCAGCAACCTGCCTATCTTACTTGATGGTGACACCGGTTACGGCAACTTTAACAATATGCGCCGCTTAGTGCGTAAGCTTGAACAACGGGGCGTTGCCGGTGTTTGCATAGAAGATAAGCAATTTCCAAAAACCAATAGCTTTCTCAATGGCGAACGCCAGCCGCTGGCAGAAATCGAAGAATTTGTCGGCAAAATTAAAGCCGGTAAGGACACTCAGAGCGATCCCAATTTTTCCATTGTCGCACGTGTCGAAGCATTGATTGCCGGTTGGGGCATGGATGAAGCCTTACACCGTGCCGAAGCTTACCGGCTCGCAGGAGCTGACGCGATTTTGATCCACAGTAAATTATCAAAACCGGACGAAATTGTCACTTTCGCACGTGAGTGGGCAGGTCGTAGCCCACTGGTCATCGTGCCAACCCGCTACTACAGCACACCGACCGACGTCTTTCGCCAAGCCGGTATCAGTACTGTAATCTGGGCAAACCATTCGGTACGTTCAGCAGCCTCAGCCATGCAAAGTGTCGTTAAGGAAATTTATCAAAGTCAGACGTTGATCAATGTAGAAGATCGCATTGCTTCCGTTAACGAAATTTTTCGTCTGCAAGATGCGGCTGAATACACTGCCGCTGAAGAAACTTATTTATCGGCTTCCAATGCCCCCGGTGCCGCGCTCGTGCTAGCGGCCAGTCGTGGGGCACGTGAGCTGGAGGCTATCACGCATGACCGCCCAAAAGTCATGTTACCGATTGCCGGTAAACCGCTGTTACGTTGGTTGGTCGATGGTTTTAAAAAAGAGGGTATTAATGACATCACGGTAGTCGGTGGTTATCGTACGGAGGCAATCGATAATACCGGAATTAAACTGGTCGTCAATCAACGTTACGCAACAACCGGTGAGTTGGTATCACTGGCCTGTGCCATCGATACATTTAACGGCGATGTCGTGATCTCCTATGGTGATTTATTATTTCGTCACTATGTATTACGTGATCTGGTCGAGAGCAATGCTGAGTTTTGTGTCGCCGTTGATTCGTCACAAACAGGTGCTGACAACCGTACTGTACGTAATTTCGCTTACTGTACGGTCAAAGACGATCGAGGCATGTTTGGTCAAAAGGTATTGCTCAAGCATGTCACCAACGGTTTAACCACCGTGCTTTCTGAAGATACTCTGGCGCAAGGACGCTGGATTGGCCTACTGAATGTGCGTGGTAAAGGGCTAACTAAATTGAAGACGGTGTTAACAAATCTACGTAGGCAACCTGATTTCGATACGTTTGGTATGCCAGAACTACTCAATGCGTTGATCGCAGAGGGTGCCTCCATAGAAGTACTTTATGTGCATGGTCATTGGCGTAGCGTGAACGATCTCAGTGATTTCACCAATGCGCAGACGCCGCTAAAAAGTATAGAGGATGTGTCGTACGAACAGGAGATCGATCGATGATTGAAGCACGCCAGTTTGTTGAAGCGGCGCGTGAAAAAGGCTTTGACTGGTATGCCGGTGTGCCGTGCTCCTATTTAACCCCCTTTATCAATTATGTGCTGCAAGACCCCTCTCTACATTACGTATCCATGGCTAATGAAGGCGATGCCGTCGCGTTGATTGCGGGTGTTGCACTCTCGGGGGCGCCTGGGTTGTCTCACCGGCGTGGTATTACAATGATGCAAAATTCGGGGCTGGGTAACGCAGTCAGTCCCTTGACGTCGTTGACGTGGACATTTCGTCTGCCACAGTTATTAATCGTGACCTGGCGGGGTCAGCCGGGTGTCGCTGATGAGCCACAGCATGCATTGATGGGTCCGATTACACCCGCGATACTGGAAAAGATGGCGATCCCTTGGGAAGTGTTTCCTACCGAGCCTGATGCCATCGTCCCAGCTCTGGATAGGGCAATAGCCCATATGGACAAAACGGGGCGACCCTATGCGCTAGTGATGCAAAAGGGGAGTGTGGCTTCTTATCCGCTCAAATCTAGTGTCACTACAGTGTCGAATACTAAATCCGTCTCCTGCGTAGTGTCGAAATGGCGCGGCCTTGAGTCTACAGCGAGACCATCACAATGCCAGGCGTTGCAAAAGGTGGTCACTCAGACGCCAACCGTTTCGACGGTGGTTTTTGCATCAACGGGATTTTGTGGGCGGGTATTGTATGCCATCGACGATCGACCCAATCAGTTATATATGGTCGGATCAATGGGTTGTGTGGTGCCATTGGCGCTCGGATTCGCCTTGGCACGCCCAGATTTAAGGGTGGTGATACTCGATGGTGATGGTGCAGCATTGATGCGTATGGGAGCATTTGCCACTGTGGGTGCTTATGGTTTGTCCAACCTGCAACATCTATTACTCGACAATGGCGTACACAATTCAACCGGAGGACAAGCGACAGTGTCGTCTCATCTCTCATTTGCGGGTGTTGCCGCGGCCTGCGGTTACGTGTCGTCACTTGAAACGGATGATATTGAAGAAATCGATACTTGGTTAAGTTCAGCGCCCTTAGCTGGCCCCCGTTTTGCCTGCCTGTTGACGAACACCGGCATGCCTGAAAGTTTACCCCGTCCCTCTATGACTCCTGTTGAGGTGAAAACACGTTTGATGCGACATATTAACCCGACTACTGGAGTTAACTAATGCTATTACTCAATCCTGGCCCTGTCACACTCACAGAATCTGTACGTAGCAGTTTATTACAGCCTGATTTATGTCATCGTGAAAGCGAATTTTTTGATTTGCAAGATGAGATAAAAATGCGGATCTTAAAGGTTTATGCGCTGGATCCCGCAGAGTGGGCAGCAGTACTTATCACAGGATCAGGTACGGCTGCTGTTGAAAGTATGTTGGCGGCATTGATCCCTAAAACAGGTCGCTTGCTCATTGTTGAGAACGGTGTTTATGGTGATCGTATCGCACAAATTGCTGCCCAGTACGATATTGTGCATACCAGGATCGTCGGTGATTGGATGCAGGAACCTAACCTCGATGTGATTGCCGCGGAACTTGATGCGACACCTAAAGATCAGCGTTTCACTCATTTGGCCATGGTACACCACGAGACCACGACCGGGCGACTTAACGATTTGCACTCTCTGAGCAAATTATGTCGTGAACGTGGCATCAAGTTACTTGTCGATGCGGTTAGCAGTTTCGGTGCGGAACCATTAGATTTTTCCGACGAAAGCCTAGTCGGCATCGCGGCAACGGCTAATAAATGCCTGCATGCGGTGCCAGGTGTGTCTTTTGTGATAGTACGGCGTAGTGCACTGATTCAGGCAACCTGTCGTACCTATTATCTTGATCTTGTCCGATTGGTACGCTTGCAAGATCAACGTAATACGCCATTCACACCTGCGGTACATGCCTATTATGCGTTAGCGGCAGCACTGCGTGAATTCGAAAAACAGGGCGGTCGAAGCGCACGTTACCAACATTATTCAGCACTGGCCGAACAGGTACGGACAGGAATGGAGGCGCTCGGAATTGAGTCAGTCATACCCATTTCTCAGTCATCAGTCGTGCTACGTGCTTACCGTTTACCGACAGGGCTTACCTATGCCAGGTTACATGATGCATTGAAAGCAGAAGGTTTTGTGATCTATGCGGGGCAAGGAGATTTATCGAAAACACTGTTTCGGATCTCCACTATGGGCAATCTAACTGCAGCTGATATCTGCCGACTGCTGGAAGGCGTTGCTAAAGTTATAGAGCCAAAAGATGAGCTAACTTTTACGTAAAATCAAGTGATTTCTAAATATATTAGTGGGATATACATAAATGAAATATAAAGCATGTGATGATAGAGATGTGGCGGAATTACCCGTTAAGCCTTTTTATGATGATCTTCAAGTAGATTCGTTAAATATTCACTTTAATCATGCCGAAATTGAAGAAAGAAAAAGTAATAAGCTTATAGCTATAAAGCAAGTTTTTAATTCACATGCTATTAAAGCCAGTAGGATGATTAATCCTGGATGCGGAAGCGGCTATGCTTCCAATTTAGCGACATGCTTAAATTTAGACTATTTAGGGATGGATTTTAGCAGTCAATAAATTATGTTAGCTAATGCATTAGTTAATGAGAAAGAAAAAATAAAATTTATTACCGACGATTTTTCAAATATTAATCATTATCTGCAATGATGGAGATTTTATATTAATCCAATTTCTATTACAATTTTTTTTAGATAAAGAATTAGAGGTAATTTTAAAAAAATCAGTGAAAGTTATAAAGGTTATCCTTTTTATACAGGAAGGGGTCTCTGTTCTAGACAATAAAATCATTCTACAAAATTTTGATATGCAGCTAGCTCATCCTTATAATACTCAATACAGAACGATACAAAATTTCTTTGAAATTTTTTCAAAATATTTTATTGTTCTTGAGTATGATTTCATATTACAAAATATGAAAAAGGACAGTAAGTATATGTACTTTGTTTTAAAAAACCTTTAAATATACAATAAATCTGGTTTGAGAGCCTCTTAATGATAGAAAAATCAGTATTACGCCAAGCCCAATTACTTTTATTGGAAGCTTTAAAAGAAATAGATCGAATTTGTGTTAAGCATAATATCGATTATTGGTTAGATGGTGGCACCCTTCTGGGTGCTAAAAGAGATGGTAAATTCATACCGTGGGATGATGATGTCGACATTGGTATGACTCGTAAAGATTATAATAAGTTTCTGAAAGTGAGCGAGTTAGAAATTGATAAAGAAAAATATTTTTTACAAACTGCATACTCAGATGTGTTTTATTCAAGTATTAATATTCCCTGTAAATTAAGGATTTTAAAAACAGAAATAATTGAAAAAATTGAAATTGAGCGTTGTTTCTATGATGAACGATCGCAACATGGTTTATATATAGATATATTTCCATACGATAAGTATTCTGTATCAAATTTCAAAATAAAATATATAGAAAGAATATTATCGTGGTTATTTGTTATAAAGTTATTGTCTAAACGTTCGAACAAAAATTTTTTTCGTTCAATTGTGATAAAATTTATTAGTATATTTATATCAAGAAGTTTATTATTAAAATTGGTTAATATCCAATCTGACTTCATGTCAAAAAAGACGACAAATTACGTGTATGGTGCAGGTATAGAGACACCTTTTAACCCTATTAAGTTAAAAGAAGATCAAATATTCCCTCTTAGTAAAATCATGTTTGAAAACGAAATGTTCAATTGCCCGAGAGACGTAGATGGATATTTGGAAAGTCAATATGGCCCTGATTATTTTCTTATCCCACCTGAAGAAAAAAGAACGTCACACCATCATAGTATTAAATTAAGTGATGACTCATAAGTGTTAATTTGATAAGTTACTGTCATTTTTGAGAAATGATAAAAGTGGCTTGTCGATATTGTTGTTAGACAGAGCCCGCTCGTAAGCTTGATACAGGTAAAACGGGCGATTCCTCCGCTACTTCTGCAGTCATGTAAAAAAGTTTTTCAGTGTAATTATCACTATAACGTGCATAAATTCGACACAAAAAAAAGTCGTTGTAGGGCAATGAACAGTTGGTACGGGATACCAGTGGCCTGTTCTGGGTATCAGCATGAATACAGTTATACACACATTAAAAAACTCGCACGGGGTATCCCTGGTCCCCGAGTCATTCATTGCCATCTCGACAATTTTTTCCTTAGTGTTGGTTTTATAAACTTGATAGAGATAATTGAGCTGGAACTTTTTGTGAGAGTCAAGGCAGTGGTAAAGTGGATTGCCTGCATAACTCTTTCCATGTTTACGAGCCGATTTCGTTTGTAAGCACAAAATCGACAAGCTACCTCTATCAACGCCATCACTACCTTCTCTTAAAATTAGGAAGATCTACCGCAAATACAGGTCGGAATCATGACAAAAATATTTATACAACAGCTTATAAAAGGTATCAAGGTATGAATAATACCAATAAAATATTAAGACAAGCACAGCTAAAAATGATTGATGCTTTAAAAGAAATAAATAGAATTTGTATTGCGAATAATATTAATTATTGGTTAGATAGTGGCACCTTACTGGGTGCTCAAAGAGATGGCAGGTTTATATCTTGGGATGATGATATTGATATTGGTATGACAAGAAAGGATTACAATCGCTTTATTCAAATTTGTGATAAGCAACTTAATAAAGAAAAATATTTCTTGCAAACTGCAGAGTCGGATCCTTATTATATAAATATTAATGTTCCGTGCAAACTTAGAATATTAAACACAAAAATAATTGAAAAATTTGAAGTTAAGTATCAATGCTATGATGCACGTTCATCACATGGATTATTTATAGACATATTTCCTTTTGATAAGTACTCTAAACATTATTTCATCAGAAAATATATAGAAAGAATATTGTCGATATTCTTTTCTATAAAAGTGATATCATATTTTTCTACTTTTACTGAGGTTAAAGGTATTAAAAAATTATTTCCTTTGATAAAACCTCTTGGAAAACTTATATCGAAAGATTTTCTTATATCGACTACAAAAAAAATAAGCCGCAACATGAGCTTAAGAACAAAAGATTATGTTTATGGTCCGGGTATAGAGATGGGCCTTGGTAAAATTATATTTAGTGATAATGAGATATTTCCTCTTAGAGAGATTAAGTTCGAAGATACGATATTTAAATGCCCAAATAATGTCCATAGCTATCTGACTAAATACTATGGTGATGATTATATGGAATTACCTCCTGAAAATAAGCGTGTATGGCATTTTGAAAGCATTGAATTATAACAGTTAACCGTAGGATAAAGAATTTAAACAGAAATTCTAGTGTGATTGCCCCTAGTATTACTATATTATCGCTATAACGAGTATAAACCAGGAATACAGAAATAAAAGAAAAGATCGTTGAAATGGCAATGAACGGTCCCAGGGTACGAAATAACCCTTGTGAGGCATGACCCTATTTTTATATTCGTTTCTTGCCTTATCTCTTTTTCTGGAAATGAATTGTTTATATGGAAAAAAAATACTTATTTATAAGCTGTGTGATATTTTATTATCTTTCTGTTCTAGCATCATCTACTTATCTTAATGTAGATAAAGAAATTTATTTCTTCATACGAATTTTTATTTTTATAAATTTTATCATAATTGTTTTTTTGTCTGGGTGTAATGTTTTAATTTCTAGTTTTATAATGCTGCCTTTTTTAATATTTTTTTCAATGATAAGCAAAAATACATATTTCATCCATTTTTACGTACTATTTATTTTCTGTCTGATTTTTATATTTCATCATGAAAAATTGACATTAAAAAATTGTTTTATTCCTATATGGCTAGGTAGCTTGCTTGGATTATTTACTTTACTAGGTTTATATTTTACAGGATTTAGCGATAATGTCGTTTATGCTTTTGCAGGTGTTAAAAAAAATTCTCTTGGATTCTCTAATCCAAACACTATAGGGTTGATAGCCGCTGGAATAGTTATCATTGGTTACTATATAAATAGAAAAATAGCATTTTTATCATTACTATTATTTTTTTGTATTTATTTACAAGTTTTTTCACGTACTTCACTAATACTAATTAGTATATTTTATTTCTACCAATTCGTATTTAAAAAACTGTCCGATAAATTTATAAGAATAGGGATTATGTTAATTATTTTTTTATCATTTTTATTAATATCTATATTAGTCACAGATAATGGTTTTTATTTTTCATTGTTACTTGATTTTCCAGTTTTTATAAAGTTAGATGAAGTATTGAGTTCTAGATTAAGTTTCGCATGCGAGTATATTTTAGGGAAGAATTTACTTTTTCCATCAATTAGTCAAACGAACCAAGACTTCTCGTGGGCTAATTTAGTTACCATGTTAGGTGGTTTATTTTTATACCTTATACTAGCATTGCAGTTTGCTTTAATGTTTAGAGTGGAAAGAAAGTTTTTAAGTTTTTATTTTCTCTGCTTATTATTAACATTCTCATCACTTTTTGCTGAAAATATCGTTTATTCTTATTTTCCTCTAGGGCTTTTTTCAGCTTTTCCTTACGCTTTAATGTTCTATTACTTTAGTAAAGATTTATCAAAATTTATAATAAATAAAGCAGTTCAGTAGAACTGGTCTAATAATATTATAACCTAATCTATAGAGATTAATCATAGTTGATTATACTTTTGATCATTCGTCTGTAGCATTTTTTTAGTTTAACCTTTCACTATTAAGTAAATATCATGATTTTTATATCAATTTTAAGAAGCTTCGTAATAAATGAAGATAAAATATAGCATCATAATGCCTTGTCATAATACTTCAGATTTTATTGATAAGACACTGAAAAAAATATCATTTCTCTTATTATCTAGGAATGATGTTGAAATAATTTTTGTAGATGACGGTTCTACTGATGATACATATAAAAAATTGTCATCTTTTTCATTTGAAAAAATGTTAATAGTTCGTAAAAAAAATGGGGGAGTTTCATCAGCACGTAATCAGGGAATTTTACATGCTACTGGTGACTATATTTTATTTTTAGATGCAGATGATTTTTATTCTTATAACATTTTTGAGAAACTAGATGCTGTCACTTCAACCATAGATTTAATTTTTTTTGGATACAATACAGTCAATCTAAATGATAACATAATAAGGAATTATGCATTGAGTGATTCTGATAATATTAATACTTTATTTAGTAAAAATGATTCAGAATTACTTCTATCAAATTTTTTTCTTAAAAAAATTTATTTTCATATTTGTGCAGTAGCTATTAGAAGAAAATTTATTCAAGCTAATAATATTTTTTTTGATGAATTAGTTTATTATGGTGAGGATATTGACTTTATAATTCGTGCAATATCACTCACTAATAATATATTTTATATTAAGGATATCTTATTCCATTATGTAAACCGACCTAATTCAACAGTAAAGGAACCGGTGAGCATGTCACAGTTAACAAGAATTGATTCATCCGAAAAATTGTATTTGTATTTTTCTACTAATAATTATTCAATGGATTTAGTTAAAAAATTTAACTTTTATCATCTCACTCTACATATTCATTTAATATTAGGAATTTTCAGAAAAGGATTGAAAACAGATGGTACAGATGATGTTTACGATCAAATTAGTAAAATAACTCTTCTTTTAAAAAGGAAGATAAAATTTCCATATACTATTTTAGGTTTGAAATGTTATATTTTTTATAAAATCTTATGCCTGATCCCTGCTAATAGGTATAAAAATTTTATCTTGTTTTCTCAGCGCTATTTGAAATAATTGAAAATGAGAATTTTACGAGAGGCTCAAATGCTTCTGTTTGAAGAATTGAAAGAGCTAGAAAGAATTTGTATCAAACATAATATACTTTATTAGTAGTGTAAGGTACTCTGGTTTGACTCTATCTTACCGTGATAATTTGACATTTCGGTACTACTCTCATCAGCTTCCTTTCAAATTTTATCTTTTAGCACTTTTTATTGAAATACGAAACTGGTGTAAAATAGATCGACCCAATGTCTCATATAAAAAGTGAGTTTAATGAATAATACAAAAGACATCACTGTGTCCGTGGTAGCCGGAGCATCGGGCTTTATTGGTTCTCATTTATGTAACCAGCTGCTGAATGAAAGAAAAATTGTCGTTGCTATTGACAATTTTTCCAGAGGCCAAAAGAGCTATCTGGAAAGCTATTTTAATGACAGTCATTTTAAGCTGTTATGCGGTGACTTATCTAAGCGTGATGACACCATGTGCGCCTTTGAAGAAGCGGCGAAACAGGGAACTATCTCGGAAGTCTGGCACCTGGCTGCAAATTCCGATATTCCCGCCGGAGTAGCTGATGCAGACGTCGATCTTAAAGATACCTTCCTCACAACCGTTGAGATATTAAGAGCGATAAAATTATATCATGTGAAGGAGATCTACTTTGCCTCCAGCTCGGCCATATACGGTGATCTTGGCAATGTAGAATTGCATGAAAACATTGGGCCTCTGCTGCCTATTTCTAACTATGGCGCAATGAAACTGGCGTCAGAGGCATTGATCAGTGCATCTTGTGAAAGTGATCTTAACAAAGCATGCATTTTCAGATTTCCCAATGTTGTTGGGGCTCCCGCTACCCATGGAGTCATCTATGATTTTATTAATAAATTAATCGCGAGTCCTGAATGTTTAGAGGTACTTGGCAACGGAACCCAGCAGAAAGCTTACCTACATGTTTCAGATCTTATCTCTGCCATGCTCGTAGTCAGAGCAAAACAGGATGCACCAAAACGAGACGTGATTAATATTGGGCCAATTGATAAAGGTGTTACCGTGCAATGGATCGCTGAACAGGTGATTGCCCGTATTAATCCTCTGGCTCAAATTAAATATGGTAAAGGCAATAAAGGCTGGATTGGAGACGTGCCCAAATTTCATTATTCAACCGAAAAGCTGCAAAGCTATGGTTGGAAGCCGCAGTTGGGATCTTCTGAGGCGGTTCGACGTGCCATTGATGAAATAGCTAGCCAGCTAGGTCAATAAACATGAGTCAGTAACAAGAGTAAATTCTATGAAACCTAGGGTTTCAATCATTATTCCAACCTTCAACGAGCCGCTTGCTACGTTAGAGCGCAGTTTAAAGAGTATTTTTGAACAAAGCTTTATAGATTTTGAATGCATTGTTATCGATGAGAGCACTGATTCGGATCGCGCTGATTTTTGCAAACAACTCTGTTCACAGGATAGTCGCTTTATCTACGTTAATCCTCAAAAAAGGATTGGATTAGCAGCTAGTCTGAATCTAGCCCTTCAAATGGCTCGCGCCGATTGGGTTGCCAGGTTTGATTCCGATGATATTTGCATGCCAGATAGAATTGCTCAACAGGTTGAATTTTTATCTAAAAATAAAGACGTTGATGTATTAGGCGGTGCTATTGAAATCGTTGATGACTCGCTAAACAGAGTGGGGTTTAAATTCTATCCTGAGGCTCACAATGAAATAATCAGGAAAAGCCATTTTATAAATCCACTCGCACACCCAACAGTTATGTTCAGGAGAAACACAGTATTGGATTCCGGCGGGTACGATCCTCGCTTTAAGTATGGCGAAGATTTAGAATTATGGCTTCGACTCATCAATAAGAATGCTAAATTTGCCAATCTTGACAAGATACTCATCCAATATAGGCAGTCAACACTCAGTCGACCCGATATCAATTGGCGCTTTAATTTCAAGGCAAGGATTAAGAATTTTAGACCACATGACCTCATTCGCCGTGTTTCAGGAATAGCCATTATTGGCTGCTGGGCTTTTCTGCCAAGAAAAATACAAGAATCCATTTACAAGGTGCTTATACTGCGTCGTAAATAATTTTTTGAGGAATTTCATGAGAAATCAGGTCGCAATATTGGCGGGAGGGTTGGGCACCAGACTAAAGTCGACGATTGGCAATTTGCCTAAGCCTATGGCTCCAATATTGGGCAAGCCCATACTTGAGCATCAAATTGAGTTGTGTAAAAAGCACGGTTTCGACCGAATTGCGTTACTTGTTCACTATCAATCAGAAGCGATACGATCTTACTTTCGTGATGGAGCTGCGTGGGATGTTGAACTCACTTATGTTGAGGAGGTCAGTGCACGTGGCACCGCTGGTGCACTGCGAGATGCCCTTGCTGTATTAGAAGATAAATTTTTAGTCCTCTATGCTGATATCTATGCTGATATCGATTTAAGGCGTTTATGGCAGATGGCTACCCGCTCCGATGCTGCAGGAACTCTCTTAATACACCCCAATGATCATCCGCAGGATTCTGATTTGGTTCAACTCGATGGAGCGGGTTACGTAATCGCTATAAGGACCTACCCTCACCCTGAAGGCGTCTATTATCCGAATATTGTCAACGCCGCGCTTTACGTACTGCAAAAAAAACACCTGATGAACCTGATTCCAGATCAAGGTAAATACGATTTGGTCAAAGATACCTTTAAATCGATGCTTGCATCAGGGCATAAGTTTAAAGCCTATATCACACCTGAATACATCAAAGATATGGGTACACCATCTCGGTTGAACAAAGTAGAGAGAGACCTGATTTTAGGTTTACCAGAGCGCTTATCTGTTCGTCAACAACGTGTTGCGGTTTTTCTTGATAGGGATGGTACATTAAATAAAGAGGTAAATTATTTGTCTTGTGCAGGCCAGCTTGAGCTGTTGCCTGGTGCTGGCGAAGCGATCCATCAACTCAACCGTGCCGGACGTTTAGCGATTTGCGTGACTAATCAACCCGTCCTTGCCAGAGGCAATGCAACTTGGGAAGACATGCGTCAGATTCATGCTCGTCTTGACCACTTACTTGGACAAGAGCACGCATATTTGGATCGTCTGTACCTGTGTCCACACCATCCAGCCTCAGGTTTTCCTGGCGAGACCCCAGCACTTAAAAAGGTATGTGACTGCCGAAAACCTCAGTCTGGCCTCATTGACAGGGCAGTTCGAGAATTGGACATTGATCGTCGGCGCTCATGGATGATAGGTGATACCACAAGCGATATATTGGCGGGTCAGCGTGCTGGCGTATGTACAATATTACTGCGCACTGGCTATGCCGGCCTCGATAATAAGTATCAAGCTATTCCTGACTATATCTGTGATGATATCTTGTCCGCTGTAGACTGGATTTTGTCCGGGCATGCTCGCCTGGTTGGAAAACTCATGCCCGTTGCTATCGAGATGCAAGATACTCGTATGATCCTTATTGGTGGAGCCTCGCGTTCCGGTAAAACCATGGCTGCTCAAGTGCTCAAAGAGTTAGTTGAAGCCATGGGACGAGTTGTCCATATTCTTCCATTAGACGCATGGCTTAAAGCGAAAGAGCAGCGCATAGAAGGCTGTGGCGTCATGTCACGTTACGACATGGATCAACTGGTTCCTCTTTTAGAGTCATTACGGAATAGTAAAGAACGGATCACTTTACATGTCTCTCAGTGGAATCGAAGAAAAAGCGAGCTGATTTCTACGCGTCGACTTTCAATTGGGCCGAATGATTTTCTAATATGTGAAGGCGTACCCGCGTTGCTGCATCCTACGCTAAGGGAAATGACTCCACATAGGCTACACCTAGATGTTCCACAACAAGTTCGACACCAGCGGATGTGCTTCGAATATGCATGGCGTGGTTTTGATGCTTGCGAGGTTGCTAAGTGCATAGGATCTCGAGAGCAAGACGAAGTTGCCGATGTTCTTGCAGCTGCACAGTACGCCAGCTATAAAATAACCCTATCGGGGCGATAAATATGATAGTCAGTAAAACCCCCTTGCGGATGAGTTTTGTCGGTGGCGGGAGTGATTTACCCGTATTCTATAGAGAAGAATTGGGGGCAGTCCTCTCAACTTCGATCGATAAATATATGTATATTTGTGTCAACCGAAAGTTTGACGGAGGTATCAGGGTCAATTATTCGAAAACAGAGGAAGTGGACTCCCCCTGTCAAATTGAGCATCCACTGGTACGTGAAGCACTTGCCCTCACCGATATATCGGGGGGGTTAGAGATTACGTCGATGGCAGATATTCCTTCCAAAGGCTCTGGATTGGGTTCATCCAGTACCTACACAGTAGGTTTATTAAACGCGTTGTACGCCTTCAAAAACTCTTTTGCATCCAAAGAAACCTTGGCAAGACAAGCCTGCGAAATAGAAATCATACGTTGTGGTGAACCGATAGGTAAGCAAGATCAGTATGCTTCAGCCTATGGGGGGCTTAACTTAATACGATTTCATGCCGACGAATCGGTATCTGTCGATCCGGTGATTTGCCGACCTGAACTATTGCGTGCACTAGAGGAATCTACCCTGGTTTTCTATACCGGTAGAACACGTAGCGCATCAGCGATTCTTGCAGAGCAAACAAAAGCGATGACTCAATCTAATTGTAAGCTACTAATGCGGCGCATGGTGGAGTTGGCGTTTGACATGAAGAAAGAACTTGAATCTGATTCTTTGGATAATTTCGGCCAGATGTTAGACGAGAATTGGCGTCTTAAAGCACAGCTTGCCAATGGAGTAACCGATCCACAAATTGATGATTGGTATCAACGAGGCATCACTCATGGTGCCTTAGGTGGCAAGCTACTCGGTGCCGGAAACGGAGGATTCATGATGTTCTTTGCCCCACCAGAAATACACGATCCCATCAAAAAAGCAATGGGCGGTTTACAGTCTGTGAAATTCCGTTTTGACCGAAATGGGACTCAAATCGTTTTTTATCAACCCTCGGAAGGATAGAAATTGTGACTCAGAAAAATTTTAGTGTTGCCAATTATTTAAACTCTCACACTGATCTGGCAAAGGAACTCAATCTGAGTACTTTCGAATCAGGTATTAGTTTAATCAAAGAGAAATTTTCGGCAAACAAAAAAATTATTACCTGCGGGAACGGCGGAAGTGCATCTACCGCATCACATTACATTACCGATTGGAACAAGATGGTGAGTCTTGCAACTGGCAAGAAATTTCGGGGGTTCTCTCTATGTGACAACATTGGACTCATCACCGCTTTTGGCAACGATATTTCCTATGATGATGTATTTTGTGGGCAATTGGCGGCGATAGCAGATGAAGGAGATTTGCTGGTGGCTATTAGTGGTAGTGGAAATTCTCCAAACATTTTACGTGCCGTTGAATACGCCAGCCTAAATAATATTGACACGTTAGCGGTGGTAGGATACGACGGGGGTAAGTTAATGCAGCAAGCGAAATTGAGTGTTTGGGTTCCCTCATTTGACATGCAGCTTTGCGAGGACGTGCATTTGATGTTCGGTCACATGGTAATGAAAGCTTTAACCATGTCGGTGAATAGTTTTAATATTTCTACTACGTTAGAAAGTTAATAATAACGAGAAATATCCTGTTTTTTCTTAATTGATTATAATTGAGTTCATAGAGAGAAGTCATGATTATAAAAACTAAATCAAAGTGTGTTGCAGAATATAGTTTTGTAGAGACAATAAGCAGTTCTCTATACCATTACATGGTACGTAGAAGAAATTAAAAAATAGAGCTAAAAATTACCCATCTCTAGCCATTATTGTGAATAATGATCCTATTTCTGAGGAGGTTTCTGTACATGGGCTTCAAGAAGAGCCTATTTTATCTTCTCTATTTTTTCTGGAAAAATACTAGCTATAGCGAAGCCACTTTTTTAGTTAATGTTATATAAAGCTAGGAAGCGTTCTTTATCTGTTTCACAAATAAAAGTCAGATTATTATACACTCAGGTCGTTGTGTCACTCTATGCCCTATTTGTCATATCTAAGCTGATATACGACGTAAAATTAAAATATTTAGTATAGCTAATCAATGTCAAAAAAGAAAGTCGGTTTAATTGTAGATGATATCGTTGTATCTAAGCGATTATTTGATCTTATACAGTTATCTAAAGAATCCAGTGTATATGAAATAAGTTGCTTGATAGTTCAAAAAACTTCCCAAAGTGGGCTACGTTCACTATTGAAAAAGGTGTTTGATTACATAAATAGGCACGGGTGTAGAAAATTTTTTTCAGCTGTGACATTTAAAGTTATTTTAAAAATTGAGGCGCAGTTCTTGAAAAGAACGTATAGTTTTAAAGATTTTGACACAAAATATGATCTAGGAAAATGTGACATTGAATCTGTGATAGTGAATCCTCAAATATCGAGAAGTGGATTCGTGTATCGATATAATGATGAAGATCTTAATAAAATTAAAGAAAAAAATTTGGATATTCTAATTCGAGTAGGAAGTGGTATCCTCAGAGGTGATGTACTTAACATATGCCCAAGAAGAATTATTTCTTTTCATTATGCAAATAATGATATCAATCGTGGTTGTCCTCCTGGTTTCTGGGAAGTTTTCTATCAGCAACGAAGTACAGGATTTATCATTCAATTACTAACAGATGAGCTTGATGGAGGAGATGTAATTTACAAGGGAAGCATAGCGACAAGTTTTCTGTATTCCCTAAACTTGGCTAGAATGAATACGAAATCACCTATTTTTATGCATAGAGTGTTGGAAGATTTATTTTCTAGCAACCGTGATTTATTGGTATATCCTAAGGTTCCCTATAGTTTTCCATTATATAAAATACCTAATTTATTTCAGCAGTTACACTACATTGTAAAAACAATTAATTATGTGTCTAAAAAAGTTCTTAGAACGTTGACTAGCAGAAGATATCGATGGGGTGTTGCTTATCAATATTGTTTAAATTGGCGTGAGGTAACTCTGTGGAAATCAAAAGTTATTAAAAATCCGCCTAATAGGTTTCTAGCTAATCCTTTCATTATTGAAAGGAACTGTAGCCATTATTGTTTTGTTGAGGATTTTGATTACACAAGAAAAAAGGGAGTGATCTCTGTTTATAAAATTACTAAAGATGGATATACAAATCTTGGAATTGCTCTCAGAGAAGATTTTCGCCTTTCCTATCCTTTTATTATTCAAAGCAATAACGAACTATATATGTGCCCAACAACACATGAAGCTAAAGATATTAGGATTTATCGTTGTATTGATTTCCCATTAGTTTGGGAGATTGAGAAAATACTTATCTCCAATGTATCAGCTGCTAATACAAATATTTTTTACATGGACGAAAAATGGTGGCTAATGACAAATATAGATTCTTCAATATTGGGAGATCATGGATCGGAGTTGCACGTTTTTCACTCCAAAGATTTATTAACTGAACCTTGGATATCTCATCCAGGAAATCCCGTCGTTTTCGATTCTGAGCAGGCTCGGAATGGAGGTCTTCTATTCGAAGATAATAAGATTTTTAGAGTTTTTCAAGTTCAAGGATTTGATTTATATGGTGAGAATTTTGGTGTGGCGCGTATCACCCGTCTTGATGAAAATCACTATACTGAGGATGTCGAGTTTACAGTAAAGCCAGAGTTTTTACGTAAAGCAAAAGCCACTCATACATATAGTTTTAATAAAGGGTTGATGGCGATCGGTTTCGCAAAAATAGAAAACTACAAGAAATAATGGTACAACTGAGTGTGACCATAATTGATAGTATTTTGTGCTTTTCCTTACTTCTCCCGGTTTTAAACTAAATACAATATTATAAACAGGATAAGATGATTAAAAAAATAGCTATCTTAGGTGGTTCAGGGTTTATTGGTTCTCGCTTAAGTCAACGTCTAGTCAAGATGAATATTAATTTTATTATTATTGATAAAATTAAAAGTATTCAATTTCCTGAAAAGTGGCAATTTGCTGATGTCACTCAGCCTTCAACTTTAGATAAGACGCTTGCCGGGGTTGATATCATTATTAATTTAGCCGCTGAACATCAAGATAATGTTGAACCGAAAAGCCTGTATTATGATGTCAATGTTCAAGGTGCTAAAAATGTCTGTGCAGCGGCTGAGCGTTTAAACATTCAGCATATTATTTTTACTTCTTCTGTCGCCGTTTATGGTTTTGTTGAACATGAAACTGCTGAAGACGGTGCTTATCGTCCTTTTAATGATTATGGTAAATCGAAATTAGCGGCTGAGCAAGTTTATGATGAATGGGCTGCGAAAAATTCAAGCAGAACATTAGTTATGGTACGTCCTACCGTTGTTTTTGGCGAAGGTAACCGTGGTAATGTTTATAATCTGTTTAGGCAGATTGCATCCGGTAAATTTTTGATGGTCGGAGGGGGAAATAATAAAAAATCGATGGCGTACGTTGAAAATATAGCTGCATTTTTACAGTATGTCATTACTCTATCCCCTGATCGTTATGTATTCAATTATATCGATAAGCCCGATTTTACCATGAATGAATTAACCGATATTATCTGCCAGGCGTTGGATAAACAAAAAAATAATTTCCGAGTGCCTTATAATATTGGATTATTTGCGGGTTATTGCTTCGATTTGTTGGCTAAGGTAACAAAAAGAAAATATCCCATCAGTCGTATTCGAGTTAAAAAATTTTGTGCGCGCACGCAATTTAGATCGGATAGCATCAAACAGCATGATTTTAAAGCGCCGGTATCGTTGGAAGAGGGGATTATTAAAACTATGCGTAGCGAATTTATAAAATAAATAATAAGTTGCCATAAACTATGACACTATCTAACGCACTTGGCTTTACTTGGAATAGGGAAACTATTCCGACCATTATTCCTGCTCACTCCATCGAGCGGGTTTGTTTTCGTTTCCATCGCATGCTAGCCGAATTTGTCTGGGATGCCAGCATGCTGGAAGGCAATCCTTTCACTTTCCCAGAAGTGAAAACACTATTAGGTGGCATTACTGTCGGGGGCAGAAAATTGGCTGATCAAGAACAAGTGCTTAATTTGGCTGAAAGTGCTAAGTTTCTTGTGTCATTGGTGAAAACAGGTCAATTTGAATTAAACAAGACAATTTTTACACAGCTACATAACATTGTTGCACGTAATGAGGCTTTGGAGTGGGGATGCTTTCGCGGTGAAGGGCAAGAAACAAACTATACCCCGCATGTAAGTCTTGGCGAATATGGTCGTTATCTCCCTCTGCCAACGCTTGCCGGTGGTGCAATTTTGCATGATAGATTTATGCAAGGGATATCGGTTCTAAATGAACATGTGACTAATGTTTTTGAAAAAGCAACGATATTCTTTTTGTTTGGTGCCTTGCAGCAATTCTTTTTTGACGGTAACAAGCGCACTTCGCGATTGATGATGAATGGTATATTAATGTCACAGGGGGTGGATGCCATCAGTGTGCCCGCCGTAAAGTTGCACGAATTTAATGAGAAGATGGTGCGCTTCTACCTAAGCAAAGACGCCAATGAGATGATAGCGTTTTTGTTTCATTGCCATCCTGATGCTAAGTAAATTTATACTTTAATAACAAGAATATTCGAGTATAACGGCCGACGATTTCGATTGATTTTCGTTCAGTTTTAGTGATCAAATTAGGTGATTGAACGGCTTTTCACGTTGACAGACTATTTTAACTCTCTAAAATATAGCGTGCACACATAATAAGTGTTAAGTATTTTATGGAGTTTAATTTATGAACATTACTCTTTCTGTAGACCAACAAGTGGCCCAGGGTGCCCGTGAGGCAGCGAAGAAGATGGGAAAAAGTCTTAACCAAGTGGTACGTGATTATCTAGAGCAACTGGCAGGCGGAAACAGTCGCGAGCAGCAATGGATACAGTTTGAAGCACGTTGCTTACAATCACCTGGGCAGCTTGGTGGTTGGCACTTCAATCGTGACGATGCCAATGAGCGTTAATCATAGGACTATCCGTAGTTTTATCGATACTAATATCCTAATTTATGCCGACGCGAGTGATGTGCCAGTGAAGCAAAGGGCGGCACTTGCTCTGCTTAAGCAGCTTTATCAAGACAAGAGTGGTGTCCTCTCCACGCAAGTGCTGCAAGAGTACTGCAATGTCGCTATTAAAAAACTTAAACTTTCACCACAATACATTCGGGCACAACTGGATTTATATCAACAGTTTGAAGTCGTTCAAGTGACGCCAACTATCATTCGTGCAGGGATCGATTTACATCAAACTCGCAGTGTTGCTTTTTACGATGCGCTTGTGCTGGCCAGTGCGCAAATAGCAAGTTGTCGCTTGCTATTGAGTGAAGACATGAATACTGGAGAGCATGTGGATGCTGTTCAGATAATTAATCCATTTATTGACTGATGTTACACGTATTGCTCAAATTTCTTGATCCCAAAAACGATGTTGTCTTTAAGAAGATCTTTGGTACTGAAAAGAATCCAGGATCCCGAGATCGCCTATAAAAGGCAAAGTATTGTTGAAAGTTGGATGGCCTGCCTCATTTATGATTTCGAAAGTGATGTTATGACTAAATTATCTTGTTTTAAAGCCTATGATATTCGTGGGCGACTAGGTGATGAACTCAATGAAGATATCGCCTACCGTATTGGTCGTGCTTATGCTGAATTTGTCAAACCTAAAAAGGTGGTCGTTGGGGGTGATGTCCGCTTGACCAGTGAAAGCCTTAAATTGGCTCTTAGTCGTGGTTTACAGGACGCGGGTGCTGATGTGTTGGATATTGGTCTTGCAGGTACTGAAGAAGTCTATTTTGCTACCTTCCATCTTGCAATGGATGGTGGTATTGCGGTGACCGCCAGCCATAATCCTATCGATTATAATGGCATGAAATTGGTCGGTGCGGGCGCTCGTCCTATTAGTAGTGATACTGGTTTATTAGATATTCAACGCTTGGTGGAGTTGAATGAGTTTTCATCTGTCGATCCAGCGGCTAGGGGCAGCTATCGGCAGATTTCTATCCTTGATGCTTATATTGACCATTTGATGAGCTATCTCACTCCCGCTCACTTTAAACCCTTAAAACTGGTGATTAACAGTGGTAATGGTGCCGCAGGTCATGTGATTGACGCTTTGGAAGATCGATTCGAGCAATTAAAAATGCCTATCACCCTGATTAAAATTCATAATCAACCTGATGGCACCTTCCCTAATGGTATCCCTAATCCTCTATTACCAGAATGTCGACAAGATACTAGCGATGCGGTATTAGCTCATGGTGCGGATATCGGTATCGCTTTTGATGGTGACTTTGATCGTTGCTTTCTGTTTAATCATAAAGGTGAGTTTATCGAGGGATATTATATTGTTGGTTTGCTGTCAGAAGCATTTTTACAGAAAGAACCTGGTGCCAAGATTATTCACGATCCACGTTTGAGTTGGAATACCATAGAGGTGGTTAAAGCCGCAGGGGGTAAACCTGTG
Source organism: Candidatus Fukatsuia endosymbiont of Tuberolachnus salignus (assembly GCF_964030845.1). Classification (NCBI taxonomy): domain Bacteria; kingdom Pseudomonadati; phylum Pseudomonadota; class Gammaproteobacteria; order Enterobacterales; family Yersiniaceae; genus Candidatus Fukatsuia; species Candidatus Fukatsuia endosymbiont of Tuberolachnus salignus. The sequence goes on from NZ_OZ034983.1 coordinate 681,641, forward strand.
ATGTCTAAATCCGGTCATGCCTTTATTAAACAGCGTATGCGTGAAGAAGATGCAATCTATGGCGGTGAGATGAGTGCGCATCACTATTTCCGTGATTTTGCTTATTGCGATTCTGGTATGATCCCTTGGTTACTGGTAGCAGAGTTATTGTGTGTTAAAAATAAAACGCTCGAACAAGTAGTCAAAGATCGTATGGCGGCTTACCCTGCATCAGGCGAAATTAATTCTAAATTAGTTAATCCCACCATGGCAATGGAACGTGTTCGTGCAGTTTACCAGCAATATGCACTTTCTGCTGATGAAACTGATGGTATCAGTTTAGAATTTTTCGATTGGCGTTTTAATTTACGTAGCTCGAATACTGAACCTGTTGTACGACTCAATGTAGAATCTCGTGCCAATAAAATACTGTTGGATGAAAAAACAGATGAGATATTAGAGTTGCTGAGGCGAACATATTAACGCCTGGATGATATGGTCAGGGACATATGGAGATGGTAACAAAACAATCCCCATGGATACGATAAATAATAAATTTCCAGTAAATATAATTGGTTAATCAAGATGGATATCCATTAATGAATGAAGAAATTAAGCGTAACCAAAATGTTGATGCAATGTCGAATAATTATGACTTTTCATCTTTATCCTCATCAAAAGATGAAATTGATCTCTTTGAGCTTTTCTCGATTATTGTCAAATCTAAAAAGACTATTTTATGGATGACTTTGTTGTTCGCTATTGTTGCGGCTGGGGTGTGCTATTTATTGCCGCAAAAATGGACCAGTACAGCAGTCATTACCTCTGCCACGGATCAGCAACTGCAAGTATTAGATAAATTATCCAGTGAACTTACGGTGTTAGGCATCAATATAGGTATTGATTCAAGTTATTTACTGGGAACTTTTGAACAGAGTTTCGACTCTGCCGATCTACGTGAAAAATATTTAATCAACTCCGATTATTTCAGATTAAAAATGAAAGAGAATCCAATAGATAAGATCCAACAGCGTATATTGATTGAAAACATAGTGAATAATAATATTCTTTCCAACTCGTCTTTAGACAAGAAAGACAAGGAAAATAAGCATTACAATTTTTATACCTTATCTTACAGTGCTGAAACACCACAGGATGCCTATAATTTATTACAAGGGTATATTGATTATGTTAACGCCATTGTTAATAAAAATGTAAAAATAAAAATTCAACGGGCAGTAGACATAGCGAAATTGAATACGGATGAGCAATATAGGTTTGATCTGTTAAAAGCTAAAAATAATTTGAGTGTTAACATCGAAAAATTGAAAATTGCAATTGCTATTGCAAATGTGGCTGGAGTGAAGACACCGGTAAATGGCAGTGGTACATTCAATGATGACGATACTTTTCCTATTACTATCGGTTCTTATGCTCTCAACAAAAAATTGGAATCGCTACAAACTATTGGCGATATTACCACTATCAATGCCGATCTTTTGAATCGTAAATTACACTTGAATCAGCTAAATATGTTGGCCATTCCTAAACTGACTGTGATGCCTTTCCAATATTTACAACAAGCCTCTGGTTCGATAAAGAAGAATTCACCGAAAAGTACTTTTATCGTTCTTCTCAGTGTATTTATGGGGTTGTTCTGTTCGGTAGGCTACGTTCTGATTCGGCATTTTGTTAAAGAACGTAAAAATCAGTTGGCTGGATGATGTGTCTCTTCTCTGTTATGCGACCTGGGTGGTCGCATAAATTCGTTTAGATCATATACCCAATGAATTTCGAGTACGGCCAGGCGGCAATCAATCGAACCCCAGGAGTGTACAAGTAGTACATGACTGGGATGAGTGCAAGCAGCCAACGCCGCCGTAACTTGAAAGGTGAAGGGTATATTGCTTATTTTAGCTTGGTGACATTGGTTAATAAATCGCGGATTTCGGTTAACAATTTTTCTTCGTTACTGGGTGCGGTTGATTCTATAGTTTGCATTCGGCGCAAATGATTCATCAACTTGACTGTTGCAAATATCGCTAAGGCAATCAGTAAAAAATCAAAAACACTTTGAATAAATAAACCATAATTCATGACTACAGCAGGAGTGGTATTCCCCGCTGCGCGTAATATAAAATAAAGTTGTTTAAAATCGATACCTCCTATCAACAGTCCTAACACGGGCATAATAATATCACCAACTAATGAAGAAATTATTTTTCCAAATGCGGAACCAATGATAACACCCACCGCCAAATCAACAACATTGCCACGTAGAGCAAATTCACGAAATTCCTTTATCAAGCTCATCACATAACTCCTTGCTAGTAAAATTTGATTCATTCACACTAAATTATAGGAAATTTTTAGTTACAGAAACCAATTAATATTAGACTTCTTGCAAAACCGTCGTTCGTTATGCGAAGTCAAGGCGCCTGGAGCGCAGAACTGCATGGTACCGAGTACACGAGGATTGCGATTACCACGTAACGCAGAATTCGCAGCACGTACAGTAGTAGATTTTGCAAGAAGTCTATTTGTTATCTACAAGGATATCAGCTAAAGCGTATTTGAATGGAAGCCAGTTCTTTACAGAAAGAAAGGACTGGGTTGAAATAATTTCTCAACATCCGCAATAAATTCTTTATGAGTAATAAACATCACCACGTGATCACCTTGCTGAATCACAGAATCATTATTGGCAATAATGACTTTATCACCACGGACGATAGCACCAATGGTTGTACCTGGCGGTAATTTGATTTTGCCTACTTCCCGTCCGATAACTCTGGAAGTGCTTTCATCACCGTGAGCAATGGCTTCGATAGCTTCAGCAACGCCCCGGCGCAGTGATGCGACACCAATAATATCCGCTTTACGTACATAACCTAATAATGCCGAAATCGTTGCCTGTTGTGGTGAAATGACAATATCCACTACACCACCTTGAACTAAAGCGACATAAGCACTACGTTGGATCAACACCATCGCTTTCTTAGCTCCCATGTTCTTTGCAAGCATGGCAGACATAATATTGATTTCATCGTTATTCGTTATAGTGATAAAAACATCGACCTGTTCTATATGCCCTTCTGCTAATCTTTCCTGATCTGATGCGTCACTATGGTATACAACAGTTTTATGAAGCATTTCAGCTAATTCCGCTGCTCGCTGCTCGTTGTTTTCAATGAGTTTTACTTTGTAATCATTCTCGAGCCGCAGCGCTAAGCCCGCGCCAACATTGCCACCGCCCGCGATCATAATGCGTTCGTACGACTTTTCCAAAGGTTGTAATTCACTCATGACTGTCTTGATATATTGTGAGTCGACGATAAAAAATATTTCATCACCCGCTTCAATAATGGTGGATTTTTGAGGGTGTATGGGTTGATCTTGGCGAAATATTGCTACGACCAGAGCGTTAACATTCTTCTTGCGCATAACATCACTTAAGGAAGCAAGGTCACTACCCACGGAAGATCCACCGTAATAAGCCTTCACGGCGACAATACTCACTTTTCCTTCGGAGAAATTAACCACCTGTAATGCACCAGGATATTCAATTAATTTATAAATAGAATCAATGACCAGTTGTTCTGGTGAAATTAAATGGTCAATGGGTATTCCCGCTAACTGAAAAAGAGTATCTGTTTCCCGGATATATTCAGGTGAACGAATGCGAGCAATACGGCGCGGTGTCTTAAATAATGAATAAGCAATTTGACAGGCGACCATATTGGTTTCGTCGCAGCTGGTTACCGCAACCAACATGTCTACATTTTCAGCGCCAGCTTCGCGCAATACTCGAGGATAAGAGCCTTTGCCTTGCACAACTCGTAGATCAAATTTTTCTTTTAACTGGTTCAGGCGCTCCGCATTCGTATCGACAACAGTAATATCATTTTTCTCAACAACCAGGTTCTCCGCTAATGTGGCACCTACTTGCCCCGCTCCAAGAATGATTATTTTCATCGTTTTCTCTTTTTCACTCTGAAATTACGTTTCGTAGGTTGATTTATCTCTGGCCGATTTGGTTAACCTGGCATAAAAGAAACCATCCCCCTCATCAGGATGAGGAAGATTCTGTTTACCAAAGGTGTCTGTCACTTTAGTTTTTATAAGTTGTGCATCCGGCTGACGTTGCAAAAATGATGCAATTTGCTGCTGATTCTCTTCCGGTAAAATGGAACAGGTGGCATAGAGCATCAGCCCTCCTCTTTTTAATTTCGGCCAGATAGCATCCATGATCTCCGCCTGTAATCGCGCAAGTTCGGTGATATCACTGTCTCGACGTAGCCACTTGATATCGGGATGGCGGCGGATCACGCCGGTGGCAGAACAAGGCGCATCAAGCAGGATCCGATCAAATAATCGGTCACCACACCATGCCTCGGGGCTGCGACCATCACCCATTTTGACCGTGGCTTGTAATTGCAGACGTTGTAAATTTTCTTTAACACGCTGTAATCGCTGTTCATCAATATCGACAGCTAATACCTGAGCATTGGGTGCGACCTCAAGAATATGAGTAGTTTTTCCTCCTGGTGCAGCACATAAATCAAGGATTTGCTCACCATTTTGTGGATCAAGTAGATCAACACACCCCTGTGCTGAGGCATCTTGAACGGTGATCCAGCCAAGCGCAAAACCGGGCAGACTGTCGACTGAACGAGGTACGATCAGACGGATCGCATCCTTATAGGAAGGATGAGCTTGTGCCTCAATTCCCGCCTGTTGCAACAGTGCTAAATATTCACGACGAGACTGATGGAGCCTGTTTACTCGTAGCCACATGGGTGGTTTCTGATTATTCGCTATTAGGATTTGTTGCCATTGATGCGGATAAGCCATTTGGATGCGATTGAACAACCAGCTAGGATGCAAATAGTGACTTTCGTCGTTGCTCGTCTGCTCTATTCGTTCCAACAACTCGATCTGTTGGCGCTGAAACTGGCGTAATACACCATTGATCAATCCTTTTAATTGTGGCTGTTTCAGCGCAGTGGCGGCGGCAACGGTTTCAGATAACACTGCGTGAGCGGGGATCCTTGTATAAATTAGCTGATAGAGGCCGATCATCAGCAAATAATGAAACACACGCTGTTTCCCTGACATCGGACGCGTCATTAATTGTTGAATACAACATTCAAGTTTAGGTAAAACACGTAACGTGCCAAAGCACAATTCTTGCAACAACGCACGATCTTTGACAGAGACACTCTGCTGTGATCCTGGTAGCACAGTATTCAGTGATTTTCCTTGATCTAATACCTGACTGATTGCTTTAGCAGCGATACTACGCAGATTGTAAGTGTTTTTCATAGCCAAGCAGAAACCATTATTCGAGTTGATTCCCAACGGAGAACCATTCGCGTCGAGAATTTAGCAAATCGGCGGCTGACATCACCTTTTTACCTGCAAGTTGCAGCTGTGTAATATTAAGTACACCGTCAGTGGTCGCAATTTGAATACCATTGCTATCGGCATGGATAACCGTACCACGAGGGGTGTTCGACTGATTTATTGCAGGTAGCACTTCCGCCTGCCAGACTTTTATCCGTTGTTGGTCAACAGTAAAGTAACTGACAGGCCATGGATTAAATGCGCGAATGCAACGTTCCAGCTGAGAAGCAGAAAGTGACCAGTCGAGCTTAGCCTCTTCTTTACTTAATTTTGCTGCGTAAGTAACCTGTCTTTCATCCTGTTTCTCCCCCTGTACACTGTCATCAAGTTGCTTGAGTGTGTTCAGTAACCCCGCCGATCCCAATTTTGCCAATTTGTGGTACAAAGTAGCACTGGTGTCATCGGGCTGTATACCACAGGCGACCTTATGCAACATATTGCCAGTATCTAATCCAACATCCATGCGCATGATAGTGACACCGCTTTCTTCATCACCCGACCACAACGCGCGTTGGATCGGGGCAGCACCACGCCAACGTGGCAGCAAGGAGCCGTGGACATTAATGCAACCTAGACGCGGCATAGCCAGTACTGCTGGGGGCAAAATCAGACCGTAAGCAACCACTACCATAACGTCAACACGCCAACGGGTAACAAGATCGGAAACCAATTGCTGATTCTCTTTCAGGCGCAACGACTTTGGCTGATACAGAGCAATATTGTGCTGCTGCGCTAATACCTTTACAGGGCTGGGTGTTAATCTATTTCCTCTGCCCGCTGGCCGATCAGGTTGGGTGAACACACCAACGATTTGATGCTTGGAAGACAGTAATACGCTAAGGTGATGCGCTGCGAAATCAGGTGTTCCTGCGAAAATAATCTTTAAAGAATCACACACTTAAATCTCCTGAATGAGACCTTTAGTTATCTCGTGCTGCAAGCCTTGCCATTTTATCTAGCTTCTGGCGAATACGCTGACGCTTAAGCGGTGATAAATAATCGACAAACAGCTTACCTACCAGGTGATCCATCTCATGTTGAATACAAATGGCTAATAGACCATCAGCGTCGAGATCAAATGATTTGCCTTCAATATCCAACGCCCTGATCGTTACCTTTTCAGCACGTGGTACAAGTGCGCGCTGATCAGGGATAGACAAGCAGCCTTCTTCAATGCTTGTCTCACCACTTCTGTGCAGCAACTCAGGGTTGATTAAAACCCAAGGTCGATTAGATTGCTCTGGAACATCATTTTCATAACGATCACCAACGATATGAATCACAATAATCTGCTGATGGATATCGACTTGTGTTGCTGCTAAGCCAATACCTTCTTCCTTATACATGGTTTCAAACATATCATGCACGATACGCTGGATTCCAGCATCCACTTTTTTAACCGGTTCTGCAATTGTGCGCAGTCGCTCATCCGGGAAACGTAATATTTTTAATGCTGACATAAATATTTAGATCTGTGTCTGAGAAATGAAGAATATTCGATCCCCATTCTAGACATTTTTACGCTCAATTGACAGCATCACTCATTGAAAGAATTTATCTGTGTGTATAGATTGTTCTAAGTCTATTCAGAATTTCCGTGAATGCCGCTTCGTACCACACAGCGGTTTATGTAGTAGGTCTTATGGGCGCAAAAAGTGCAGTTTATTCTTTGTATACCCTTCGCCTTTCAAGTTACGGTGGCGTTGGCTGCTCGCACTCATCCCAGTCATGTACTACTTGTACACTCCTGGGATTCGATTGATTGCCGCCTTGCCGTAACTCGAAATTCATTGGGTATATACAATAAAGGGAGTAAATGAGCATTTTGAGCGTGTTTTTGACGACGTATTAGTGAGCATAAGAGATTTCGAATAGGCTCATAAGAGGAGTGGGTATGATAATAGCAGAAATATGGTTACGGATAAGCATGGTCAAAGGAATAGGGGCGGTTAGAAGTTGCACCATTGCTGAACGTTTAATCTATTACTCTGATGTTCACCCCGATGTGTTAATGGCTGCAGGATTGAATAAGTTGCAAGCTCAGCAATTTATCGGAGCTAATGACCAGTATATTGCCTCAACTTTAGCCTGGTTGGAGGATCCTTCTCACCATATGCTGATTTATGGGCATCTCGACTACCCAGAGCGGTTAAGCCATATATCTTCTGCACCTTTGCTGCTTTTCGTTACGGGGAATATTGCTGCTATTTCCCGACCGCAGGTGGCAATGGTAGGTAGTCGTAGTTTCAGCCATTATGGTCGGCGTTGGGCAAGATATTTTGCTTCGGAACTAGTACAGCACGGTTTAGCTATTACCAGTGGGTTAGCTCTTGGTATCGATGCAATCTGTCATCAATCTGCATTATATTCTCAAGGGGAGACCATTGCGGTACTTGGTAGTGGGCTGAAAAATATCTACCCACACCAGCATGATGAATTAGCTCACCGTATTGTGGAACAAGGGGGTGCTCTGGTTTCTGAATTTTTAGTCACTTCATCGCCGTTAGCAACACATTTTCCACGGCGTAACCGGATTATTAGCGGATTAAGTTCTGCGGTAGTCGTGGTCGAAGCTTCGCTTAAAAGTGGTTCTCTTATCACGGCCAGATATGCATTAGAACAAGGGCGAGATGTATTTGCGCTGCCAGGTCCATTAGATAGCCCAACAAGTGACGGGGTACATTGGTTGATTCAACAGGGGGCTTATTTGGCAAATGATCCACGGGATATTGTTGAACAGCTTGAAGGGTCACTTCAGTGGCTATCTCTTAATAAGGATACTTCTCCGCCTTTTCCAGAAGAACAGCTTGAATTACCCTTCGTCGATGTATTGACTAACGTAGAGTATGAGGTAACGGCTGTTGATACTGTTGCGGAACGTGCCGGACAATCGGTGGCAGAGGTTGTGATCAAGCTACTTGATTTAGAGTTAGCAGGATGGATCAGCGCTGTGCCTGGTGGTTATATCCGAGTCAGGGGATGATATTATATACTCGTACTACGTAATGCCCTGTCTATACCCGTGATCAATGAAGATGCTTGATTTTGAAGTCGATAAGGATCATGCTCATAGCCATGAAAATAGAGCTGACTGCTGACCAGAAAATTACCCTCGAAGCCCAACATCGTCAAAGCCATGACCGCCGTGTCTGTGACAGGATCCGGTGTGTTTTGTTGTCCGCAGACGGCTGGACTCCCCCTATGATTGCTCACTCACAGCTCATTAATGAAACCACGGTGCGGCGCCACCTTACAGACTATCATAAACTCAACAAGCTCAAGCCTGAAAATGGCGGCTCCGATGGCTATCTCAATGCGGAACAGACCACGTCGCTGGTTGAACATCTCACCCAGCCGCTCTACCACCACAATCACCAAATTGTGGCGTATATCGCTGGACGCTGGAACATCACCTTTACCGTATCAGGTCTGTATAAAGGGTTGAAGCAGCATGGCTTTAGCTATAAAAAGCCGAAAGGTGTTCCGCATAAATTTGCCGTTGAGAAACAGCAGCAATTTATAAAGACCTACAGCGAATTGAAAGACGCCGCGGGTAATGACCCCATACTGTTTATTGATGCCGTTCATCCGACACAAGCCACCAAAATAAGCTACGGCTGGATACGAAAAGGCCAGGATAAAACGATAGAGACCACCGGGAGCAGAACGCGGTTGAATATCATGGGAGCCTTGAACGTCCAGAATGTGGCTAACCCCATAATCCGTGATGATGAGACGATTAACAGCGAAAATGTGGTTCACTTCCTGTCTGCCATTCGCGCGCATTATCCCATCACGACAACGGCACATGTGATCCTCGAGGGTGCAGGCTATCACCGTTCACAGCTTGTGCAAGACGCCGCGCTTACGTTGAATATCCAGCTTCATTACCTTCCGCCGTATAGCCCGAATCTAAACCCGATAGAGCGATTGTGGAAGGTGATGAATGAGCAAACACGAAACAATAGATATTACCCATCTAAACAGAGTTTTAAGAACGATATCTTAAACTTCTTTGAAGTGAAGCTACCACAAATGGCAAGTTCTCTGGTATCTCGCTTAAACGATAATTTCCAGGCGCTAAATCCTGCATCTTGATTTCACTTGGGTATAGATAGCAAGTTCTTTACACGGATCCGTCACCCATGTACTATCTAGATAGTACAAAAGCCTCGTTTACATTAGAGCTTATCTAAAATTGAAATCATCGTAAAAACAGTGTTTAGGAGCTACACATGTCAATGATTGCGTCCTCGTCTTCGCTGCGGCCATCCATTCTTGGCGGTGCAATGATTGTCGCCGGTACTGCTGTCGGCGCCGGTATGTTTTCGATTCCTATTGTCACCTCGGGTGTGTGGTTTAGTGGTGCCGTACTGCTGCTAATTTACACTTGGGCATGTATGTTTATTTCCGGCTTGATGATCCTGGAAGTGAATCTTAACTACCCAATAGGCGCTAGCTTTCATACTATGGTACGGGATCTGTTAGGCAAAATGTGGAGTTCAATCAACGGATTGTCTATCACCTTCGTACTCTATATTTTGACGTACGCCTATATTTCTGCGGGTGGTTCCATTATCACCCACACGCTTGGCAAAGTAATCGGTGTTAACCAGACAGAAGCTGGTCTTATTTTTGCCTTGATCGTAGCCTTTATTGTTTGGTTATCTACCCGTGCAGTTGACCGTTTAAGCACTATTTTAATCGTTGGGATGCTAATTAGTTTTGTTTTATCAGTCAGTGATATGTTTACTCATGTTAAAATTGGGGTGTTATTGAACCAAAACGATCATAGCGCTAGCTATTCACCGTATGCACTGGCTGCTTTACCTTATTTATTAACCTCTTTCGGCTATCACGGCAATGTCCCCGGATTAGTAAAATATTATCGAAAAGACAGTCGAGCGGTGGTGTTCAGCCTGTTTTTCGGCACGTTGATCGCTTTGATGATTTATATTCTGTGGCAGTATGTGATTCAAGGCAATATAGTTCGTGAAACCTTTAAGCAGATCATCGCCGACGGAGGAAATATCGGTAGCTTACTCGAGAGGATGGATGTCATTTCTGGTAGCTCGATGACCAAACAGTTGTTGAATGCTTTTTCCTATATGGCACTGGCAAGCTCATTTTTGGGGGTATCACTCGGCTTATTTGATTACTTGGCTGATTTTTTTAAATTTGCTGACCATGGTATGGGGAGAGTTAAAACCGCACTGTTGACTTTTGTACCTCCTACGTTAGGTGCTTTGTTATTTCCTAATGGTTTTTTATATGCGATTGGTTTTGCCGGTTTGGCGGCTACTATCTGGGCGGTGATCGTCCCGGCACTTATGGTTCATGCCAGTCGCCCTCGTTTTCCATTAATGGGTTATAAAGTACCAGGTGGTAAGACTGTAATTGGTTTTATTATTATTTTTGGTTTCACTAATGTCGTCATTCATATTGCTACTTCATTGAGTCTGTTACCAATTTATCAATAGCTAACATTACACGACACTCAAAAATAGTTCGTTAATCACACACAGTAAATAATATGACCTGTGTGATGTAATCTGGGTTTTTATTAACATATATTAAATGTTAATGTAAATTTCACAATTGACTTATATTATATCTGCACAATTTAATTTTGATTAGCACACAAATATGATCAACTCCGTAGATTTACTCCTCAATGTGTCCGTTAGGCAATCAAAATTAAATCGCGCAGATATATTTCCAATGGAGGATATTATTAAAAAATAAAGTGTAGAAAATAAAAAGATGAATTATATTTTGCTTGTATAATAGGCAGAAAAATACGACAGAACACCACTTTTCAGTCATTATTGATCAATACGTTGCCTATTTATTTCGACCTGTCTGTTGTGAAAAGACTGTTCATTACCTGAAATCAAGGTGCACAGTAAGCTGAGTTGTACATATCAGTCGATGAGATGTACCAATTAATCACGTGGTATTTATCTTCAGGATACTCAATCATTCGTACCAATAAACTAAAGACTAGAAACTTACGGCCAAACACTTGCTCAAACGCCGCCCTGGACATCTCTTGTGATAATGCCTTTTGTTGCACCTATAACAATCATTGATGATTGTTATACACCACGCTGTGCTGCATATTAAAAAGCTTTTTTTCACGATGATAGCCTATTTTTAAACTTGAGGTGAGCTATGGGTAATGAACGGAGATATACAAAGAACTATTCATATCGTCAGCAAGCTTTATACACAAAGGAGAGAAAGAGAGAATTTAACACTGAAAACGCGACTTAAGCGATTGAATCGTAAAACAAGAGGATACTCAAAATCCGAAAAAATTCACGATAAGGTTATTGGGATATTCATTGAGAGGGAATACTATTTGTGATACCTGGACAACTTATTGAATACATGACCGAAGGAAAAGCCGTTTGAACCTGTCATCCCTGCCGTTTTTTCCACGCCTGAGCGTCTTCCAAAAAGATTTCAAATAGACTCTAAGAAAAATTAGAAAATGTTTTATTCAAGGATATCAATATGACCACTGCAAACAACCTAAGCGCAGTAGCAACAACGTTGGAAGAAGATGCTAGAAATAATCAGCGACAGCAGGCTCAAAGAAATAACGTAGTACTTACCGGAAAACGCGGACGAGATAATTACATTATCAACAAAGAAGGAAATACAGGTATAGAAATTATTATCAACAATGATGGTAATACGCCTTTGGATGATTTGTCCGTGGCATTCGCACAGGATACTTTGCAATTGCAATTCCCGATTGAGCAAATACACCTACACAAGCAAGGTGACGATATAATATTTAGTCACCGCAGTTCACCAGAACAGTATCCCAGAATACGCCTCCTCAATTTTATGGCTCATGAGCGTTACCGCCATCTGTCAATAATGGACGAAAATAGTAGGCTTTATGATCTCGTCGTTGACGCAGAGGATCACGTGTTGCTGATGCAACGCCAAATTAATAATGGTGATAATAACCTGATATTACACAACACCACCGCTACAACGGGTATCAGCCTACATGCAGGGCCAGGCCATGATACAATTATTGATAAAAGTGGGGGGAGTAATACTCTGCATGGCGATGATGGCAATGATATGCTTCTGGCCTGGTCAGGCAATAATGCACTGTTTGGAGGGGCTGGCAATGATCGGTTGGTTGGTGGTACTGGACATGATGTTCTCTGTGGTGAAACAGGTAACGATACATTGGTAGGTAATGCTGGCAACGACATTATGGTAGGAGGAGTAGGCGACGATATTTACCTATTTGCTCGTGGAGATGGCCATGACAGCATCCTAGAGGATGGCGGCACCGACAGCTTGGTGTTCACGTCCAGGGAGATTACCAGAGAAACATTATGGTTGAAAAAAGACGGCGATAACTTGCGGATACAAGTCAATGGCGCAAATTCAGGTGACACAGTAACGGTTCTAGGCTATTACGATAATCCAAAAAATAAAATTGAAATGATAAGCGTCGAGAGGTATCAGCTAGCTGGTGATAATATTGATCGAATGGTTGAGGCAATGTCTACTTTTACTTCTTCAGAGAGTATATCAGCAGCAGGTAATATCAACTTACAAACACATATTAACAGCTTGTGGATAGCCACATCAAACCCATGATATAGCTATGCAATTTAATTTTGATTAGCACACAAATATAAGTTACTCCGTATATTTACTCCTCAATGTATCCGTTAGGCAATCAAAATTAAATCTCGCCGCTATAGGATAATCCCGGCTGGAAAAAATCACCAAAACCGATGATTGTGTCTGATAGTGAGAAAAAGATGGAAGAAGGAAATGTAACTACCGCATCTACTGGCTGGGCAGAGAGTGAGTTTGGAATAGTCGATTTTTGTGCTCCACTTTTTTAACCATCCAGGATACGAATACGAAGGCTGGAATAACAAAGCGATTGCCCAAGCATTACGTATTCATGAAAAAACAGTGAGGCAACCTGTAACGGATTGGCTCTCAGACGAAAAATTAAAGCCTAAAAATGGCGGCTCGTATAGTAAGTTGAGCGTGGATAATTCTTCATTACTTGAAAAACATATTGAGAGCACAACTTACACCTGCGTCATGGATATCTGTGCTTATGTTGACATTGACGCCGTACCTTCAAGTTGAATGGGTATATCTCTGGAAGAATTTATTGTGATCAGAGAGGCAGAAAACAAAAGGCAGCCGTGGGATAGGTTTAAGCATGGACTTGGCCTTACTTACGAGTCAGCGGGTAGGGGATATCCAACGGATGAAATGGCAAGGAACGTCGCCTTCATTCCACGAAATCCGAAGTTTATACCCAATGAATTTCGAGTTACGGCAAGGCGGCAATTAATCGGAACCCAGGAGTGTACAGGTAGTACATGACAGGGATGAGTGCGAGCAGCCAACGTCTCCGTAATTTGAAAGGCGAGGGGGGTATATCAGCGAGGCTGTATAGTGAAGCCAGAGATAAGGATTTTGTACAAAAATTACTGGGACACAAACCCTCTGCCATGACGAACAAATACCACGACAGCAGAGGAAGTGAGTGGGACGAAATTTGATACAAACTATGATTTTTTTGGTTATCGAGTAAAACGTTAAGGTATGAGATAATCCACTGGCATTTTGGCCTAATTTCGATCGATTGTGACTTTTTGTTTTTAATCCATTGATTTTTATCATAAACAAAATACTTATACTATGTCTACTATAGATTCTGAAATTAAATAACCTATCGGGATGAGAACTTTTATTCAGCTAAACATGAATAGGTTATGTTAACTTGCTTATCGGTGTGTAATTAAATTAATATAAATTGAGCCCACTATAAAGCTTAGTGAGATAGGCACTGTCGAGGCATACGAAGCAAGGTGATCCTGATATACGAATCATTAGGATCGCACGTAAAGCAAGTTCAAGCGCTCCTCAGTAGGTTTTACAAGAGAGCTGTTTTTAGTAATAGCGGTTAGTTGGCTAAATCAAGGAGGGCATTATGGCTATTAAGTTGATTGCAATTGATATGGATGGAACCTTGCTGGATCCACATCATACAATTACTCCCGCAGTAAAACAGGCGATAAAAAAAGCACAACAAAAAGGTATTTATGTCGTGTTGGCTACAGGGCGATCCTATATTGGTGTGCAAAAACATCTGTGTGAATTGGAGATGAATAATGGCCATAATTATTGCGTTACTAGCAATGGTGCACTGGTACAAAAAGCAGCTACCGGCGAGTGTATCTCGCAGGAGACGCTGAGTTTTGAAGATTATCTCTATTTTGAAGGATTAGCGCGCGAATTAGGTGTCCATTTTCATGCTGTTGATTTTAACTCTTTATATACCGCAAATACGGACATCAGCAAATATACGGTTCATGAAGTATCGCTGACGGGTATCCCATTGAAATATTGCAGTGTTAACGACATGGATACTCGCTCACGTTTTCCAAAAGTTATGATGGTTGATGAACCTGAATTGTTAGATAGAGCGATCGCTCGTATTCCTGCAGAAGTATCTGAGCGTTTTACTCTCATGAAAAGCGCAGATCACTTCCTCGAAATCCTGCATAAAGGAGCGAATAAAGGTCTTGGTGTACAAGTGTTGGCAGAATATTTAGGGATTGCCCAAGAAGATGTCATGGCATTGGGTGATCAGGCTAATGATGCTGCGATGATCGAGTATGCGGGTATCGGTATTGCGATGGGAAATGCTATTCCCGAATTGAAAAAGATTGCTCAGCATATCACCCTTAGCAATGCTGAGGATGGTGTAGCCTATGCAATTGAGAAGTATGCTTTAAATTAAAATCCTATACTGACTCAACTATCTAGATATGATATAAGGGCCGCCTTATTTTTTGATGGCACTTTTATTATATTGTAGGAATATTATTATGGTTACTCTTCATACTAATCACGGCGATATTGTTATTAACACTTTCGGTGGCGAAGCATCGACTACCGTGGAAAATTTCCTTACATATTGCCGTCAAGGGTTTTATAATGGCACTATTTTTCACCGTGTTATTGATGGTTTTATGATCCAGGGCGGTGGCTTCGAACCGGGTATGGCAGAGAAACCCACTGGGACTTCAATCAAAAATGAAGCCAATAATGGCCTGAAAAATGCCCGTGGTACCTTGGCAATGGCTCGTACTAACGATCCACATTCGGCTAGCTCTCAATTTTTTATCAACGTTGTTGATAATGACTTTCTGAATTTCCGTTCAGAGAATGCTGGTGGTTGGGGCTACTGTGTCTTTGCAGAAGTCACTGAAGGCCTGGACGTAGTGGATAAAATCAAAAGTGTAAAAACTGGTGATAGAGGTATGCATCAGGATGTACCCGAAGAAGACGTCATCATTAAAAACGTGACCGTCTAGCGCATAACTGTTGCGAGGATGAAAACGCTTTTTATTGCAGATTTGCACCTCAGTGTTCAACAACCGGCGATTACCGCCGGTTTTATGCGTTTTTTACAGTCTGAAGCTATTTATGCTGATAGCCTGTATATTTTGGGCGATCTTTTCGAAGCCTGGATTGGTGATGATGATCCTAACCCACTTTACCGACAAGTTGCCAGCGCGCTCGGATCTCTGCAACAACAAGGTATTCCCTGCTATTTTATCCATGGGAATCGTGATTTCTTACTTGGAAAGGATTTCGCTGAAGAAAGTGGGATGACTTTGTTAGCTCAAGAAAAAGTCGTTACCCTATACGGTCGTAAAATTCTGCTTTTACATGGAGATACACTTTGCACTGACGATATTGACTATCAACGTTTTCGTCGTAAAGTACAGAGTCCGCTAATTCAGAAGCTGTTTCTATGGTTGCCGTTGGGTATACGTCTGCATATTGCCGCGAAGTTACGCCAGCACAGCCAACAAAGTAATACGGGCAAATCGGAAACTATTATGGACGTGAATCAGCAGGCCGTTATTGATACATTACAACGTAATCATGTCGATTGGATGATCCACGGGCATACCCATCGTCCAGCAATCCACTCCGTTGAACTACCGAAAACCGATTTATCTACGACCAATTTACCTAAGATGGTGGCTCATCGAGCAGTATTAGGCGCGTGGCACGAGCAAGGTTCAATGATCGAAGTCACGGCGGAAACGGTTGAACTGATCCCGTTTCCACTATAAGAAACCCTAAGAGCCTGTTCCAAATCTTTTTCGCTGTGCTAGAAGAGGAAAAAATGGGCAAAAAAGCGCAGTTTACTTTTGTATACAACAAACTAGGGAGTAACTGAGCATTTTGAGCGCGTTTTTGACGAAATATCAACGAGCACAAGGGATTTCGAACAGGTTCTTAACACACCGGTTCTGGTCGACACCAGTACATTTATAAACCCCAAAAACAACAGGAGCCTTATATTCATGCTAGCCAATCTCAACTCGGCTTATCCAGCCGGGGTTAAAGTTGCCATTGTCATGGGATCCAAAAGTGACTGGTCTACGATGCAATGCTCTGCTGGTTTACTTACTGAGTTGGAGATCCCATTTTATGTTGAAATTGTCTCCGCACACCGCACACCGGACAGATTATTTAGTTTTGCCGAAAAAGCCAAAGAAGCAGGTCTACATGTGATTATAGCTGGGGCTGGTGGTGCGGCTCATCTGCCGGGTATGTTGGCAGCAAAAACGCTTGTGCCAGTATTAGGTGTTCCACTACCAAGCACGGTATTGAACGGTATGGATAGTCTTTATTCGATTGTGCAGATGCCGCGAGGTGTTCCTGTAGGAACTCTGGCTATTGGCGAAGCAGGGGCCGCTAATGCTGCATTATTGGCGGCACAAATTTTAGCGCTGCATGATAAATCTATAGCAGAACGCCTTACCTTATGGCGTAAAACGCAAACTGAGGAAGTGCTCAATAATGCAACTCCGAGGAAAAACGCATGAAACCGGTTTGTGTTCTCGGTAACGGTCAGCTGGGGCGTATGCTGCGCCAGGCTGGTGAACCTTTGGGAATCGCAGTCTATCCTGTTGGTCTGGATGCTAAACCAGAGACAGTACCCTACCAGGAAAGCATCATCACTGCTGAAATTGAACGTTGGCCGGAAACGGCTTTAACCAAAAAACTGGCAGAGCAAGAGACGTTTGTTAACCGTGATATCTTTCCATGCTTAGCTGATCGCATGAGGCAAAAAAAATTACTGGATGATCTTGGCTTAGCGACAGCACCTTGGCTGTTGTTGGAAAATGCTGAGCAGTGTGCAGAAATATTTACCACTTTTAGCCAATTCGTCATTATTAAACGCCGGGTCGGTGGTTACGACGGCCGTGGTCAGTGGCGTTTGCGTCAGGGTGAACAATGCTCGCTGCCGCAAGATGTCTATGGTGAGTCCATTGTTGAACAAGGGATAAATTTCTCCGCTGAGGTGTCATTAATTGGTGCCCGTAGTAGTAAGGGGAAGTTGGTGTTCTATCCATTGACCGATAATCTACATGAAGAAGGCATTTTACGTATTAGTGTTGTCCGCCCTCAGTTGAATGAGAAGCTGCAACAAAAAGCCGAAACCATGTTATCGACGATTATGGAAAAACTGAATTATATCGGTGTGATGGCAATGGAATGTTTTATCGACGGTGATAACCTATTGATTAACGAATTAGCTCCCCGTGTCCACAACAGCGGTCATTGGACACAGAACGGGGCGTCTATCAGCCAGTTCGAATTGCATTTACGGGCGATTCTCGATTTGCCATTACCAAAACTGGTAGTCAATAGCCCATCGGTGATGGTTAATTTGATCGGTATTCCCATTAACCCTGCATGGTCATCACTGCCACTGGTACATTTACACTGGTATGAAAAAGAAGTGCGGGCAGGCCGTAAATTAGGTCACTTGAATCTGACAGACCCTGACGTCAAACGGCTATCTGGTGTACTGACAAAACTGGCTCCATTATTACCAAATGAATATCAGCGCAGTTTAAGCTGGGCGATACAAAAATTATGATCTGCGCCAGGATCGTGACTAAAGCCCAACGATACACTTGACTGCTAAATATCGTCATCAGTTCTGTGCATTGTTATGTTGATTTTAGTGAGTAATGCGAAGTAATTTGCAATTTTTATCACCGTTTGGTTCTGTCAACGGCATTTTGTTAGGTATTTCACTACCTGTCACGTAGTATGGAAGGAAATCTATCTATTTTGACAGGACGCTAAATATGTTGACTGCTATTCCAATTCTTATTGCCATCGCCCTGATCGTGATGTTCGGCTCTGTTAAGATTGTGCCACAAGGCTATCAGTGGACGGTAGAACGATTTGGTCGTTATACCAAAACGTTGATGCCTGGTTTAAATATTGTTGTCCCATTTATAGATCGTATTGGTCGAAAAATCAATATGATGGAACAAGTACTGGATATTCCTTCTCAAGAAGTTATCTCCCGCGATAATGCCAATGTTGCTATTGATGCCGTTTGCTTTATTCAAGTTATTGATCCGGTAAAGGCGGCTTATGAAGTCAGTAATCTGGAGTTGGCGATCGTTAATTTGACCATGACAAACTTTCGTACGGTATTAGGCTCTATGGAGCTGGATGAAATGCTATCTCAACGCGATAATATTAATAGTCGTTTACTTCATATTGTCGATGAAGCCACCAATCCTTGGGGTATCAAAATTACCCGTATTGAGATCCGTGATGTCCGCCCACCGACTGAACTCATTTCGGCGATGAATGCACAAATGAAAGCAGAGCGAACCAAGCGAGCCGATATTTTGGAGGCTGAAGGTGTACGACAAGCTGCAATTTTACGTGCTGAGGGTGAAAAACAGTCACAGATCTTAAAAGCGGAGGGAGAACGTCAATCAGCATTTTTACAGGCGGAAGCCCGGGAACGAGCGGCAGAAGCAGAAGCACGAGCCACTAAAATGGTATCTGAAGCTATCGCTGCCGGTGATATACAAGCCATTAATTACTTTGTAGCACAAAAATATACTGATGCTTTGCAACATATTGGTTCCGCCAATAATAGTAAGGTGATTATGATGCCACTGGAAGCCAGTAATCTAATGGGAGCCATTGGTGGTATCAGTGAACTGATTGCCGAGAGTAAAAATCACCGAGGAAAATAAAGCCGCGCTACTTTCTCGTGTTTTGGAGCCTATTTGAAGTCGTCGTGAGTGAAATACAATTTTGGCTATCTTGGGCAGGC
This sequence comes from Candidatus Fukatsuia endosymbiont of Tuberolachnus salignus, assembly GCF_964030845.1. NCBI lineage: Bacteria > Pseudomonadati > Pseudomonadota > Gammaproteobacteria > Enterobacterales > Yersiniaceae > Candidatus Fukatsuia > Candidatus Fukatsuia endosymbiont of Tuberolachnus salignus. The sequence continues at coordinate 701,214 of NZ_OZ034983.1, forward strand.
TGACCTCTGCCTTTTGGTTTCATTTACTTTATACTCAAATTGTGGAATTTGATTTGCGTAAGGATCGATATTCAATAGCGGCAAAATTATTAACTTTGACTAAACTGGTTAGAGGTATTTAGCCAACGAGAAAGGAACAGTATTATGGCAAACGGCTACTATGAAATTAAAAAAGCGAAAGATGGGCAGTTTTACTTCAATCTGAAAGCCGGTAATGGCGAGGTTATCCTTACTAGTGAGATGTATCGCAGTAAGGCTTCGGCGTTGAATGGTATTGCCTCTGTACAAATTAACTCCTCTGGCAGTGAACAATATGAGCAGAAACGTAATGTTAGAGAGGAGCCCTATTTTGTATTGAAAGCTAAAAATCATCAAATCATCGGCGTTAGTGAATCCTATAAATCCATAGATTCAGTACAGAAGGGCATTGCTTCTGTCATGAATAATGGTAAGACAACCGACATTCGCGATCGGGTATCGTAGAATACAATCTGCAAGGCGGCACAATGACCTATATTGTGGCTCTCACCGGTGGGATTTGCAGTGGGAAGAGCACTGTCGCTAATGTTTTTGCCAGGTTGGGTGTTCCTTTGGTGGATGCTGATATTATCGCGCGTCAAGTGGTCGAATCGGGTACTACCGCCTTGAGTAAAATTGTTGCTCGCTATGGATATCATATACTGCTCTCTGACGGCTCCCTGAACCGAGCGGTATTGCGGCAAAAAATATTCAGTGAGCAACGGGAAAAAAAATGGTTGAATTCGTTGTTACATCCCCTTATCCGGCAAGAGACAGAACTCAGAATTTCCTCAGCTAAAGGACCCTACGTACTTTGGGTTGTCCCCTTGTTCGTCGAAAATGGTTTATGTGGTAAAGCCAATCGAATGTTGTTGGTTGATGTTACTCCAGAAATACAATTGGCCAGGGCAATAGTGAGAGATGGCATAACTTATCAACAAGCAGAACAAATTTTAGCCTCACAGGCTTCGCGTGAACAGCGTCTGGCCTGTGCTGATGACGTTGTTGACAATAGTGGTGAGCCTGCGACCATCATTCAAAGTGTCACCTTTTTACATAAACAATATTTAGAGTTAGCGGCAGTGTTCCAATAGGAGCCTCATTAATGAGCGACTTTACCTCAACCAGATTTTTTGAATATCCGCTAAATGAAAGGATGCGTACATGGCTCCGTATTGAATTTTTATTACAACAATTAACAGGCCAAAAAAATTTAAATAATATTGCCAGCGCATTAATTTTTTTCCGTACTGCGTCAGATTTGATTGATGTCCTTGAGCGAAGTGAAGCACGTACTGAGCTGCTAAAAGAGTTGGAACGTCAGCAAAAAAAATTGGCGCAATGGGTAGGGGCACCCAATGTCGATACTACTTTAATTAACTCACTGCGTGACCAGTTAAAAGACTGCGCTGAGGTTCTGATGTCTACACTACGTATTGGCAAATCGTTGAAAGAGGATCGTTTAGTCAATATGGTTCGTCAGCGGCTGGGTATTCCCTGTGGCTGTTGCAGCTTTGATTTACCTATGTTACATCTGTGGCTGCATTTACCTCTAGAACAACAAAGTCAATATATCGATAATTTAATCAATTCATTGATTCCGCTATCTCAAGCCGTGACCATGATATTAGATTTAATTCGCCAGTCTGGTGTGCTGCACGCTGAAGAAAGCCAGAATGGATTTTTTCAGGGGAATGCTTATAACGCTGATCTGCTGCGCTTGCGTATTCCTTTACAATATCAACTTTATCCACAGGTTTCAGGTTATAAAACTCGATATTCCATTCGTTTTTTACCCTTAGATAGTGAAAAGGGTATAATTCCGGAATACTTCGGCTTCGAGTTAGCTTGCTGTTAGTTAGTGTATTATTTTTGTTCAGATTATCTCGATCTGTCTGTAGACGATAAAAGAGACTTCTTGCAGAACCGTATTTTTTATGCGAAGTCAAGACGGCTCTCTGTAACTGCAAGTACATGAGGATTGCAAGCGCCAGGTAATGCAGAATTTGCAGTATGTAGCTTGCAACACATGTGGTTTGTAACAGGTTATATCAGCAATCACAAAAGATTTCGAACGAATTCAATGAATTTTTAGGAGACAAAATGGTGTTAAATGAGATACAAGTTCATTGCCCGACTTGCGATAAAATCGTTAGCTGGCATAAAGGAAGAAGTCCCTATCGACCTTTTTGCAGTGAACGTTGCCGGCTCATTGATCTAGGTGAGTGGGCTAGCGGAGAAAAATATATTCCCAGCCAAGAAAAAGTTTCAGAAAGTGATGAAGATCAACGCTGAAGCTGGATGAGTGCCATCGATCATCCGAGCGCGCTTATACAGAACTTTTCTTTAGTCAATGTGCCATAAGGCCTCTTCCTTCAGGGAAAAAATCAGTCTGCACGCTCAACAATTAAACGCTTTGGTGCGACACGACCATTGTCATCAATGATGCCAATACCAATGAAATGATGCTCTGTACCTTCAGTGATGCGTACCATACCAGCAGAGGGAGCAGTAGAGGCCTGGACGGGCTGACCTTGTTTTACATAAGCAGCAACAATTGGCAGTAAATTGACTTCAGGAAAATGCAATACTGCACTCTCCATGGGTAATAATAATGTATCCAATGCCTGATACGGTGAATACTGTCCGGCTAATTCAGTTTGTGTCGATTCAATTTTTTCTGATTCAATAAGCATGCTCAATTGTTCTAAAGTCACCATACGTTGGTATGGATACGTAGCGACCTGCAAACGGCGTAATTGACTTACATGGGCGCCACATCCCAATAATTCGCCCAAATCATCAATAATGGTGCGAATGTAGGTGCCTTTAGAACAATGGATTTCCAGTTCTAGACTATACTCCTCTCTACGAATAAGTTGCAGATCAAAGACGGTGATAGTACGTGCCTCACGTTCTATTTCAATTCCTTGTCGAGCGTATTGGTACAACGGTTTCCCCTGATATTTTAACGCTGAATACATCGAGGGTATCTGTAAACTGTCACCCAGGAAACGTTGCAGTGCTTCCTCCAACTGAATCTGTGTAAAGATCGGCTTCCTTTCATTGATCACGAGGCCTTCCGCATCCGACGTATCCGTTCGCTGCCCCAAACGTGCAACCACACGGTAGCGTTTATCTGAATTGAGCAGAAATTGGGAAAATTTGGTTGCTTCACCGAAGCAAAGAGGCAGCATACCTGTTGCTAATGGATCTAACGCTCCGGTGTGGCCTACACGGTTGGCAGCAAAAATGCGTTTAACTTTTTGCAAAACATCATTTGAAGAGAGTTTTGCGGGTTTGTCTAACAACAAAATACCGTTAATATCACGGCCGCGGCGACGTGGGCGTCCCATTATGTTTCCTCGCTACCATCGTTGTGGCGTTCGCCGTTATGATGTTGATGGTCGCGCCGTTCGGCATCCTTTTTGACGACATCGGTAACGAGATTAGATATTCGCATCCCTTCCACCAAGGAGCTGTCATAAGCAAAGGTGAGCTCGGGCACCACACGCAAACGCATTGCCTTTCCCAATAAGCTACGGATATAACCAGAAGCATCTTGTAAGACTGTGATACCGTTAGTGACCGTTTTGGGATCAGCGTTTTCAGTTAACATATTCAAAAAAGTGACAAATACTTTGGCGTAAACGAGATCACGAGAAACTTCAACACTTGAAACTGTTACCATGCCTATCCGTGGATCTTTGATTTCACGTTGCAAAATGATGGCAATCTCTTTTTGTAGCTCTTGAGCAACACGTTGAGCACGGCTAAATTCTTTTGCCATTCGGGCTCTCCAAACAAGATGAAAGGGGAAAAAATACCCCAAATAATAGACCTCTTGTGAAAGCGTGCAGCTTTCACAAGAGGTCTATTATAAGTAACTCTGAGGCTGTTAGGCGATGGTGCGTTTAATTTCGATAGTTTCGAATACTTCGATCATATCGCCAGCACACACATCATTATAATTTTTAACACCGATACCACATTCCATACCATTACGGACTTCGTTGACATCATCTTTGAAACGGCGTAAAGATTCCAGCTCGCCTTCGTAGATAACAACATTGTTACGTAAAACACGGATTGGGCTACTGCGCTTGATCATACCTTCTGTTACCATGCAACCTGCAATAGCGCCAAATTTCGGTGATTTAAAGACATCACGAACTTCTGCCAGACCAATAATTTGTTGTTTATATTCCGGTGCTAGCATTCCGCTCATTGCCTGTTTGATTTCATCAATCAAACTATAGATAACGGAATAATAACGTAGATCCAGACTCTCGCTGTCTATCACTCGACGTGCTGATGCATCGGCTCGCACATTAAAGCCAATGATGATGGCATTAGAAGCGGCTGCCAAGGTTGCATCAGTCTCGGTGATACCTCCAACACCAGATCCCACAATTTTCACTTTTACTTCATCAGTAGACAGCTGCTTTAGAGCGTCACAGATAGCTTCGCAAGAACCCTGTACATCAGATTTTAGTACGATATTCAGTTCTGAAATCTCGCCTTCAGTCATGTTAGTAAACATGTTTTCCAGTTTTGATTTTTGCTGACGTGCTAGCTTAACCTCACGGAATTTGCCTTGTCGATATAAGGCCACTTCACGCGCTTTTTTCTCATCACGTACTACTGTTACTTCATCACCGGCGGCAGGAACACTCGATAATCCGAGGATCTCTACCGGGATAGAAGGTCCTGCAGAGAGGATCGCGCGCCCCAGTTCGTCACGCATGGCGCGTATACGACCATACTCAAAACCGCAGAGTACGATATCGCCTTTATTTAAGGTGCCTTCTTGTACCAATACAGTGGCAACGGGTCCACGACCTTTATCTAGGAAGGATTCAATGACCACACCACTTGCCATACCACTGTGGATTGCGTTTAATTCCAGTACTTCAGCTTGCAGAAGAATTGCATTTAGCAGTTCATCAATACCGGTACCGGCTTTTGCCGACACGTGGATAAACTGGCAATCACCTCCCCACTCTTCCGGCTGGATGCCGTGCTGAGATAATTCTGTTTTAACACGTTCAGGATCAGCCTCCGGTTTGTCTATTTTGTTAACCGCAACCACAACGGGTACTTGTGCAGCTTTAGCATGTTGGATGGCCTCAATAGTTTGTGGCATGACACCATCATCAGCTGCTACAACCAACACAACAATATCGGTAGCCTTAGCACCACGGGCACGCATCGAGGTAAAGGCTGCATGTCCAGGGGTATCCAGGAAAGTCACCATACCGTTCTCAATTTCAACGTGATAAGCACCAATATGCTGCGTGATACCGCCGGCTTCTCCTGCCGCAACTTTAGTCGAACGAATGGAATCTAGTAGCGAGGTCTTACCATGATCAACATGCCCCATTATGGTCACCACCGGTGCTCGTGATTCCGCAGCGACTCCGGTATCACGATCACTCATGAGCGCTTCTTCGAGCTCATTTTCGCGGCGTAGGATAACTTTGTGACCCATTTCCTCAGCAACCAACTGTGCCGTTTCCTGATCGATAATCTGGTTGATTGTCGCCATAGCTCCCAGTTTCATCATTACTTTTATGACCTGAGAACCTTTAACCGCCATTTTGTTCGCCAGTTCGGCAACTGATAATGTTTCACCAATGATTACGTCGCGGTTAACGGCAACAACCGGCCTATTGAAACCCTGTTGTAAAGTGCTTGGCTTGCGTTTATTTTTACGACCCACAGCGCGAGCCTCTTCCCGGTCGGCTTTAGATTCAAAAAGCTTATTGCCTTTTTTCTGTTTTGCCGCCTTACCACTCCGGCTACGACTACGGCGATCGCCTTCAACTTTAGCGTCGTTTTCATCTTCCGCTGCCCGCGCATGTTGTGAGGTTGTCACGTGATAATCAGCAGATTCAGCCTGTTCATCTACGGGTTCTGACCATTTACCTTCATTCTCTGCCGCCATTTTACGAGCTTCTTCAGCAACATGTTTCGCGTTTTCTTCGACCTTACGGTATGTTTCTTGTTCGACAGAGCGTTTTAATTCAGCAGCCTCGATCTCACGACGCGCTTTTTCGCTCTGCACGGGGTTATTTTTCTTGCTAGAAGAGGCTTGACGTGTCAATTTCTCTTTTTCCATTGCTTGCTTAGCTTTTCCTTCAGTAACTTTCTGCGCTTCGATCTCCGTTACAGATTTTGTTTGTTCTTCCGCCTTAACAGGTTCTGTCTCTGACGTGTTGATATAAGTGCGTTTTTTACGAACTTCAATTTGCACCGATTTATTTTTTCCACCGGTGCTCGGAATGCTTAAAGTGCTACGTATCTTACGTTGCAGAGTGAGTTTATTCGGTGCACTACCGTGTTCACGTTTTAAATACGCCAACAATGTTTCTTTCTCTTGCTGAGTAACAGAGTCTGTTTCAGATTTGTTGATCCCTGCCGCCGCAAAGTGTGCGACCAAACGTTCAACCGGGGTCTGAATCTCTGTCGCCAGTGATTTTATGGTTACATCTGTCATGCTGTTTTTTCCTGCTACGGTTTATTTCGCATCATCGCTAAACCAACAGATATTACGGGCAGCCATAATCAGCTCACCGGCTTTCTCATCGCTAAGCCCTTTAATACCTGCTAAATCGCTGATACCCTGCTCGGCAAGTTCTTCTAGCGTACACACACCAACTGCGGCTAGTTTGAATGCCATATCACGTTTTAGACCGGTCAAATTTAACAAGTCGTCAGCGGGTTTATGGTCGCCAAGACTTTCTTCTTGTGTCAGAGCCAGCGTGGTTAAGGCAGCTTTAGCGCGTTCGCGCAGTTTCTCAACCATATCTTTGTCAAAATCATCGATTGCCAGCAACTCTTTCATCGGCACGTAGGCCAATTCTTCCAAAGAAGAAAAACCTTCTTCGACTAAAATAGTGGCGAACTGTTCATCTACATCAAGATATTTGGTAAAAATACTCATAGTGGCATGGGTTTCGGCGTAGTTTTTTGCTTTAAGCTTATCCTCCGTTATGACATCTAATACCCATTTGGGAGCGTTTTCGTCTTTTCCGTAATTTATGAGAGCTGTAGCCAAACGTACGTTCTGGCCATTACGACCAATCGCTTGTGCCAGATTATCAGCTTTAACCGCTACGTCTATGGTATGTTTGTCTTCATCGACCACAATTGATTCGACATCGGCTGGTGCCATGGCATTAACGACAAACTTGGTAAACTCATCATCCCACAAAACGACATCAATACGCTCACCACATAGCTCTTTGGAGACAACCTGAACACGGGCCCCGCGCATACCAACACAGGCACCCACAGGATCGATACGTTTATCTTTAGTTTTCACAGCGATTTTAGCGCGGGAAGCTGGCTCACGGGCAGCTGCCTTAATTTCGATTATTCCTTCACCAATTTCTGGCACTTCAATACGGAACAGTTCAATCAACATTTCAGGGCGTGAGCGGCTAACGAACAGCTGAGGGCCACGTGCTTCAGGGCGGATATCATACAGGACACCACGAATACGGTCGCCAGGACGGATGTTCTCACGTGGTAACTTATCTTCACGACAGATAACAGCTTCAGCGTTGTTGCCATTTTTGACGAGTTCCAGGGTAATGTTGTCATGACCCACCTTTTTAACGACAGCAGTCACAATTGTACTTAAATCTTTACGATATTGTTCCGCTATCATCGCTCGCTCAGCTTCGCGCATTTTTTGTACAATAACCTGCTTGGCCGTTTGGGTGGTGATACGATCAAAAGCGACAGACTCAATTTGCTCTTCGATGTAATCATCCTGCTGGATAGTCGGATCTTCATATTGCGCGGCTTCTAGCGTGATCTCTCGGGTTGGCATGGTCACTTCACGAACAACTTTCCAACGACGGAAAGTATCGAAGTCGCCTGTTTTACGATCGATTTCAATGCGCACGTCAATTTCTTGTTCATATTTTTTTTTGGTCGCTGTCGCTAGAGCTGTTTCTAATGCTTCAAACACCTTCTCGGCTGGAAGGGCTTTCTCATTGGAAACTGCTTCTACAACAGCCAGAACCTCTTTGTTCATCCTCGTTGCCTCGTCCAAATTTTAAAAATGGGGTACCAGGTTCGCTTTTTGGATATTGCTTAGTGCGAACACTTCATCTTTTCCATTGACGTCCCCGGATGAATTCGATGCCAACCAATTCGTGACCTAAAGCTTCGACTGGTGCTGAAATTATCTCTGTTAATTTTTGTTCAAATGTGGACAAGCCCACCCCCAAGACATAAAAAAAGGGCCTGACAGCCCAGTGGTTCGACAGAACGCAAAAATAGATGGATATAAATCGTTACATACTATCAATAATACATTTTCATAAGCTACTGCAATCCACCCGAGCCTGCATGTTGACTCACATGACAAGCGATGGCTTAGCAAAAAATCCACGATCATGTTTCTGACAAAAATTTTTTTCAAACTTGTAAGCGAAAGTTGTCGAATAGGGCATTTGAAAAAAACATTTCAAAGAAATGGTTGCGGGAGCCGGATTTGAACCGACGACCTTCGGGTTATGAGCCCGACGAGCTACCAAACTGCTCCATCCCGCGTTTGAAAACGTGGCAAATACTACGTCGATAACCGAGGAAAAGCAAGCTATCTCTACGACTTGGTACCGAGGACGGGATTTGAACCCGTAAGCCCAGCTGGGCACTACCACCTCAAGGTAGCGTGTCTACCAATTTCACCACCTCGGTACTGACATGATTTGAAAAACTTCACCACAATCACATTGATCACTGTGGGATATCGTTGCCTGGTTTTGGTGGCGTATCCGCTTGCTCATTCTTGGCAGGCTGACCCAGATTTTCCCACTCACTCCCCTTGTGATGCTGTTCAGTGCTCATATTTCCCAATATCAGGCTGACAACGAAGAACAGCGTCGCCAATATAGCCGTCATTCGGGTCATAAAATTACCGGAACCATTAGACCCGAAGAGAGTCGCAGAAGCACCTGCTCCGAATGAAGCACCTACATCCGCACCTTTACCTTGTTGCAACATGATAAGCGCGACCAGTCCCATCGCAATCAACAGGAAAAATACCAGAAGAGCCTCATACATAGTTGTACCCATATCATTGCGAGTTTACCGCATTTAACCCACTTAAACCGGTGCGAATACTAACCAAAGCGTTTAATCCGCGCAAGAGCAATTTCATCGCTAACGTTTATTTGCAGAAAAAAACGTCATGTTATTTAATTGCATTATCATTCTCTAGCGGCAGTTTCCTCATTTTTTTCGTTTACCGAAAACAATCAACCCACCGTTTTTACCACTTTCGTGATACGGTCGGCGAGAGATTTTATTGTTTCTTCGTCTTTATTACCTTCAACCATGATTCGAATTAATGGCTCTGTGCCTGACTTACGTAATAATACACGCCCCTGTCCTGCTAACTCAGTTTCAACTTGTTGGGTTATTTCGGTAACTTCTGCTGATTCTAGAGGGTTATGATCTCCACTGAAATGTACATTTACCAAAACCTGCGGCCATAATTGCATATCGCGGCAAAGGTCATACAAACTTTTGTTATTGCGTACCATAGCAGCAAGTATTTGTAAACCTGCCACAATACCATCACCCGTAGTCGTTTTATCTAGCAAGATCACATGACCGGAATTTTCCGCACCGATACGCCAACCCTTTTCTTGCATTTTTTTTAATACATAACGATCGCCAACTTTTGCACGTGTAAAGGGGATACTCCGTTGCTTAAGAGCCAGCTCTAGCCCCATATTACTCATCAAGGTACCTACGACTCCTCCCTTCAATTGTCCTTGATTCAATTCTTCATTAGCAATGATGTAGATAATTTGGTCACCATCAACCTTATTACCCAAATTATCAACCATTATCAAACGATCACCATCACCATCAAACGCCAAACCGACATCTGCTTTTTTAGCACGAACTTGCTTTTGTAACATACGGGTGTCGGTTGCACCGCATTTTTCATTGATATTCATGCCATCAGGTTCACAGCCGATGGGAATAACCGTTGCGCCCAGCTCACGTAATACACTGGGTGCAATGTGGTAGGTTGCGCCATGTGCGCAATCGACGACTATTGTTAAGTTATTCAAGCTGAGTTCACTAGGAAAAGTCCCTTTACAAAATTCGATATAACGTCCTGCCGCATCAACGATCCGGCTGGCTTTACCTAACTCTGCAGAAGGAACACAGGTAAGAGGCTCTTCCATTGCAGTTTCAATGGCTGCTTCCACGTTATCAGGTAATTTTTTGCCATCGATAGAAAAAAATTTAATGCCGTTATCATCAAAAGGATTATGAGAAGCTGAAATCACGATACCGGCCTCGGCACGGAAAGTACGGGTTAGATAAGCCACGGCGGGTGTGGGCATAGGACCGGTAAATGCCGCCGATAACCCCGCAGCGGATAAACCTGCCTCGAGTGCGGATTCCAACATGTAACCAGAAATACGGGTATCTTTGCCGATAATGATTTTACGGGAGCCATGCTGTCGTGCCAGTACTTTCCCTGCCGCCCATCCGAGCTTCAATACAAAGTCAGGTGTAATCGGCTTGTTACCCACTTTGCCACGAATACCATCTGTACCAAAGTATTTACGGTTACTCATAATTTATTTTATTCCTTCTCAGAAAGTGCTGCTCTAACAATACACATTGCTTCGACGGTTTCTTGCACATCATGCACTCTAATAATTTTAGCCCCCGACATTGCCGCAATAACTGCACAGGCAACGCTGCCGGTGACCCGCTGCTTCGGGGGAACACCGAGTAGCATTTGTCCAACCATCGATTTCCGTGACATGCCTACCAATAGTGGCAAATTAAAATGATGAAATTTTTCTAAATGCGTCAATAGTCGGTAATTATGCGCCAATGTTTTGCCAAAACCGAAGCCAGGATCGAGTAATAATTTATTTTTTGCGATACCTGCCGCAATACAGCTATCAATACGCTGCTGAAAAAAATCATCAATCTCGGTCAGTAGATCCTCATAGTGCGGTGATTGTTGCATATGTTTTGGATTCCCTTGCATATGCATTAGACAAATGGGCAAATCGGTTGAAGCAGCAGCCTCTAATGCACCTAGTCCTTGTAGTGCACGCACATCGTTGATCAAATGAGCACCGGCTTTAGCGGCTTCAGTGATAACTTGTGCTTTATAGGTATCAACCGACAGCCAAATTTTTAAATCGGTTGCCAGGGGCGCCAGGTGTTCCACGACGGGGATAACGCGATCAAGTTCTTCTTGCTCACTCACTGATTTTGCCCCTGGGCGAGTGGATTCACCACCAATATCAATCAGTGTTGCACCTGCTGTGATCATGGCTTGGGCATGTTTTAACGCTTTATCGAGGTCATTGTGCTGCCCACCATCGGAAAAGGAGTCTGGTGTTACATTTAAAATACCCATCACTTGTGGTTGGCAAAGATCTAAGGTCAAGTTCCTGGCAGTTAACTGCATATGATTTCACTTTATAGAGGGGAAATGCGGGAATAGGGTGTTTTATACATTAAAATTTTTACGGAATCTACGTGTGCAAATATTCAACACAAGTTATTTCATACATTAGACGTTTTGCAAAACCTACTATGTGCTTGCAAACACGTGCCGTAAATTCTGGGTTACGTGGTGCTCGCAATCCTCAGTATTACACTGGCCCCAGGCGCCTCGACTTCTCAGCACTCACCATGGTTTCGCAAGAAATCTATTGAGTTCCTGTGGGAAAGGAAGACTAGGGCACATTGACTGTGGCCAGGGATTGGTCGCTTTAAACAATCACATTAGTAGGCCATGATTTTGACGATAAAGGCTTCGATGAGATCTTGATGACAGAGATTAGGAGCTTCTGGCTGATTGATTCATTAACACAACGACACAACTGGTTGCGGGAGCCGGATTTGAACCGACGACCTTCGGGTTATGAGCCCGACGAGCTACCAAACTGCTCCATCCCGCGTTCGAATGTGCGCACTATACCTTGGATCAGATCTGTTGCAAGTGCTTTTACCATTTAATTTGTATAAAAAATTTTTTTTTGATGTTTCTACCCTTTTTTGTTCTCTTCTTCTACGATGAGATTCGCATAATTTTTTAGTTTCCCCAATTCCTTTGTTGATAGCCATTTGCTATCTTGCTCTGACTTATAGGCATAGGCAATATATAATGAACAGGTATTCGCATAAATATTTACTTAGTAGGCTTGTTATTTCCATATTTATTTTTCTATTGGCAGGATGCCAATCATACCCCTCTGATCGTGGGCAACAATATGGAAACCAGCGCCTAAGTCAGTCACTGACGTGGGTGAGAGAATCGAATGCGAAAGGTAAGCCAGTTAATGTAAAAAGCTATCTTGAACAGATTGCGGCGATTAATCAATCGTCGCCACGTCTGTACAACGGTAACGGGGAGACATTTAATGCAGTACAAAAATGGTTAGAGTCTGGAGGGGATAGCCACAGGCTGAGTCAATTTGGTTTGCATGCTTATCAGATGGCCGGTGTTGATGGTTTCGGAAATGTGCAATTTACCGGTTACTACACCCCGATAGTGGAGGCTCGGCGCACGCCACAAGGTAAATTCCGTTACCCTCTGTACGCTATGCCACCGAAGGGAAAAGAGAAGCTTCCTCACCGTCAGGCTATCTATGCTGGTGTCTTAGATAAGCATGATGTGGCTATAGCCTTTACGAATTCACTGATCGATAACTTTATTATGGAAGTTCAAGGCAGTGGTTATGTTGATTTTGGTGATGGTAAGCCACTCACCTTCTTTGCATTCGCCGGTAAAAATGGTTATACCTATCGCAGTATTGGTAAGGTGTTAACCGATAGTGGTGAAATCGCACTAGCTGATATGTCGACACAGGCAATTCGCCATTGGGCTGCAACCCATAGTGAAGCTGAACTGAAGGAACTCTTGATACAGAATCCTTCTTTTGTCTTTTTTCAACCAATTATGGATGCCCCAGTAAAAGGAGCCAGCGCTGTCCCCTTAATTGCGCAGGCTTCGGTAGCCTCCGATCCTTCTCTCATTCCAGCAGGAACGACATTGCTGGCAGAAATTCCCTTATTGGATCAGCAAGGAAAATTTACTGGAAAATATCAAATGCGTTTGATGGTATCTCTGGATGTTGGTGGGGCTATCAAAGGGCATCATCTTGATATATATCAGGGGATAGGTAATGAAGCAGCGCATGAAGCGGGTTTCTATAATCATTATGGTCGCGTCTGGGTATTGAAATGACGGATCAATTTTATAATGAAGTGGATCAAGATCGATTTGGTGGTATTGCACGACTGTATGGCCAGCAGGCACAAGCGTTGTTTTCACGGGTACATGTTTGTGTGATTGGTATCGGTGGTGTTGGATCATGGGCGGCTGAAGCATTGGCACGTACTGGCATTGGTACCATCACCTTGGTAGATATGGATGATGTTTGTATTACCAACACCAATCGCCAAAATCATGCTCTGCGTCAAAACATCGGGCAGGTTAAAACAGCGGTTATGGAGCAACGTATTTTGGCTATTAATCCTAAATGCCAAGTACATTGTATCTACAACTTTGTTACACCAGATAATGTAGTCGACATCTTGGATCGAAATTTTAGCTATGTTATTGACGCAATAGATAGCGTTCGTCCTAAGGCCGCTTTATTGGCGCATTGTCGGCGTTATAAAATTCCGGTGGTTACAACGGGAGGAGCCGGAGGACAGATTGATCCTACTCGTATAATGGTTGTTGATTTGGCTAAAACCATCCGGGATCCTCTTGCGGCTAAGTTACGGGAAAGACTGAAATATAATTTCAATATAGTAAAAAATAGTAAAGGTAAATTGCGAATTGATTGCGTATCCTCTAGTGAACCACTGATGTATCCGCAAATAGATGGTAGTGTATGCCCCTCCCGCCCCTCTGCCACAGGGACAAAACGGATGGACTGTACGACAGGACTGGGCGCGAGTACAATGGTCACGGCGACTTTTGGTTTTATTGCCGTGGCCCATGTTCTGAAAAAAATGATAGCTAAATCTATGCGTGAGGCCGAGGCCAAATAACAGCGTTCAAGATGGATGCTATGAAAGGATGAGGCGATAGTAGACTTCTTGCAAAACCGTAGCGAGTGCTGCGAAGCCAGGTGCCTCGGGAGCAGTAAGCACGGTGTACATGCGAATACATGAAGACTGCAAGCACCACGTAACGCGGAATTTGCAGCACGTAGTAGCTTTGCAAGAAGTCTAGTGTCTTGTTCTACTCGATGTACTAGGGCAGAGTACCAAAACCAAGAAAAACCCGAGATGAAAAAGCGACCTCCTTAGATTTCTTCGACTCCTTCGATTTTAGACAACAGCTGCCCCAAGCGTTCCTGTAAAACATGCTCTTCTCGCTTCAGTTGCTCATTTTTCTCAGCCTGAGTACGGTTTTGTTCCTTTAATTCTTCAATTTCCATTTTCAACAAAGTAATAGTATCAATAGTTTGCTGAACTTTCGCTTCCAATTTTTCAAATACTTCAAATGCCATCGTTCATCCCCTTAGTGATCGCCAGGTATATAGCCAGTTTATAACGGTAACAAACGATTTAACGTTGTAACCGCTGCGAAATTCATTACTCTAAATAACAAGCGTCATTTTTAATGCACATCTTCACTGTAGACAACACAGTTTGATGGAAAAGATTGTATGTAGCCAACGCACTTCTGTCTAGATACATACTGACACAAAGCCTACTCTAGGGTAATTTACTGCTTATGACCATCACACAGACACTTATCATCATCTAAAGCATAGTTTATTAGAAAACATTATTAATCACGTGAGACAAAAATACCTGTTCGATCACATTTTAGGTTCCACTATTACACAAACCGGTACATTTTTATGATGAAGTATACAGATTTTTATAATATTACTTCTTATTTTTGTTTGTTAACGATAAATTTACATCGCTTTCTCTAGTATGACATTATTGAAGAAAAGAGAGCGAAGAATGCTACCGTTTACACTCTACTTCTAGCTAGGACACTGCAATGAGCGAAACCAGCCCTGCCTTAAAAAATCAATGTATTGCGGAGTTTCTTGGTACGGCTTTACTTATATTTTTCGGCGTGGGTTGTGTCGCGTCGTTGAAATTGGCGGGAGCCAGTTTCAGTCAGTGGGAAGTAAGTGTTATCTGGGGTATGGGAGTTGCCATGGCGATCTATTTAACAGCAGCTATTTCTGGAGCACATCTTAATCCAGCAGTCACTGTTGCGTTGTGGTTGTTTGCCTGTTTCGAACGCCATAAGGTTATTCCCTACGTTCTGGCACAGATAGCCGGTGCATTTTGTGGCGCCGCTGTCGTTTATGGTATGTATTACAATCTATTCATCGATTTTGAACAAACCCATCATATATTACGTGGTAGTACAGAAAACCTTGATTTAGCCGCTATTTTTTCTACTTATCCGAATCCGCATCTCTCTGTTCTCCAAGCTTTTATCGTAGAAACCATCATCACCGCTATTTTAATGTGTATGATTTTGGCTTTGACTGATGACGGTAACGGTATTCCACGTGGTCCATTGGCTCCGTTACTTATTGGTATCCTGATTGCGGTAATTGGTGCTTCTGTTGGTTCCCTTACGGGTTTTGCCTTAAACCCGGCACGTGATTTTGGCGCTAAGATTTTTGCTTATTTAGCAGGATGGGGAGATATCGTTTTTACTGGAGGACGTGATATTCCTTACTTCCTGGTTCCCATTTTTGCACCTATCGTCGGTGCGTTACTAGGGGCATTAGTTTACCGTGCGTTAATTGGTCGTCATCTGCCGCTCTGCTATATTTGTCAGGAAGAAAAAAAACCACCAGCCCAATAAATTTTTCAGATTTCACAAACAGCATATCAACAGGATTATCATGACAACAGATAATATCACTGAGAAAAAATACATTGTTGCGCTCGATCAAGGCACCACCAGTTCAAGAGCCATAGTGTTAGATCACGATACTAATATTATCGGTATTTCCCAACGGGAATTGAGCCAGATTTATCCAAAAGCAGGCTGGGTTGAACATGATCCCATGCAAATTTGGGCAACACAAAGCTCTACGCTGGTGGAAGTGCTAGCGAAAACGGATATTAGCCCTTGTCAAATAGCGGGTATCGGCATCACTAATCAGCGTGAAACAACTATTGTCTGGGAAAAAGACACTGGTAAGCCTATTTATAATGCCATTGTATGGCAGTGTCGCCGTACTGCCGATATCTGTGAAGAACTAAAAAGAAAAAGTGGGCTTGAGAAGAAGATACGCGATAAAACGGGTCTGATAGTTGATCCTTATTTCTCCGGTACTAAGCTGAAGTGGATCCTCGATAACGTGGAAGGGGCGCGTAAACGTGCTGAAGCAGGTGAATTATTATTCGGTACCGTTGATACTTGGCTGGTATGGAAAATGACGCAGGGGCAAGGGCAGGATCAGTTGCATATAACAGATTATACCAATGCATCACGTACCATGATGTTTAACATCCATGAAAAAAAATGGGATAGTGAATTATTGGCAGCGTTGGATATTCCCGAAGAGATGTTACCTGAAGTGCGTCATTCTTCTGAGATTTATGGAAAAACGAGTATCGGTGGTGAAGGTAATACGTCCATTGCTATTGCTGGGATCGCAGGAGATCAACAGGCTGCGTTGTTCGGACAGCTCTGTGTACAACCGGGGATGGCAAAAAATACTTACGGTACTGGCTGTTTCTTGCTGATGAACACCGGCATCAAAGCGGAACAATCCAACCACGGGTTGCTAACAACTATCGCTTGCGGGGCAAAAGGCGAAATTAATTATGCTCTCGAAGGTGCCGTATTCATCGGAGGTGCTGCTATTCAATGGTTACGTGACGAATTAAAATTTATCATTGATCCCGAGGATTCGGAATATTTTGCCAATAAAGTTAAAGACAGCAATGGTGTTTATGTGGTGCCGGCTTTCACGGGTTTAGGAGCACCTTATTGGGACCCCTACGCCCGTGGCGCAATTTTTGGTATGACCCGAGGCGTAAATCGCAGCCATATTATTCGAGCTACGTTGGAATCTATCGCTTACCAAACCCGTGACGTATTAGAAGCGATGCAGGCTGATGCAGATACTCAATTAAAATTTCTACGCGTGGATGGTGGAGCGGTAGCCAATAATTTTTTGATGCAATTCCAGGCCGATATTCTGGGGACTTCTGTTGATCGCCCCGCAGTATGCGAAAGCACAGCGTTAGGTGCCGCATTCCTGGCGGGTCTTTCCACCGAGTTTTGGCAGGATTTAGAAGAAGTGAAAAGTAAGGCGCCAACTGAACGGCAGTTCCGCCCAAATATGAAGGTTACCGAACGAGAGGGACTTTACAACGGTTGGAAAAAAGCGGTGGCTCGTGCTCAATCCTGGGAAGAACACGACTAAACAAGAGCGATAAAGATTGTTTGCAAAATCTACTCCGCAGCATGAGCGGCTACCCTTCCTGTTGCCGTATACGCTTAGCCAGAGGCAACCAACAGAGTAAAATTAGTGTTGCCATGCTAAACATCAATAATCCGAGACTAAATTGTCCAGTCTGCGGCAACATTGCTGATAAACCGGTTGCCAGCCCCGATCCCACATTCTGTAATCCGCCCACCAAAGCACCGGTCGCACCTGCAAGGTAAGGAAATGGTTCCATTGCGCCCGTTGTTGCCAATGGGAACAACATACCGGCCCCAAAAAAAAACAAGGCGGCGGGTACGAGTAGTGTCCAAACATTCATGATGCCAAACCAGCTAGGGATCCACATCATCAATCCGGCCAATAAACAGCTTATCACCGCATACCACATCAAACTATAGAAAGTTTTATTGTCGCGCCCGGCATACCAGGCACCCAAAAATGCGGCTGGGATAGGTAGAATAAATAGGATACTCACCTTGATACTGCTTAACCCTAGTACCCCGCTCATCAGAACACCGACACTGGCTTCAAAAACCGCAATCCCTGCCAAGGCACCAATCAACATCACCAGATAACGACTAAATAATCCATTGGATAATAAGCGGTAAAAACTCGCTAACATACGTTGTTTTTCTGTCTGTTGAGGACGGGTTTCCGGCAACCAGCGGAACATACAATAAGCGACCACACTGCATAGCAATAGCAAGAAGGCATAGCAGGCACGCCAACCAAACCAACTCGCTAGAACACCGCCAATGAGTGGAGCTAATAGCGGGCTGACCAAAATACCCATATTCAGCAAGCTATTGGCATAACGTAATGTTGTACCGGCATACAGATCGCGGGGCATGGTACGAGCCATCACCCCAGCCACTCCTGTCCCCATTCCCTGTAGTGCGCTAGCGAGCACCAGTATACTCAGGCTATTGGCAAGTGAGGCACCCAGTGCCCCGCAGATAAAAATCATCATGCCAACTAGGATCACTGGTCGACGCCCTATCCGATCAGACAAAGGGCCATAAAGTAATTGAGAGCAACCATAAGTCAGTAAATAGGCTGACATGACTCGTTGTACTACTCCGGTACGTACCGAAAAATGATGAGCAATTTCAGCAATCACAGGAACATAGATAGTCTGTGCCATTTGCCCCACAGCAATCAGCATGATTAGCATAATCAGTAGGTGAAAATTTTCTATTTTTCTCATTAGACTGTCTCGCGAGAGCTGAAAGCGACTTGGAATTTGTAGGTGAAATTGAAGCACACTTGGCATCATTAGTAAGTTAGGGAAGATTAGCTTGTTAAAGGACACTTGTTGGCAATAATCCCTTTGCGTACTAAATATCGATAGGGTAATTGTTCCGTATGCTGTGCCAATAACTGATGCTCCATAAAACGACAAAATCCGGGAATATCACGAGTTGTAGCGGGATCATCGGCAATAATCAATAAAGTTTGTCCACAGTCCATATGACGCACGGTTTTACGCACCATCATTACCGGCTCAGGGCAACGCATTCCCAGAGTATTAATAACTTTGTCGGGATTAGCAAAAGGGTCTGCCATTTTTATTTTCTCGTTACATCAATAGATGAAGATTAACCGATCGGATCACTAGCCGCGATAATCGCGCAACTATTCCATATTATCGTTATTACTTCCAGTCATTATCTGGCGCAATTGCCAATCCCCCTAAGGCTTCAATCATATTTTGAATTAGAACTGCCAGTTCGTCGGTCATTAGGATACAATCAGCGGCGAAACGTTGAGCAAAATCTTTGTTGTCAATATCATCATTCTGCTTATGTAGGGTGTCGACGAATTTTAAGCGTTTTAATGAGCCGTCGTTACCCAATACAAACTGTATCTTTTCTCTCCAATTTAATGCCAACTTAGTGACTCGCTTGCCTGCTTCTATATGTGCCGCAATTTCATTGCTGGCAAGATCTTGTTGCTTACAACGGATTAGGCCGCCATCTTCCCCAGATGCTTTCAACTCAGCTTCATACATGAGTGTGAAATTTGCAGGGAGGTTTTCAGATCGCACCCATTCAGTCAACGTTAACTCAACTGGGTTTTTTAATGTCAAAGGGACTACGGGTAAAGAACCGAGACTCTTACGTAATAGCGCCAGAATATCTTCTGCTCGTTTAGCACTAGCGGTATTGACCATGATTAGATTATTAATTGTATCAATCCATAGCAGCGTCTGGTCAAAACGACTAAAGGCACGTGGTAATAGGCCATGTAGAACTTCATCTTTAAGTGATTCTTTTTCTGTTTTTTTAATTTTACGCTGTTTTTCTGTTTCAAAATGATCGATTTTGGTTTTTAATTCTCTTTTAACTACTGTAGATGGAATGATTTTTTCTTCTCTGGCTGCGCAGATAAAAATCTGACCACGAGCATGATGTACTAGTGCATTACTGCGTGTGCCCATTGGCGATATCCAACCCATTTTTGTTATGTCCTGACTGCTACAGGGGATAAAGCTGAAATTGCTTAACTGTTTTTCCATTTGCTCCGCAGGCAATGAAGTTTGCTGCTTCAAACGATAAATCATTAAATTTTTAAACCACGGCATAGGTGAATTCCAGGTTTGCACACTCAGGGTGTATGGTTGATTAAATGCAACAGAGCATGGTAACGAATCCTGGATAAAATAGTAAAATTAATTCGTAGACAAAAATAAAAATGGGTCTAGCCGGCACCGTCGGTGTTGTTTGACCCCACCACTTACTCAATGCAAGTATTTAACACTCTACTATTATCTCTTGTTCTTGCTAGTATCTGATTGGCTTCAGGAAAACACCATAATTATACAAAGTCATGTTACAGAATGAGGCGTTATAGTAATTTTGATTAGGTAGTAAAGATTATTTAGTGTAAGGGATAATTAAATGCTAACACCAGGGGCATTTATTATCTTGGTTGGGTTTGTTTGATGTAATGGTTTGTAATTGAAGTGGTTTGGTTTTTGTTGTAAGAAAACATGATGTTCTTTTGTAAAAAGTGTGCTGGCCGATTAGTGATTGTGTTGTGGATCATGCGGCTGGTGCAGTTTTTATTGTTTAATATCTTATGTAAGTTTGCCTGTTAGACTTTTGTCCTTAAAATGAGTATAAACATATAATAATTACGATAAATGAATTCGTTATCACTGCTTTTTCTTTTGCATATTTTACTACTCTATCCTATTCGTTCAGGCATATTGTTAAATAATTATTTGTAGACTATCTACAATGGGCTAAGGATGTGTGCTGGAAGAAGATATATCAATAAAGCTGAGAGCTGATACATTTTGTAAAAGTGAAATATGCTGGTGATCGACCTTTGCTTAACCCAATACTGTCTAAATAGTATTTTTTGACGTGGATTTAGACTAAATAAACACTTGAAATCTCAATATGACTAGAGTAATTTTTCGTCCTGACTTTATGATAGGGATCTAAAATGGCTGAAATCAACCAACCAACTTCAATGAGTGGAGCACAGAGTTGCCCTACCGACCTTTCTCTGCAGCTTATTTCGTTGTGTGATAGTAGTAGTGATCCGTGGGCGATTAAAGATAATCAATCACGCTATCTGTATGGAAACGATGCCTACATGGCGTTATTAAATCTAAAAAAAGGATTTAATATCAAATATTTAACAGATAAACAGATACCTCATGATAGTGCGGGATCTGCACTTTATTTCGAAGAACTTGATCGCAAGGTTCAGGAATCGAAACAACATGTATTCTCACTGAATATTTATCCTTTCGGAACTGAAGAAATAATTCAACCCTATATCTGTGAGAAGTCTCCTTTTTATAGTGAAGATGGCAAATGTATGGGTGTTATTTTACATGCTAAAAAATTGCAGGTTTTTTCTGCTATACAGTATCTCAATAAGACATTATTTAATGTAGAGAAGAAGCTTGATCTTACTAAAGATCCTTCTCTGGAGGTGAATCCAGTTTCTGACGATATTAATTGTAATTTGTTCACCGATAAAGAACTTGAAGTAATATTTTTCCTACAGCAGAAAAAACCGAAACCACTGACGAGTAAAGCCATTGCTGAAATATTAGGTCTTTCCTGTAGAACAGTAGAAAATAAATTGTGCAGTATGTATCGAAAAGCTAAAGTTTGTACATCAGGTGAGTTTAAAGAATATTGTAAGAAAAATGGCTTTGATAAATATAACCAGTCAAAATCGACAACCTTACCTAGTGATATTTTTATTTCTACGACTAATCGTTGCAGTCTAAGATAAAAGCGGCTCCATCAATAGCCATTTACCCGCGCTACATGCTTTATTTTGTATACAGTTTGATTTGGGACGGTACCCACTGAAAATCTAAAGGTACCGTCCAGTGTCTGATTGTATTCAGCCGAGTTTTGGGCCCGCAGCAGACAGTAATGCTTCTCCTGCTGCTGTATCGGTATATTTATCAAAATTAACGATAAAGCGTCGTGCTAAATCTTCAGCTTCTTGTTGCCATTTTTCGTAGGATATGTGTGTGTTCCGTGGATCGAGAATCAAGGGATCAACACCCTGTAATGTTTCTGGTATCTCGAGATTGAAGATTGGCAAAGTGGTAAAATTGGTTATTTTATCAATTTCGCCGTTTAGGATGGCGTCAATAATAGCGCGGGTGTCTTTGATAGAAATACGTTCACCTCTACCATTCCATCCGGTATTAACCAAGTAGGCCTGTGCGCCCACCGCCTGCATCCGTTTTACCAACACTTCTGCATACTGTGTTGGATGAAGCAGCAAGAAAGCGGCACCGAAGCAGGCAGAAAAAGTAGGGGTAGGTTCAGTGATACCACGTTCAGTACCTGCTAACTTGGCAGTAAAACCAGATAAAAAATGATATTGGGTTTGGTCCGTGTTCAAGCGGGAAACCGGAGGTAGAACCCCAAAAGCATCGGCTGTTAAAAAGATCACTTTTTTCGCATGTCCGGCTTTTGATATTGGTTTCACAATGTTTTTTATATGATAAATCGGGTAGGAAACACGGGTATTTTCGGTTTTTGAACTGTCATTGAAATCGACTTGCGCATTTGCCTGTACTCCGACGTTTTCCAGTAACGCATCACGTTTGATGGCATGGTAAATATCTGGCTCGGCTTCCACTGATAAATTAATAGTTTTGGCGTAACAACCCCCTTCAAAATTAAACACACCGTCATCATCCCAACCGTGCTCATCATCACCAATTAGCTCACGTTTTGGGTCAGTGGATAAGGTCGTTTTACCTGTGCCAGATAAACCGAAGAAAACAGCGACGTCCCCTTTCTTGCCAACATTAGCGGAACAATGCATCGAGGCAATGCCTTGTAACGGTAAAAGATAGTTCATTATTGAGAACATACCCTTTTTCATCTCACCGTCGTACCAGGTGCCGCCAATTAGTTGCATACGTTCAGTCAGATTGAAAGCGACGAAATTTTCTGAATTAAGCTGCTGTTTTCTCCATTGTGGGTTAGTGCATTTTGCGCCGTTCATCACAATAAAATCAGCTTTGAATTGTGCTAATTCTTCGTCAGATGGACGGATAAACATATTTTTGACGAAATGAGCTTGCCAAGCGACTTCTGTGATAAAACGAACTTGCAGACGACTTTTACGGTTAGCACCACAAAAAGCATCGACGACAAACAGACGCTTTCCCGATAATTGCTGGGTGACTAATCCTTTTAAATGCTGCCAGGTTTCCTGGCTCAGTGGCTTGTTGTCGTTTTTACCTTTATTTCTATCAGCCCACCATAGGGTATCGTTTGTTATATCGTCACGGACGATATATTTATCTTTGGGTGATCGACCCGTAAAGATACCGGTGTCGACAGCAACTGCACCCGATGAAGTAACAGTACCACGTTCATAGCCTTCTAGTCCTGAAGAGGTTTCCTCTTCGAATAATAACGTATAACTTGGATTGTATACAATTTCATCGACATTCTCGATACCATAGGTAGCGAGTTCCTGGGAGGTGATGCCTTCAAACTTCATTATTGTAACTCCTGAACCATCAGCTTATTATTGTAAATCTTCGACTCCAATTAACCGCAATAGTTATCAAATATTTTAATATCAAACCTACCGTTTGTTAGTTTATGAGAGCTAGCTCACTATTCCGTATTTTTTTCGGTAATTTTCTACAGCACTCCAGTTATCAGTCATCTCAGGTTTTTCTTTGAGATAACTGATCAAATCGTCCAAGGTGACAATGGAAATGACTTGGCAGTGATAATTTTGCTCAACCTCCTGAATGGCTGACATTTCGCTGTTACCTCGTTCCTGTCGATCTAGGGAAACCATTACGCCAGCTAATGAAGCATTGTGGGCAGCAATAACGGCCATCGCTTCACGAATTGCGGTACCCGCGGTGATCACATCATCGATTAGCATCACTCTTCCTTGTAACGGACTCCCCACTAAACGACCACCTTCACCGTGATCTTTGGTTTCTTTGCGATTAAAGCAATAAGGGACATCCCGTTTATGATCATTTGCTAACGCGACTGTGGTCGCAGTGGCAATTGGGATGCCCTTGTAAGCGGGTCCGAACACTAAATCAAATTGAATATTAGAGTTCATCAAAGCTGTCGCGTAGAAACGCCCTAATTCCGCCAAATCTTTTCCGGTATTAAACAGTCCGGCATTAAAAAAATAGGGACTGACTCGCCCCGATTTCAGGTTGAACTCACCAAATTTCAAAACCTGTTTACGGAGTGAAAATTCGATAAAATCGCGTTGATAGTCTTGCATTACAATACGTTCCTCTCTTAGAGTCTGTTCGAAATCTATTATGTTAGCGGATACTTCGTCAAAAATAGGCTCAAAATGCTCATTTACTGCCTTTTGTTGTATACAAAGCGTAACTGCGCTTTTTCGCCTATTTTTTCCTCGTCTGAGCGTCACTCATAACGATTTCGAGCAAGCCCTGACAGGACTACTGCTCCAATGCCGTTCTTTGTGCCTGGAAAATAGTCGCTACACCGTTACGAGCCAGTTCTAGCAATGTCAGTAGCTCTTCTTGGCTGAATGGATTGCGTTCTGCCGTACCCTGTACTTCGATCATCCTGCCATCTTCGATCATCACTACATTCATATCAGTTTCAGCGATGGAATCTTCTTCATATTCCAGATCGCAACGTGCTTCACCTTCAACGATCCCGACGGAAACGGCAGCCACCAATCCTGTCTGTGGGTTAGTTTTCAACTTATCGTTGTCAAGCAACCTGTTCAGCGCGTCGAACAACGCGACGCAGGCACCACTGATTGCTGCTGTACGAGTGCCTCCATCTGCTTGGAGTACATCACAATCGATCGTAATAGTACGTTCCCCGAGTTTTTTAAGGTCAACGGCAGCACGTAGCGAACGAGCAATCAGGCGCTGGATTTCTAGCGTACGCCCTCCTTGTTTGCCCTTAGCCGCTTCACGGGGATTACGAATATGGGTAGCACGCGGTAACATGCCGTACTCAGCTGTAATCCAGCCTTGCCCCTGGCCTTTGAGAAAACGTGGAATGCCCTCTTCGATCGTAGCGGTACATAACACCTTGGTATCACCAAATTCAACCAACACCGAACCTTCTGCATATTTTGTGTAACGACGGGTGAAGGTTAAAGGGCGTATTTGTTGTATTGTTCGACCTACTCGAGGCATTGATTTTCTCCGGTTTTTCGTCTACACCCTCGTCAGTATTATATGGCTGACACGATTTCTTCTGTATGGGGATTAACGGTTAGTGTATAAAATAATGACTTTGCTCTCTGTTGAACAAAAATAAATTGTAATGTTTATTTGCGACGCCAGGTCGTTCCTTGTGGCCGATCCTCTAACACCACGTTCATCTCATCTAACTGACGTCGAGCAGAATCTGCCAGCGCCCAATTTTTATTGCTGCGGGCAGTATCACGTTGTTGAATCAATGCGTCAATTTTAGCAATTGTATGATTATCAATCTGTTCACCATTTTGTAAGAAATGTTCGGGATCTCGTGTCAATAAGCCAAGAACTGACGCCATATTACGCAATTCTGTAGCTAACCCACTGGCGGCTGCGTGATCTTTTTTCTTCAAACGATTTACTTCACGGGCGATATCAAACAATACGGAATAAGCCTCTGGTGTATTAAAATCATCATCCATCGCATCACGGAAACGTGTGACAAAATCTTCGCCACCGGCAGCGACAGCATTAGCATCCGTACCTCGTAAAGCAATGTACAAGCGTTCAAGAGCCGTGTGTGCTAGTTTTAAATTTTCTGCGTTATAGTGAAGCTGGCTGCGGTAGTGGGCAGACATGAGAAAGTAACGTACAGTTTCTGCATCGTAGTTGGTGAGCAGATCACGAATGGTAAAAAAATTATTCAGCGATTTCGACATTTTGTTTTTGTCGATCATCACCATACCGGTATGCATCCAATAATTGACATAGGAACCACCGTGAGCACAGGTAGATTGCGCGATTTCATTTTCATGGTGGGGGAACATAAGATCCGCGCCACCGCCATGAATATCAAAATGCGTGCCCAACTGTTTACTATTCATTGCTGAACATTCAATGTGCCAACCAGGACGCCCCTTCCCCCAAGGAGACTCCCAGCTTGGGTCACCCGGATTGGACATTTTCCACAATATAAAATCCATCGGATTGCGTTTTACGTCGGCTATTTCTACACGTGCCCCCGCTTGTAATTGCTCCAAATCCTGACGAGAGAGTAAACCGTAATCAGGAGCGCTGTCCACAGCAAAGATCACATCACCATTGGCTGCAATATAAGCATGTTGGCGTTCAATCAATTTCTGGATTAGGACGATAATTTCTGCGATATGGTGCGTGGCTCGTGGTTCTTTATCAGGAGGCAGTAAATTCAATGCTTCGAAGTCATGGTGCATTTCCGCCAGCATCCGCGTAGTAAGTTGTTGACAACTTTCATTATTTTTAGCAGCACGTTTGATTATTTTATCATCAATATCGGTCACATTTCGAACATAAATCAAGGAATAGCCCAAATAGCGCAAATAGCGTGCGATAACATCGAAGGAAACAAAAGTACGTCCGTGCCCAATATGACATAAGTCATAAATAGTGATACCACATACATACATACCGATTTTTCCTGCATGGATCGGCTTAAATTCTTCTTTTTCACGACTTAAAGTATTAAAAATTTTTAACATTGGGAAGTCCGTTAGTCGAGGTTCTTAACTTACTGGGATTGAAACTACCAGGATAAATTAAAACGCCAGCTTAATGCTGGCGTTTTAACGAGTTAACCCTATATTTTTTGCTCAACTTACCCTGTATGTTGTTCACTACCTTCATATACAAGTACATCACTGTCGCTACGTTTTGGCACTACAGCTGCACAGGTATTCTGACAGCATAGCTTACTCTTGTGCAACTACAGTCACCGTCAGTCGCGCAGACACATCCTGGGCTACCTGGATGTGAATTTCATGCACACCCAAGCTACGTATAGCAAGCTTATCTTTCAGACGCACTTCTTTTTTACTCACAGGAACACCGGCCGTGGTTATCGCTTGCGCGATATCATTACTGCCGATAGATCCAAACAATTTATCATTTGCCCCAACTTTCGCTTCGAGGGTGACATTGCCTAATTTCTCGAATTCATCGACACGATCTCTGGCTTTGGCCTGATTTTTAGCTAATTCAGCTTCCATTCTGGCACGGAGTGTGTCGAAATTCTCTATGTTTTTCTTGGTTGCCTGTACCGCTTTTCCTTGTGGAATGAGAAAGTTACGGGCATAGCCCGTTTTTACATTAACCTTATCACCCAGAATGCCCAGTTTTTTTACTTCATTAATTTTTACTTCTTCAAGCAGAATGACTTCCATTACTTTATCCTCATTAAAGTCATTAGTAGACTGGCCTAATTACTGATGGCTGTCAGTGTAAGGCAATAAAGACAAGTAGCGTGCAAGTTTGATGGCACTGGCAAGCTGACGTTGGAATTTAGCACGAGTACCAGTGATACGGCTTGGTACTATCTTACCACTCTCGGTGATATAATTTTTCAGCATGCTGATGTCTTTATAGTCGATCTTTTTAATGCCTTCCGCGGTGAAACGGCAATACTTGCGACGACGGTAATAATGACGTGACATTTAGCTAATCTCCAGAATTTATCAATTCAATTTGCTCGGCATGCAGAACCAGTTTATTTAGCCCATTACGCCCTTGATGGCAGCTAATAAAACCCTGCACGGTTAACTGAATACCGACCGTTATACTGTGAGTTAATGCATGTGATCGATGTCCGCTGACGATAACCGGCATATGACACCATGTTTGTCGGCTCAATCCAGCTTCCTGCTGCTGTGAACGGTGCTCGAGCACGAACTGGCAGTGCGGAATACCAGCAGGACTGACATTCCGAATGGGGAATTTACATACAATGCCAGAAAGCACCACCCGATTGATTATCGCCACGGTGCTTACTCTTCAGGATCCCCAACATCTGCCTCATCATTGTTTTCTATAGCGAAGTCAGGACGCTCACGGCGCTCATCTTTTGCTTTCGTCATTGGCGATGCTTCGGTTACCGCATTCTTAACACGCATAACCATGTTGCGGATAACGGCATCGTTGAAGCGGAAATTAGTTTCCAACTCATTGATTGTTTCTTGTGGCGCTTCAACGTTCAACAAAACGTAGTGGGCTTTGTGCAATTTATTGATCGGATAAGCTAGTTGACGGCGACCCCAGTCTTCCAGACGATGAATTTGACCAGCAGCTTTAGCGATGATAGCGCTATAACGCTCGATCATGCCTGGAACCTGTTCGCTTTGATCAGGATGAACCATAAAAATGATTTCATAATGACGCATAGAATTGTGCTCCTTACGGATTATTCAGCCTCCTGATTAGGGTCAACCGCCAACCCATAGAGGCAAGGAACTTGTTTATGTGCGGCTGAAAAACGACGCGTAACTATACTTGGACAGTACAGAAAACTCAAGGAAAGGTGAAAGCTTATTCAGGATCTCCGTTTGCTACTTGTGTGCTCACGAACTCGCAATAATTATTTTTTATTCCGGTAATACGGCACCATCCTTCTTTTTCTACGACAGGATCAAGGATAAAACTTCCCTGGTACGCCTGTGCAACAGTGAGAGCCTGAGAAGCCAGGACGCCGGAAAGCCCCAGATGACCACAGCTTAGTGTGTTTATCAGTGGTGCCAGTTCACGCAAAGGTGCCGCTAAAATATTAGCGACCACTACATCAGCGGATAAATCTGCCGGTTGATCTTTGGCCAGATACAGTTCCAGATTTTCTGCAACGCCGTTACGCTGTGCATTATCCCGGCTCGCTTGAATTGCCTGAGGATCGATATCAATACCAATGGCACGTACAGCACCGAGTTTTAACGCTGCAATCGCGAGAATGCCCGAGCCACAACCGAAGTCGATAACCGTTTTATCTGTCAGATCCAAGCCATCGAGCCATTGTAAACATAATGAAGTTGTGGGATGAGTACCCGTACCAAATGCCAAACCAGGGTCTAACATCACGTTGACTGCATTGGGATCGGGTATGTCTTTCCAACTTGGGCAAATCCACAGGCGTTGACCAAAACACATAGGATGAAAATTATCCATCCATTCGCGTTCCCAATCTTTATCTTCAATTTGTTCAATTTTATGAATAAAATTTTTATTGAATCGATCCTGTCCTGCTAGCGCGGCAATAATTTTCGCCATATCGGTTTCAGCGTCGTACAAACCAATCACATCAGTATTTCCCCAAAGTCGGGTCTCTCCAGGTAATGGTTCAAATATCGGGTTGTCGTAAGTATCTTGAAAAGTGATAGCAAGCGCTCCATTCTCAAGCAATGTATTGCTAAGCGACTCAGCATGATCGCTTGAGGTATTTATTT
Source organism: Candidatus Fukatsuia endosymbiont of Tuberolachnus salignus (assembly GCF_964030845.1). Taxonomy (NCBI): domain Bacteria; kingdom Pseudomonadati; phylum Pseudomonadota; class Gammaproteobacteria; order Enterobacterales; family Yersiniaceae; genus Candidatus Fukatsuia; species Candidatus Fukatsuia endosymbiont of Tuberolachnus salignus. The sequence goes on from NZ_OZ034983.1 coordinate 730,607, forward strand.
TAAGCTGTATCCAGGGCATAACCATTCTCTTCAGTCAGAGTGTAACCTGAGGTACGTTACTCAGTAAGTTTCACAGAGGTTTATTTAGTACGATTTAACTTTTTGGTGTGGGTCAGTGTCCGATCTGCAAATTGATTACCGATACAAAAAGCCAATAGACTCAGTAACAATGAGGGAACGATCGGATGTAGACCTATCAATTTAATATGAAAACTGGCAAGTGGTGTATAGCATAGTGCGCCAGCAATCATTGAGCTAAGCGCACCATGAGCATTGGCGCGCTGCCAATATAGTCCGAGTACCAATGGCCACAAAAATATGGCTTCGAGGCCACCCAAAGCCAACAGATTAAGCCAGATAATCATCTCCGGTGGTCGCCACGCTGCCAGTAGTAACAGTAATCCAAGCAGTAACGTCGACAGATTAGAAATATAGGCGAGTTTGCTTTCATTGCTGATCTCATCGGGTCGCCAATTGAGATATAAATCTTTAATAATAGTCGCTGATGATTGCAGTAACTGAGAATTAATTGTTGACATAATGGCCGCCATCGGTGCTGCCAGAAATATTCCGGCTGCAAACGGCGGTAGTACTTTTATCATCAGTGTTGGAATAACGTGATCGGGGATCGCCAAGTCTGGTAAAACCGCGCGCCCTAATGCTCCGGCCAAATGCATGCCAAGCATCAGTATTGCCACAATAATGGTGCCAAGGATAATCCCACTGTGAACCGCTTTACTGTCACGATAAGCAATACAACGTACTGCCGTGGGCGGTAAGCCAATCAAGCCAAAACACACCAGTACCCAGAATGAGGCCATAAAAGGCAGGTCGAGGATTTGATCACTGCCTTGTGGTGAAATCAATGCTGGATCGATACGTGCGAGTGTCGTGACCGCTTGATGTAATCCGCCGGCGGCATACACGACGGCAACGAGTAACAGAATGGTACCGACTAGCATCACCAGGCCTTGCAAAGTATCATTGAGTACACTGGCGCGGAAACCGCCAAAGGCAGTATAAAGCACAATACTGATGCCAAATATCAGTAAACCGGTGTTGTAAGGGATACCGGCGGCCGTTTCCAGTAAACGGGCACCGCCAATAAATTGCACGGTCATGGCACCGATTAAGGCGATCAATAAACTGATACTCGCCAGCCATACTAGTAAGCGACTTTGATAACGGGCATACAGCATATCGTTGAGTGTCACGGCGTTATAACGACGAGCCAAGATAGCAAATTTTTTTCCCAGTACCCCTAGAGACAGCCAAACCACCGGCAGTTGTATCATGGCTAATAAGACCCAGCCTAAGCCGTATTTATATGCTGCTCCTGGCCCACCAATGAAGGAACTGGCACCAATGTAGGTAGTCGTTAGGGTCATTGCCAAGACAAATCCCCCCATAGAACGGTTGCCAATAAAATATTCGTTGAGGAAATTTCCTGTACGCCGACGTGTATAAGAATAAATGGATAGCGCAAATACTAACATCAGGTAGGCAATCAACGGTAAGACAACATTAGTTTGCATCGTTCTCTCCCAGTGGGATATCACGGAAAATAAAGCGCACCATTAACCAGCAAAACACTATAAATAACAGTGGCAAATAGATACAGGCGATTTCAAACCAAAAAGGCAGCCCCGTTATGCCTATGGAATCGTCAGGCCAGTAAGCACTGAGGATCCAGCCCACCAAATAAGCCAGTGTTAAAGTAAAAGCCCATCTTGCTTCTTTGTGGGCTTGAACAAATCTCTCATCCATCGATGCTCCGGTTAATATTTATCTCGTCGTCTCTTTTTCTTAGAACCTATTCGAAATCTCTTGTGCTCGCCGTGTTTTGGTCAAGTTATTCGTCAAAAACGAGCTCAAAATGCTCACTGACTCCTTTTGTTGTATACAAAGAGTAAACTGTGCTTTCCTACTCATTTTTTCTTCTCTTGAGCACAGCAACAAAAGATTTGGAACAGGCTCTTAGAAGATCATTAATCACTTTGCTACCAATTGAGAGACATAACTTAAGAGGACAAAGGAAGAAATACTTAAGAGATATCAGTAAAGAACAGTTTAACAAGAAGTCTATTAAACCGTTACTGGAAGGCGCCTGCAAGACAGTTGGCGAACATTTTTTGCCTGGCTGGAGAAATATTGAAGGTTATGGCGAAACTGTGAGCAACAGCTCAAGAACAGACAACAACCTGCTGAAATATTTTACTCGTCAAACTGGGCATCAGCTATCTTTAGCTACAAGCGCCGGTCATTTCGGTATTATTGGTAAAACGGGCCGGTAACGAAAAGTTATTAAAATATAAAGTTAGTCATTATGAGTCGTTTTTATAAGAAATCGAATAGCGATGAAAGCCAACAATACTATCGGAGACACTTATGTTGAGTATTTTCAAGCCCGCCGCGCACCAAAGCAAGCTACCCGAAGAACGGATAGATTCGACTTATCGACGCTTACGCTGGCAAATTTTTTGCGGCATATTTTTCGGTTATGCCGCTTATTATTTGGTACGTAAAAATTTTACCCTGGCGATGCCCTATTTGATCGAACAGGGTTTTTCACGTGGTGACTTAGGCTTCGCTTTATCCGGCATTTCTATCGCTTATGGTTTTTCAAAATTTATTATGGGTTCAGTTTCTGACCGCTCTAATCCACGTGTATTTCTTTCTGCGGGGTTGATTCTATCTGCTGCAGTGATGCTGTTTATGGGATTTGTCTCTTGGGCAACATCAAGCATTGCCGTGATGTTTGTGCTGTTGTTCTTGTGCGGTTGGTTCCAGGGTATGGGTTGGCCTCCCTGTGGCCGTACTATGGTTCATTGGTGGTCAAAAAAAGAACGCGGTAGTATCGTTTCTATTTGGAATTGCGCTCATAACGTCGGTGGTGGTTTGCCGCCATTACTGTTCCTTTTGGGAATGGCCTGGTTTCATGACTGGAAAGCAGCATTATATATGCCGGCTTTTGGTGCCATGCTGGTGGCACTCATCGCTTTTGCTTTGATGCGTGATACCCCTCAATCCTGCGGTTTACCACCTATTGAAGAGTATAAAAATGATTATCCTGATGACTACAATGAAAAAACAGAAGAAGAATTGACAGCAAAGCAGATCTTTATGCAGTATGTTTTACCCAACAAATTGCTATGGTATATCGCTATCGCTATCGCTATCGCTATCGCTAACGTTTTCGTTTACTTACTTCGCTACGGTATCCTCGATTGGTCACCCACTTATCTCAAAGAGGTCAAGCACTTTACGCTGGATAAATCATCATGGGCTTATTTCTTGTATGAATATGCGGGCATTCCAGGGACTTTGCTCTGTGGTTGGATGTCAGATAAAGTATTTAAAGGCAATCGGGGAGCAACTGGCGTATTCTTTATGATATTGGTGACTATTGCTACTGTCGTTTACTGGCTCAACCCCGTTGGTCATCCCGTTATTGATATGATTTGCATGATCACCATCGGCTTTTTAATCTACGGGCCGGTCATGCTGATTGGTCTTCATGCCCTGGAACTGGCACCGAAAAAAGCAGCCGGTACCGCTGCGGGGTTCACCGGTCTCTTTGGCTACCTTGGTGGTTCTGTCGCTGCCAGTGCGTTTGTTGGTTATACCGTTGATTTCTTCGGTTGGGACGGTGGTTTTATGGTGATGATTGGTGGCAGCATTATCGCGGTTATATTGTTAATCATTGTGATGTTAAGCGAGAAGAGACACCAAAAAGAACAGGTTAGCCAGTATACGTAATGATGATGTTGCCGCTATACAGTCTGTTATTTTAAGCCATGGTATCAGGCTGCGGTTTTTTTATATCCTAAAATGGGAGCATGAAAGTATGGCAAGTTATGCCAATAAGTTAATCAGTATCATTTTCGCCTCTGTAATAGCAAATAGTGTTTATGCTGAAGAAAAACCATCGACAAACAAATTGGTTATCGCCCATCGTGGCGCCAGTGGTTACTTACCCGAGCACACATTACCTGCTAAAGCGCTGGCTTATGCGCAAGGCGCGGATTATTTAGAACAGGATTTGGTGATGACCAAAGATGATCAACTGATAGTACTGCATGATCATTATTTAGATGGTGTCACCGACGTGGCACAGCGTTTCCCGGGGCGGGCACGTAAAAAAGATGGTCGCTACTACGCGATCGATTTCACTCTAGAGGAAATTAAATCGCTGAAAGCCAGTGAAGTTTTCGATATTGAAGGGGGTAAACCAGTACAGCGTTACCCAAAACGTTTCCCGATGGGAAAATCTGATTTTCGAGTACATACCTTCCAGGAAGAAATAGAGTTTGTTCAAGGATTGAACCACTCGACCGGTAAAAACATCGGCATCTACCCTGAGATCAAAGCGCCCTGGTTTCATTATCAGGAAGGGAGAGATATCGCCACTAAAGTACTTCAAGTGCTTAAAGAGTATGGCTATCGTGACAAAAAAGATAAAGTTTATCTGCAATGCTTTGATCCTAACGAATTAAAGCGGATTAAAAAAGAACTACTACCGAAAATGGGCATGAACTTAAATTTGATCCAACTGATCGCGTATACCGATTGGAAAGAAACTTACGAACAACAACCTAATGGTCAGTGGGTCAATTATAACTATGACTGGATGCTTCAACCGGGTTCGGATGCCATGAAAAAAATCGCCGAGTACGCCGATGGTGTTGGCCCAGATTACCATATGCTGATCGCCGATAGCTCAACACCGAAGGAGATCGTATTGACTGACATGGCTGAACAAGCTCATGCTAATAAGCTGCAATTGCATCCTTATACCCTTCGTGCGGATGCTCTGCCATCATACGTAACCGATGTTAACCAGTTATATAACATCATTTATGAAAAAGCGAAGGCAGAGGGTGCCTTTACTGATTTCCCTGACAAAGGTGTACACTTTTTACAACAGCAGGGACAGCATAAATGATCTGTTTATACCAAAAACATTTTACGTAAATAATGAGGGACTGCATCATCGGCATTAGAGCCAATAATTTCCAGCGCAGGTAATGCCTCTTTCAGGCGTGCATGCGCATTTTTCATGATGCAGCCTTTACCTACCATAGAAAGCATTTCCATGTCGTTCATACCATCACCAAAGGCGATGCAGTTTTGTAGCGAATGACCAAAAATTTGTGCGACTTGTTGTAATGCATGCCCCTTAGATACGCCTGCTCCCATGACTTCCAGGCACGTAGGCAATGAGAAACACACATTAACACGATTGCCCCAACGCGTTTTGATCTCTTGTTCCAATAGCAGCAATTTTTCATGGTTGTAACTGATGAAATAGATTTTGCACATGCCATCAGTGGGCAATGATTTGATCTCCACAATCTGGTAGTTAAAAATGGATTCGTGGAAAAATTTGGCCTGCTCAGGGCTTTCACGATTGATATACCAGTCGTCATTACGATAAACATTGGTCAAAATATCGGGGTTATCGTATTCCATTGCGTAGAGATCATGAACAATGTCTTCATCGAGATTATCGCTGAAAATCAACTTGTCTGCGGTGTTATGCACCCGCGCACCATTCGAGGTGATCATAAAAGCGTCGATGGCGACTCTGGCACGAATTTGTGAAACATCAACATGATGGCGGCCGGTAGCAAAAACAAAGTGCACCCCGCGTTCTGTCAGTGATTTAAGAGTTTCTCTAGCATAAGGAGAAAGTGTGTGATCAGGGGATAGCAAGGTGCCATCCAAATCAGAAGCGACAATATGATACATAACAGTCCGTTTTAACCTCTGGTAAAATTAACATCAATCTGGTCGTGGTCATCAGATTGATGTTTCAGCACTGTGTATAACAGCGCTACTTTTATGAGTCGTTGAGATGCTTGCGTATCGCTTTGATAAAAGCAGCACCAAAACGTTCCAGTTTGCGCTGCCCTACGCCATTAACACTCAACAAATCCCTGCTAGTGATCGGTATTTTTTCTGACATTTCCAACAAAGTAGCATCGTTAAATACGACATAAGGTGGAATATTTGCTTCATCAGCCATCGATTTACGCAATTTACGTAATTTGGCAAACAGCTCACCGTCACTGACGGTTTGGTTTTTGTAAACCTTGTGGCCACCGGAGGATTTCTGGTTTTTAGCATTTCTTCTGGGTTTGAAATCCTGGATCCGCGGCACCGCCAGCGATAACGGTATTTCAGAGCGTAATATTGGCCGAGCAGCTTCAGTCAGTTGTAGCGCAGAAAACATCTCAATATTTTGACGCAGTTTGCCTAAATGAATCAGTTGACGTAATACACTGGTCCAGTGTTCTGCTGCTTGCTCACGACCAATACCGAAAACCGATAATTTATCATGACCCAGGGTCCTAATGCGCTGATTATTCGCACCGCGTAATATTTCAACAACATAGCCTGCTCCGAAGCGCTGGCCTACCCGATAGACACAAGACAACACCTTTTGTGCATCGACCAGGCCATCATAACGTTTAGGAGGATCGAGACAAATATCACAGTTGCCGCAAGATTGCTGCTGATATTCACCGAAATAATTGAGCAACACCAGACGGCGGCAGGTTTGTGTTTCGGCAAACGCCACCATCGTATTCAATTTATGACGTTCAATATTTTGTTGCTCACCGGCCGGTTTTTCCTCGAGGCAACGACGCAACCATACCATATCCGCCGGATCATACAACAACATGGCTTCGGCGGGCAGCCCATCGCGTCCGGCACGACCCGTTTCTTGATAGTAAGATTCGATGGTGCGTGGAATATCGAAATGTACCACAAACCGCACGTTTGGTTTGTTGATCCCCATGCCAAAAGCAACCGTCGCTACGACTATCTGCAGATCGTCGCGTTGAAAAGCCTCCTGCACTTGCGCTCGGAGCTGATTATCCAGCCCAGCATGATAGGCTGCCACACTTAATCCACGATTTTGTAAGAGCTCGGTCGTTTTATCCACTTTTGCTCGGCTGTTACAATAAACAATACCGCATTTTGCTTGCTGAGTGCTAATAAAGCGCCACAATTGATCCAAGGGTTTAAACTTTTCAATTAAGGTATAACGGATGTTAGGACGGTCAAAACTACTGATCTGAATCAAGGGTTGATGCAAATTCAGTAGTCGGGCAATATCACTACGTGTCGTTTCATCCGCTGTTGCCGTCAGTGCAATCACTGGCAAACTGGGAAAGCGCAATTTTAGCTGATTTAAAGCGCGGTATTCTGGTCGAAAATCATGCCCCCACTGTGAGATACAATGTGCTTCATCTACCGCTAACAGCACCGGTGAAAAATGTGGCAATTGCTCGAGAAAATTTTCCATTACTAGCCGTTCAGGAGCGATATACAACAGCCTAATTTGACCGTTACGACAGCCGGTCATTACTTTCGTTTGTTGTTCCCAGGTTTGGGTAGAGTTTAAACAGGCAGCAGTGACACCATGAGCCAATAACTGGTCAACTTGATCTTTCATCAATGAAATCAAAGGAGAAACGACCAGAGTCAAACCTTTCATTACCAATGCAGGGATCTGATAGCATAAAGATTTGCCAGCACCAGTTGGCATCACGACCAGGCAATCTTGCCCTGACAAAGTAGCGTTGATAATTTCTTGCTGTCCTGGCCTAAATTGCTGATAGCCGAAGATATCGCGTAATATTTTTACGGTTTGTTGTTCCCTGTCTGTCACCCTCTTACCTCTGCAAGAAGTCTAATGTTTTTTTTCTCACGGGTATCCGTTGAGTTACAGCCATTTTTTACGTTTGAAATAAAGATAGGGTGCGACACCCGCAATAATCATTAGGCTCACTGCTCCAGGATAACCAAACGACCAATGCAGTTCCGGCATGAACTGAAAATTCATACCGTAACTCGAGGCCACCAGTGTAGGAGGCAGGAAAATCACTGAGACTACCGAGAAAATCTTGATAATACGGTTTTGTTCGATATTGATAAAACCCATCGCTGCTTGCATCAAGAAATTTACCTTTTGAAATAGGGACTCATTATGTGGTAGCAGGGATTCAATATCACGCTGTACTTCACGTGCCTGTTCAAGTTGTCCCGCGGGTAAGCGCGCTTTACGGACGAGAAAATTTAACGCCCGTTGGGTATCCATCAAACATAGGCGCACTTTCCAGCCGATATCTTCTTGTTCCGCCAAGATAGACAGCGCTGCATCATACTTATCACCCTGTTGACCTTCCATGATCACTCGACTTAATTTTTCTAAATCGTTGTAAATATTTTCGATTTCGTCAGCAAGTTGCTCAATTTTGGTTTCAAACAGATCCAACAGTAATTCGTAGGCGTTACCGTCTACCAGCTTCTGTGTACGAGCACGCATTCGGTAAAGACGAAAAGCTGGCAATTCGCGCTCACGTAAGGTATACAGGCGACCATCACGAATGGTGAAAGCCACTGTAGTATTGCCCGCGTGATCTTCTGCATCCTCGTAATAGAAAAATGAGTGAATATGTAAACCATCTTCATCTTCAAAGAAACGCGCAGAGGCCTCGATGTCATCTAGCTCTGGTCGAGTCGCCAGATTTTGACCCAATTCAGTTTGTACCCGCTCACGTTCTGCTATCTCTGGCTCCATCAAATCGACCCACAGTGCAGCAGTCAGTTTATCCGATTCATCCAGCTCCAAACGGGATAACCGATGATTATCTAATTTAAATGCGCTTAACATATTCCATTGACTCCGCCTAACTTGCAGGGTTATAACTTCTCTAATCTTGCATAGGCCACTACCAGCCACTTTGCTTTCTCACCAGGAAAGGCCACTTGTACCCGTTTTTGTTCATCATTATTTTCTAGTTGCACTATCGTGCCTTCACCAAATATGGGATGGCGTACACGTTGACCTACGGTAAAATCGTTATCGTCTTTATGTAGGGAAGGATCCCTCGAATAATTTTTAAACGGACGAGAAACCGTAGCACGTGATCGAACTCTCTCGATACAGATTGACGGGAGTTCATCAATAAAACGAGAAGGCGGCTGTTTTACATCTTTACCATAGAAACGACGGCTTTCCGCATAAGTTAACGTCAGTTTCTGCATCGCACGGGTGATGCCAACATAGGCGAGGCGGCGTTCTTCCTCCAAATGTCCACTTGTATCCGACGATATTTGGCGAGGGAATATACCTTCTTCCACGCCGACAATAAATACTTGCGAAAATTCTAGACCTTTGGCGGAATGAAGTGTCATCAATTGTACCGCATCCTGGTGAGGATCGGCCTGTCCTTCACCCGCTTCTAACGCAGCATGAGAAAGAAACGCTGACAACGGTGACATGTCTAAATCTTCGTGTTGGTATTGTTCGGTTGCCGTTACCAGTTCTGTAAGGTTTTCAATCCGGGCTTGACCTTTCTCACCTTTTTCTTCTTTGTACATTGACCATAGACCGGAATCGTGAATGATTTGATCAGTTTGTTTATGTAACGGCAAATTAGCGGTTTCATGTGCCAATGCTTCCACCAGTTCAATAAAACGTTGGAGTGTCGCGGCGACACGACCTGCCAACACGTTATTCTGTAACAGTGTCGTGGTGGATTGCCACAGGGTCAACTGTTGGTCGCGCGCATGTTGGCGCAGTATATCTAAGGTGCGATCGCCAATACCCCGCGTCGGTGTATTCACTACCCGTTCAAAAGCAACATCATCATTACGGTTGCAAACTAGGCGCAGATAAGCCAAGGCATCCTTTATTTCCTGACGTTCAAAGAAACGCTGACCGCCATAAATACGATACGGCATAGTGGCGTGTAGAAGTGCATCTTCCAATACCCGTGATTGCGCATTGTTGCGATACAAAATGGCACAGTTTTTTAGTAAACCTCCTCTTTCTTGCCAAACTTTGATCCGACTAACGACGAAACGGGCTTCATCCCATTCATTGATGGCGGCATAGAGAGCAATAGGTTCCCCTATGGCTGCCTGCGTCCATAGATTTTTGCCTAGCCGTTCACTGTTATTGGCAATCAGCGTATTAGCCGCCGTCAGGATATTACCGGTGGAACGGTAATTTTGTTCCAATCGAATGGTTTCTGCAGCAGGGTAGTCCTGTAAGAAACGTTGAATATTTTCAACCTGCGCCCCACGCCAACCGTAAATCGATTGATCATCATCACCGACGATCATCACATTAGCCTGATCTCCGGCCAATAAGCGGATCCAGGCGTACTGAATGCTGTTAGTATCCTGAAACTCATCGACTAAAATATGATTAAAACGCTGTTGGTAATGATTCAGGATATCTGGTTTATGCAGCCATAATTCATGGGCCCGCAGCAGCAGTTCTGCAAAATCGACCAATCCACCCCTGTCACAGGCTTGATGATAGGCGTGATAAATACTCAACCAGGTGGCTTCTGCCAAGTGACCGTAATCTTCAATATGTTGTGGACGTAATCCGGCTTCTTTTTTGCTATTGATGTACCACATGGCTTGACGTGGTGCCCATTTTTTGTCATCCAGATTAAGAGCTTTGACGATACGTTTGACTAAACGTAACTGATCGTCACTATCGAGCACCTGGAAATCCGGCGGCAGATTGGCATCCAAATGATGGATCCGCAATAGCCGATGTGCCAGTCCGTGGAAAGTACCCATCCAAATGCTATGGTTATTGTTGCCATCGCCGAGTAAATGCTCAATACGGTAGCGCATCTCGGCGGCTGCTTTATTGGTGAAAGTGACCGCGATAATAGAAAAGGGCGATACTTTTTTTTTCGATAATAACCACGCGATACGATGCACCAATACGCGGGTTTTACCACTACCGGCACCTGCCAGTACCAACCTGTTGCTTAGAGGAGCTGCCACGGCTTCGCGTTGTTTTTCATTCAAACTGTCAAGTAGATAAGAATCGTCCATAAGCACTGTTTAGTTTTTACCTCGTTTCGCTCTCGGATGGGCAGCATCATACACTGTTGCTAAATGTTGAAAATCAAGATGGGTATAAATTTGCGTAGTAGACAAATTGGCATGCCCGAGCAGTTCTTGTACGGCACGTAAATCACCGCAAGATTCCAGCATATGGGTAGCAAAAGAATGACGTAACTTATGTGGATGAATATGGCTGTTTACGCCCTGTTTCACTCCCCACTCAGCAAAACGCTTTTGCACATTACGTGGTGAGATACGTTTACCGGTATTGGCTAAAAAAATAGCATCATCTTGTGGAACGAAGAGATCACGCAAAGGCAGCCAACGCTGTAACCAGGTGACTGCTGTCATCCCGATAGGCACTTTTCGCTCTTTACTGCCTTTGCCCAGTACCCAAACTTCGCCTTCGATCAGATCCACATGTCGGCAATCCATTCCGATCAATTCCGCAAGCCGTAAACCCGCACCATACATCACTTCAAGCATAGTGCGATCACGGATCGCTAAAGGATCCTGTAATTCGATATCCAGTAAGCGATCGACTTCATCGACATCAATATTTTTTGGTAAATGATGCCCACTACGCCCGGTTGTGATGCCCTTTGCCGGGTTAGCCTGCAATATCCTCTGTGTTACTAAGTAGTCAAGAAAACTACGCAATGCAGAAAAACGTAATGCCAGGCTAGAAGCATGTAAGCCAGCACGTTTGCTCTGTACCAGCAACTTACGAACCCCCGCAGCATCTAGCATTTCCCATTGTTTGATCCCTAGTTGATCGATCATCTTGATGAGTATTTGCAACTGACGGCTATAGCTAGCCACCGTCAATGGACTGAGTTGACGTTCAACCTTGAGATAATGCAAAAAGTTATTAACTGGTTGCTGTAGCATCGTTAGCATGGTGTGGACGTCCGTTCTATCCAACGTGTCAATAATCCGGGTAAAAATTTGGCAATTTGATGCAGTATCACCGTTCCCATGCCTTGCTGATAATGTTGACTATCGTGGCTACTGAATATAATTACACCGAGATCCCCCTTGTCTCCGAGCAGAGATAAAGCCACAGAACCTACCTGCTGTGCCTGTGGCAAGAGCAGCTGTAACTCAGTTTCATTTAGACTACCAAGAAAGTGCTGCTCTTCAGACAATCGTTGTCGGCGTAAGGGTTCAAAGATCTGCCGTGACAGCGCCAAATTCGCCACATCAAAAGGTGTATTTAACTGCCAGCGATCGCTGAACAGGCGCACATGGGCATCTAACAAACCGAATGTTCGTGCCCAATGTTGTAAACGTTTTAACATGTCTCTCAGAGTACTGGCGATGGCTAAGTCTGCCTGTAGCTGTAACAAACGTTTGCACAGCATTTCATTTAAACCCGCATATTCCATCAATAAAGTAATTTCTTCCTGTAGCTGTTTGATTTCATTGCGCTGGCGTCTCAATTGCCATTCGACGAGAGAAATACCGCCCTTCATCGGATGAGGGATACGTATCTTTTCAACTAAAGAGGCATTACGAATAAAAAAATCGGGACTCTGTAATAAATATTGCATAACAAGCTCATCATTTAGCTCGATGTCCGTTATTGTCTGTTCTTGATAATTATTCATACATTGAAACTCGTTATAAATGAATAAATCCGTCGTAGAGATGGGCAGCTTGTCCCGTCATATATAATGGATGACCTGCACCTTGCCAATTAATGCGCAAACTACCACCTTGCATCTGTACATCAACATTCTCACCCAATAGCCCCTGCTCAATACCAACGGCGACAGCTGCACAGGCACCGCTACCACAAGCCTTGGTTTCACCGACTCCACGTTCATAAACACGTAAGCAGATACGTTCCCGACTGACTACCTGCATAAAACCAATATTAGCGCGTTGCGGAAAACGTTCATGATTCTCTAGTATTGGTCCCAGTAATGCCACATCGGCAACTGAAATATCCTCTACCTGTAGCACACAGTGCGGATTGCCGATAGAAACCACGCCGCAAAGCACAGTATGTTCAGTGGTGCGCAAAATATAGGTTTTTTCAGCTTTTGCCGCGCGAAAAGGAACAGCCTGAGGAGCAAACACAGGCTCACCCATATTGACGCAAACTTGTTCATCATCGGTTATATGCAATACCATACGTCCGCTTTGTGTACTGACATGAATATGCCGTTTTTTTGTCAATCCTTTAAGATGTACAAATAGGGCAAAACAGCGCGCACCGTTACCACATTGAGAGACTTCGCTACCATCTGCGTTGAAAATACGGTAGTGAAAATCCAGCTCAGGATCATAAGGCGCTTCTACCACTAACATTTGATCAAAACCAACACCAGTATGTCGGTCTGCCAGGCGACGGACAAGTTCTGGTGAAAAATAAACACTCTGAGTGACAGCATCGACAACCATGAAATCATTGCCAAGACCATGCATTTTGGAGAACTGCATATCATACTCCGCTAGCTACTGACGGGCTAAATCAGGATGCGCTGTTGCTATTTTTACTTTTTCCACTTTTTGTATCACAGCGGGAGGCGAATAAAGTGGCCCTTTTAATCCACAACCTACCAATCCAACCCATATTATCGTGATCAGCAGCCAACGTTGTTGTTTTTTCATCATAGTGATGCCTGTAATTTATTCATCTATGCTCTCTATAATCGGCAGCTCGATCATTAAAAGCAAGTAAAACCACTCAGGGGTATTCTAGAGCCTATTCTAAATCTTTTTGATCGACACTCAGACGAAGAAAAAAGGGATGAGACAGCGCAGTTTACAAAGCGTAAATGAGCATTTTTATCCCTTTTTGATGAAGTATCAGTAATAAGAAGAGGAGATTTCGAACAGGTTCTTAGGAGGGAATAACAGCCAGTTGAGAGCAGAGTTGTTTAGCAGCCAGCAGGATACGTGGACTGGTGCGATTAAACCAGTCTTCATTGAGTACAATCACCGGTAGCTCAAGTTGTGGTCGCCAAAAGGTTTTTATGTTTTTGGCTTGCGATGGTTGACCACTAATAATCACCACCTGAGGGCGACGTCGCAAAACTTGTTCACGGCTAATTTGCGGCCAGGGTATCTGACTATCCGCAAAAATATTTTTACCACCACAGAGTGTCACTATTTCACTTTGCAAGGTGTTACCTGAACTGGTAAATAGAGGTTGAGTGCCAAATTGCAGTAGGACCCGAAGTGGTTGAGAATGGCGGCCATATTGTTGATATAGTGCGGCAATTTGCTGACGAATTTGCGCGGCAGCCTGATAGGCCTGTTTAGCATTAGGGCTGTAAACAGCCAGTTTTTCCAAATCTTGTACCATTTGCTCGAGACTATGGGGATCGGAATAAAAAATAGGAATGCCGAAAGCCGCCAGTTGGTCCAATGAGCGTTGTGGGTTGCCACCACGCCAGGCGAGGATAAGATCAGGTTTTAACGCTAAAATTCGCTCGACGTTGATCCCTTGCCAGGAAGCAACCCGTTCCAGTTTATTGGCTGATGCCGGGTAGTCGGAATAGTCACTGACCGCCACTAACTGATCACCCAATCCGGCCGCATAAGCCAACTCGGTAGTGCTGGGAGCGAGGCTGATTACTCGCTCAGCCGCACTCAGGGGGAATACCAGTGAGGCCGTGATTAGCAGGCTAATAAAAAGAATGACGCTCTCACACTTGGAAAGCACTTTTAGTTTCATGCAGCAGCAGGAGACTGTTGAGCTAAATCTGATAACATGCTGGCAACTAATCGGCTAGACTGTTGCGCTGCTACCGGTAAAAACTCGTCAAAACTCAGATGTGATTTTTGACAGGCAACATCGGAGATCGCGCGCACTATTACAAAGGGTATATTGAACTGATGACACACATGCCCAATAGCCGTCGCTTCCATGTCTACGGCGATTGCTGCCGGGAAGTGTTTTTTAAGGCGTTCTAAAGGCTCAGCGCCGTTAATAAAGGCATCGCCACTGCAAATTAGACCTGACCGCGCCGGTAACGTTAACTGTTCAATACCTTTTTCTGCCGATGTAATCAGCCGGTTATCTGCGGTAAAAGTAGCGGGACAACCGGGTATCTGACCGAGTTTATGATCAAATGCCGTCACGTCCACATCGTGGTAACAAACTTCCTTAGAGACGACGATATCGCCGATTTTGAGATTACTCGCCAATCCCCCGGCGGAACCGGTATTGATGACGTAATTCGGCTGGTAATGATTAAGTAATAAGGAAGTACTGATCGCGGCTGAAACTTTACCGATACCTGATTGCAGCAAAGCCACTTCAACACCGTTGAGCTGACCGGTATAAATTTCAAATCCTTGCAACGATCGAGTTTGACAGTTGTCAATCTTGTTACGCAGTAGGGTTATTTCTGGTTTCATGGCACCAATAATGGCTATTTTCATCGTATTGTTCGCTAATTACCAAGGTTAGATTAATATATCGCCTGTATTTGGCTTGAAAGAGAGACATTATGCAAGAGGTCTGCTTTCGGAACCTGTTCCAAATCTTCTTGAGCGACGCTCAGACAAGGAAAAAACGGGCGAAAAAACGCAGTTTACTCTTTGTATATAATAAAAGGGAGTCAATGAGCATTTTGAGCGTGTTTTTGACGAATGACTTGAGCGAAACACGGTGAGCACAAGAGATTTCGAACAGGTTCTAATGAACTTCGGGTCGAAGAATTAATCATACAAGGTATGACTAAGCAAGTAGGTCAAATCATCCGCTAATTTTATTTTATCTCTAGAGAAATCGATTTATGAAGAAAACCATTTTAGTGTTCAGTACATTGGCATTGAGTATAAGTTTAGTTGTCATGCCAGTTGTAGCCACTGCTGCAGGACCCCTTTCCAGTAATCAGATAGGAGATAGCCAGACAGGCAGCGGGCAAGTGTTGCCAAGTTTAGCACCGATGCTAGAGAACGTAATGCCTGCAGTGGTCAGCATTAATATTGAAGGCAGTACCATTGTTAAGAGAGACCAGAGATCATCGCAGTTTTTTGGCGACGCTTCTCCCTTTTGCCAAGAAGATTCTCCACTCCAGAACTCGCCTTTCTGCGGGGGTAATCAAAGGGGTTATAGCCAGCCAATAGAAAAAAATTTTAAGGCGTTGGGCTCGGGTGTAGTGATCGATGCAGATAAGGGCTATGTCGTCACCAATAACCATGTGGTGGAGCACGCGAGTAAAATTCAAGTGCAATTGAGCGATGGTCGTCACTACGATGCGAAAATCATTGGTAAAGATCCCCGCACTGATATTGCTCTGCTGCAATTGAAAGACTTTAAAAATCTGAAAGCCATGAAAATGGCCGATTCGGATAAGTTACGAGTGGGAGATTATACCGTTGCCATTGGTAATCCTTATGGTTTGGGAGAAACCGCGACATTCGGTATTGTTTCTGCGTTGGGGCGCAGTGGTCTGAATTTGGAAAATGACGAAAATTTTATCCAAACCGACGCAGCGATTAACCGGGGTAATTCGGGTGGCGCTTTGGTTAATTTGCAGGGTGAACTGATTGGTATTAATACGGCGATCCTCGCCCCTGATGGTGGCAATATTGGTATCGGTTTTGCCATTCCAAGCAACATGATAAAAAATCTGACGGCTCAAATGGTGGAATTCGGTCAGGTAAAACGAGGCGAACTCGGGATTATGGGTACCGAGCTTAATGCAGAATTGGCGAAAGCCATGCGAGTAGATGCACAAAAGGGGGCTTTTATTAGCCAGGTGTTACCGAATTCTTCTGCTGCTAAGGCGGGTATTAAAGCCGGAGATGTGATTGTCAAATTGAATAATAAACCGGTCAACAGCTTCGCCTCTTTCCGTGCTGAGATAGGCAGTTTACCCATTGGGACAAAAATGACGTTGGGTTTGTTGCGTGATGGCAAACCTATTACCATTAATATCACCCTGGAACAGGGTTCTCAGGCTCGCGTCAGTTCTGGTACGCTTTATAAGGGGATTGAGGGAGCGGAATTAAGTAATGCCACTAGCTCTCCAGGAGTGAAAATCGGTGAGGTAAAACCGGGGTCTGCAGCCTTTCGTATTGGCCTGAAAAAAGATGACATTATCATGGCGATCAGCCAGCAAAGAGTGCAGAATTTGGCAGATTTACGTAAAATACTCGACGGAGAACCCAAGATCTTAGCGTTACGTATTCGTCGTGGTGAGAATGATATTTATCTTTTAGCACAACAATGACCGCCTGTGGGCAGGGTTCGCCTTGCCCACCTTCTGATTTTTGATGAAGTATTCGTGAGTGTAATGGATTTCGAATAGGCTTAAGAGCCGTTGTTGGTCCCAAAGCCTGCTAGCTGCTCGCGATGATAGTCGTCCCACATAAACTCAACCTTTTCCGTTGATTCTTTTTCGATTGTTAAGTCTTTTTGCTGTGTATTGAGAAAATTCATTACATCCCAGCATAGCACATGAACACCACTACGATTTGCCGCCGATATTATGTAATATTTTTCTTGCCATCCTAGCGCGGCGGTAATGCTTTTTGCGCGTTCTTCGACTTCTGTTTTGTCTAGCAAATCAGTTTTGTTGAAGACTAACCAACGTGGTTTGTTGACAAGATCAACCTTATATTGCTGTAATTCGTTAATAATGATATTGATATTTTCAACTGGATCAGAACCGTCTATCGGTGCGATGTCGACCAAATGTAATAACAGACGGCAACGCTCCAGATGTTTTAAGAAACGGATCCCTAAACCTACACCTGTTGAGGCCCCTTCAATTAGCCCTGGAATATCAGCGACGACAAAACTTTGCTCATGATCCATCCGAACAGCACCAAGGCTCGGTACCAAAGTAGTAAAAGGGTAATCGGCCACTTTCGGTTTGGCGGCAGAAACGGCACGAATGAAAGTAGATTTACCCGCATTAGGCAACCCTAGCATGCCAACATCCGCTAACAATAAAAGTTCCAGGGTCAAATCACGTGCTTCTCCGGTTGTTCCCATCGTTTTTTGGCGTGGAGTACGGTTAACAGAAGATTTAAAACGTGTATTACCCAGTCCGTGAAAGCCTCCTTGCGCTACCATCAAACTCTGCTGGTGGCATAACATATCACCCAGGATTTCACCGGTACCTTGATCTAATACCCTGGTACCCACCGGCACTTTAAGGGTGATATCCTTACCTCGTTTGCCGGTACAGTCACAACTTTGACCGTTTTGACCACGCTCGGCACGAAACGCTTTTACAAAGTGATAGTCGATCAAGGTGTTGAGATTCTCATCCGCGAGTAGATAAACATTACCGCCATCACCGCCATCCCCTCCGTTAGGCCCTCCATCCGGGATGTATTTCTCGCGACGAAAACTGACGCAGCCGTTACCGCCATCACCGGCCACAACGAGGATCATGGCTTCATCTACAAACTTCATTTTACTTTCTCCGTAAATCAGTTATCGGGTACAGAGAGCCTATCAAACTGGCAGCAGAATTTGCAGCACCTAGTAGGTTTTGCAAGAAGTCTATTCTATATTCCGTGAAGTATATCTTAGAACCTGTTCGAAATCTCTTGTGCTCGCTGTGTTTTGGTCAAACGACTCGTCAAAAATAAGCTCAAAATGCTTATTTATTCCCTTTTTTTATAAAGAGTAGACTACGCCTTTTCACCCATTTTTTCCTCGTTTGGACACAGCGAAAAGGATTTGTAACAGGCTCTGAGAGTGGAGGTAAGAAGCTGGTTAATTACTGCTTTTTTTGATAAGTAATGGCACATTTGGGATAACTGAAAATCAGGAGTTAACCTTAACCAAACGCAAGTTGGTATCATTTCTTTATTAATACTAGTTACTTTTTCCTTACTGCTATTAGTAAGTTATTGTAACGGTTAGTCAGTTAACAGGTATCAGTGATACTGATGATCATCTTGATTGAGCCGGTCAATCAGCCGTTGATAGCAGATCAGGTATGTTTACAGTCTAACGACCTTGCCGTAAAATGCCGGCACAGGTGAAAGCGACAATAGGCCTCTATCTGCTGACCGGCGGTATAAAGTCAACGAGGGGATTCAAAAGAGGTCTGGTAGCGTTATTTTGTCATTGAGGTCGTTAGATGAGACGTAAGAGTTACATTAAAAGTATAGGGATATTTTCTTTATTTGCCGCCATGGTAATGCTAAGTGGCTGCGACACTGTTTTGATGGATCCCAAAGGTGCCATCGGGGTTGAGCAGAAAAAGCTAATACTGACAGCGACAGGTTTGATGTTAATTGTCGTCATTCCGGTTATCTTTATGACCTTTGCTTTTGCCTGGAAGTTCCGCGCTAGCAACAAAAATGCTGCTTACACTCCCAATTGGTCTCATTCTAACAAAATTGAGGTCGTTGTTTGGTCAGTGCCAATCATTATCATTGCTATCCTAGCAGTAATAACCTGGCGAACCAGTCACGAACTTGATCCCTATAAACCATTGGTTAGTGATAAAAAACCTATCACTATTGAAGTGATTTCTCTTGACTGGAAATGGTTGTTTATCTACCCAGAACAAGGTATTGCTACTGTCAACGAATTAGCGTTCCCGACTCATGTTCCACTAAATTTCAAGATCACCTCTAATTCGGTAATGAACTCGTTTTTTATTCCTCAGTTGGGTGGGCAAATTTATGCGATGGCCGGGATGCAGACCAAATTGCATCTTATTGCTAATGAAGCCGGTAAATACAAAGGTATTTCCGGTAGTTATAGTGGTGAAGGCTTTTCAGGAATGAAATTTACTGCTATCGCTACACCGACGGAAGCAGATTTCAACCGATGGGTCGCACAAGTAAAAGCATCGCCGCACACCCTGAATAATACTGATGATTTCGATAAATTAGCGCAACCGAGCGAAAATAACCCCGTTGACTATTTTTCCAGTGTAAAACCCGCGCTGTTCAAAGAAACAATTAATAAATTTATGGGTGATATGCACATGCATAGTAGCGAGCCGATGGGTGACAAGATGCATCAAAGCATACACAAAGGTGAACAGGTTCACACAGGAACCGAGGAATAAACGATGCTGGGAAAATTAACACTTGAAGCGGTGCCGTTTCACGAACCAATCGTTATGATAACCGTCGCGTTGATTATAGCCGCTGGACTGGCACTGACGGCTTTTTTAACTTATTTCGGTAAATGGAAATGGTTGTGGAGTGAATGGTTGACCTCGGTTGATCATAAAAAAATCGGTATCATGTATATTATCGTCGCTATGGTCATGCTAATGCGTGGTTTTGCCGATGCGATTATGATGCGCAGTCAGCAAGCGTTGTCCTCTGCAGGGGAAGCAGGTTTTTTGCCACCTCATCACTACGATCAGATTTTCACTGCCCATGGCGTGATTATGATTTTCTTTATGGCGATGCCTTTTGTCATCGGTCTCATGAATGTGGTCGTACCATTACAGATAGGTGCGCGTGACGTCGCCTATCCGTTCCTGAATTCTTTAAGTTTCTGGTTATTTGTCGTTGGCGTGCTATTAATCAATATTTCCCTCGGTGTGGGTGAATTCGCGCAAACTGGCTGGTTGGCCTATCCGCCACTGTCTGCCAAAGAGTATAACCCGGGCGTAGGCGTCGATTATTGGATATGGAGCTTGCAAATTTCAGGTCTGGGTACTCTGTTGACCGGTGTTAATTTTTTCGCCACCATCCTGAAGATGCGTGCACCCGGAATGTCGATGATGAAAATGCCGGTTTTCACCTGGACTGCGCTTTGTGCCAACATCTTGATTATCATTGCTTTCCCTATTTTGACCGTAACCATCGCGTTGCTAACACTAGATCGTTATCTAGGTACCCACTTTTTTACCAATGATATGGGTGGCAACATGATGATGTATATCAACCTGATTTGGGCCTGGGGGCATCCAGAAGTCTATATCTTGGTGCTGCCTGTATTTGGCATATTTTCCGAAGTCACTGCCACCTTCTCGAAAAAACGATTATTTGGATACACTTCATTAGTGTGGGCAACCATTGTTATTACCGTACTGTCGTTTGTTGTTTGGTTGCACCATTTTTTTACTATGGGATCAGGTGCCAATGTCAATGCCTTTTTCGGTATCGCTACCATGATTATTTCTATTCCAACGGGGGTAAAAATCTTCAATTGGCTGTTCACCATGTATCAAGGTCGCATCCAGTTCAACTCAGCCATGTTGTGGACGATTGGTTTCATTGTCACCTTTTCTGTCGGTGGTATGACCGGTGTGTTGTTGGCGGTGCCAGGTGCCAACTTTGTCTTGCATAACAGTCTGTTCCTGATTGCTCACTTCCATAATGTCATTATCGGTGGTGTAGTATTTGGCTGTTTCGCAGGTCTAACTTACTGGTTCCCTAAATCTTTTGGTTTTACGCTGAATGAAAAATGGGGTATCCGCGCATTCTGGTTTTGGCTGATTGGTTTCTTCGTCGCTTTTATGCCTCTGTATGTCCTTGGTTTTATGGGAATGACCCGCCGTTTAAGCCAAGACATTAACCCAGAATTCCATCCGATGTTGATGGTAGCGGCAGGCGGTGCCGTGCTTATCGCCTGTGGTATTTTGTGTCAGGTTATCCAGGTTTTTGTCAGTATCCGTGACCGTGAACAAAATCGCGATCTGACTGGTGATCCTTGGGGAGCGCGTACACTAGAATGGGCAACGTCTTCTCCTCCTCCATTCTATAACTTCGCTACAGTTCCCCGTATTCACGGGCGTGATGAATTCTGGCATATGAAAGAGACAGGTAAAGCGTACCAACGCCCAGCAAAATATGAAGAAATCCATATGCCTAAAAATACCGGTGCCGGTGTAGTGATTGCTGGCTTCAGCTTAATCTTTGGTTTTGCCATGATTTGGTACATCTGGTGGCTAGCGGCTATTGGTTTTGCTGGCATGGTTATCACCTGGATCGCGAAAAGTTTCGATGAGGATGTCGATTACTATGTACCTGTTGATGAAATCGAACATATTGAAAATCAACATCATGAACAAATCAGCAAAGCAGGCGTGAATCATGTCAACTGAATCTCTGACTCAGCATAGTTTCAACCATAATAATATGGCTCATGCAGAGCATAGCCATCATGATAGTGGAGCTACAAAAATATTTGGCTTCTGGATCTACCTGATGAGCGATTGCATTTTATTTGCGACATTGTTTGCAACCTATGCAGTTTTAGTCAACAGCACCGCAGGGGGGCCTTCAGGTAAAGATATTTTTGATCTGCGTTTTGTGTTAATAGAAACCTTCTTGTTATTGTTTAGTAGTATTACCTACGGCATTGCGATGCTTGGAATGAATAAAGGCAGTAAAGGCCAGGTTAATCTGTGGCTGGCATTGACTTTTTTGCTTGGGTTGGGTTTTGTAGCAATGGAAATTTTTGAATTCCATGAGCTGATTGCTGAAGGTTATGGTCCTGATCGCAGTGCTTTCCTGTCAAGCTTCTTCGCATTGGTAGCAACTCATGGTATTCATGTGAGCGTCGGTCTGGTTTGGATCATTATCATGATAATCCAAATAACAAAACGTGGTTTGAGTGCAACGAACCAAACCAGGTTAATGTGTCTGAGCCTGTTTTGGCATTTCCTCGATGTAGTATGGATATGTGTATTCACCGTTGTTTATCTGTTAGGAGCCATGTAAATGAGTGTTTCTACTGACGACCGTATTGGCAATCGTGATCATGCTGAAACTGATCACACTGGTGCCAGCCACGGAAGCTTAAAATCTTATCTGATTGGCTTCGTGCTTTCCGTTATTCTGACCGTTATTCCATTTGCTATGGTAATGAATGATAGCGCCTCTCATAGCATCATTCTGACAGTGGTGGTTGCCTTGGCTTTAGTGCAGATTATCGTACATTTGGTGTACTTCCTGCATATGAATGGATCTTCAGCAGAGCGTTGGAATTTGGTGGCTTTTGTGTTTACCGTTATCATTATCGCTATTGTTGTTATCGGCTCACTTTGGATTATGTATAACCTCAACATCAACATGATGGTTGAGTAATGAGTAGCCTCTGATGATTAAGCAATACTTGCAGGTTACTAAACCAGGCATTATCTTTGGCAATTTAATTTCTGTCATCGGAGGATTTCTCCTCGCAGCCAAGGGCGTGATTGATTATCCTCTATTTCTCTCGACGCTTCTTGGTGTCTCCTTAGTGGTTGCCTCCGGTTGTGTATTTAATAATTATATTGACCGTGATATTGATGGCATCATGGAAAGGACGAAGAACCGCGTTTTGGTGATGGGTCTGATCGATGCGAAGACAAGCCTGATCTATGCCTCAGCACTGGGTATTGCCGGTATGCTATTACTCTATTTTGTGGCTAATGTATTAGCAATGGTGTTGGCAGTGATGGGTTTTGTCATCTATGTTGTGGTCTATAGCCTTTACATGAAACGTCATTCAGTCTACGGCACGCTGATCGGTAGTCTATCGGGTGCGGCTCCTCCTGTTATTGGTTATTGTGCCGTCACTGGCAAACTTGATACCGGTGCTTTTATCCTATTGTCGATTTTTAGTTTGTGGCAAATGCCACATTCCTACGCGATTGCTATTTTTCGCTTCAAGGATTATCAGGCAGCAAATATTCCCGTTTTACCGGTAATCAAAGGCATCGCTGTCACTAAAAACCATATCACACTCTATATTTTGGCATTTATGCTAGCTACTTTAATGCTGACATTAAGTGGCTACGCGGGGTATAGCTATCTTTTTGTGGCTGCTGCCGTGAGCCTTTGGTGGTTGGGCATGGCATTGCGAGGTTATAAAACAGGCAATGATGGTATATGGGCAAAAAAACTGTTTATTTTTTCGATAATTGCGATTACCTCACTCAGCATCATGATGTCTGTCGATTTCAATGTAACTGCTTCTACCGCATTACTGGTTAATGTCAGCTAATAAATTTCTTGTGAACCCCATGAACGATAATAAAATGACGTCGCTAGAGCTACGTGCCACCTGGGGGCTAGGAATTGTTTTTTCACTGCGTATGCTCGGCATGTTTATGGTTTTGCCGGTTATCACTACCTATGGTATGGCGCTGAACGGTGCCAGCGAAGCACTTATCGGCATTGCTATCGGTATCTACGGCTTCACTCAGGCGATCTTTCAAATCCCTTTTGGATTGATCTCTGATCGTATCGGTCGTAAACCTCTGATCGTCTTTGGGCTACTGGTTTTCACACTTGGCAGTATCATTGCGGCATTAAGCGATTCTATCTGGGGCATTATACTAGGGCGTGCATTGCAAGGTTCTGGCACAATCGCAGCGGCAGTGATGGCGTTACTCTCTGATCTGACCCGCGAACAAAATCGGACTAAAGCGATGGCACTTATCGGTATCAGCTTTGGTATTACTTTTGCTATTGCTATGCTTCTTGGCCCCATGATTACCCATGCTTTCGGCCTACATACCCTGTTTGGGAGTATTGCCCTACTCGCCCTACTTGGCATTATCATTACCCTAACTGTCGTTCCTGCGACCAGTGTCCATGTTCTCAATCGAGAAGCAAGTATCGTCAAAGGTAGTATCACTAAAGTGCTTAACAACCGTCGGTTACTAAAACTGAATTTCGGTATTATGTGCCTGCATATTTTATTGATGTCGAGTTTTATTGCCTTGCCACATGTGATGGAAAGCGCCGGATTGGTGCCTAAGCAACATGGATATGTTTATTTGATAACCATGTTGATTTCTTTCGCGACGGTGGTACCTTTTATTATTTATGCTGAAACTAAACGACATATGAGGCGGGTTTTTATCAGCTGCGTAGCTATACTCCTGATTGCCGAGATCGTACTCTGGGGTGCCAGGCAGCATCTTTGGCTAATTATTATCGGTATGCAACTGTTCTTTATTGCTTTCAACGTGATGGAAGCTATTTTACCCTCACTGATAAGCAAAGAATCTCCTGCTGGTTACAAAGGTACGGCCATGGGAGTCTACTCTACCAGCCAATTTATTGGTGTGGCTGTCGGTGGCAGTTTGGGGGGCTGGATATTCGGGATTGCTGGGGCTGGAACGGTGTTTGCGAGTGGTGCGATTATCGCCTTACTATGGTTTACTGTCAGTTGTACCATGCAAGAACCGCCCTATGTCAGTAGCCTGCGTATTGTACTTTCTGCAGCAGCCATGAAAGATACGACCTTGGAAAAATGCTTCAGAAATCAGCCTGGCGTCACTGAAGCAGTGGTGGTGAGAGCAGAACAAAGTGTCTACGTGAAGGTGGATACAAGACAAACGACTCGCCATCAATTAGAACAATTAGCTAATAGATTTCTTGCAAAACCGCAGCGAGTGCTGTGAATTCATTTTCAAAAACTGTATTTTATCCCGAGAATGACCTGCGTATCTTTATAGTTATAGTTGCCCCACTGCTGTCCAAAAGAACCCCATATTTGGGTGCCTGTAGGAGTATATCCTTCCACTCCGATCCTCAGTTCTCCACTATTTTTGCTTCCCACAATATTGTTATTCAGGCCATCCATGGAAACCCTCTGCTTTTGACTGTTATTAAACCAGTTCGCTTCAATGAAAGGCTGGAATTGGCCACGTGTAACATCATGATGAGCACGCATATAAACACGCGTACCAAGGCGTAGCTGGATATCACCTTGCCCTGAATGTGTAATACGGGTTCCGTTAGCTTCATAGTGTGTATTGCCTTTAACGTTCATCCAGATAATTTGAGCTTGAGGTTGTAACCAGTAACTGTGTATCCCTACCTCTGCAATGTGAAAGCTATATCCGGTTTCCAGTGAGGCTGTGATCCCTTTGCTTCTATAATTTTCTCTTGGCAATCCATGACCACTAATATAGTTATTAAACCAATTCCAAAGAACCCAACTGTCCAGATACGGGCCGGATTTATCTTGCTGATTGGCGTACCAAGTGGTGTATAGCCCCGTACTGTAACCTTCGATTCCTCCTTTCACTTGGTAGCCTGTCACCTTTGACAGGGCAGATGCACTGTTATTGCCATGCCCGGCCATAATGCCCAAGTGCAAGCGATCATCACCATCAGAACTCCACTGTGCAATATCCGCGCCTATCTGAAAAACATAACGATCGGCTTGAGTGCTAATTTGCCCACTTTTATCGGAATAAAGGCTACGCCCCCCAGTGCTACGAAACCACAGGTTGGTGATCTTTTCTTTACTACCCAAAAAATCCGTGTATTGCATTTCACCGAGACGTTCATGCAAGCGCATATTAAACATGGTATTAGCTATTGTAATATTATTCAGATAACCACCGACTTCAGGTCTTAATATTGGCTCTTTTATTGGCTCATTAATTTCCGGCTCGACGGGATTAATCTTCGGTTCTGTGGTATCAGTGCTGGTTAAATACCAATTAGCATTTTTTTTCACCAGGTTATAATCGTAGGAGCCAGCAACAATACGCCCTCCTGGCAAAAAAATAGCATTGGAAGCGCCATTAATTTTTATAATTTCAATTCCATTTTGAGTTTGAGCACCTTTACCATTGATATTGGTAATATGTACGGTAGTAGTACCGTTTGCATCTCCGTCGATGATCAGTTTATCTGTTAAAGAATTATCATCACCGAGAACAGTTGCTAAAAAAAGAGTACTGTCAGTTTCTCCGGTATAATTTCTAGTGATGTTTAACGTATTTCCTGTACTGACAGTATGAGGATTGAGGATAAGGGATCTATTATTCATTAGGTTACCGTCAATATTCGCTGAATGGCCTATCAGAAAAATTTTGTTATTATTCGTGCTATTCCCTCTAAAAGTACTTTGTTCATTCAAGAGAAGGTCACCATCGATAGTGATGCCATCTGCACCGTTAGCAGACCAGATTATCTCTTTTCCTAATGTCAGAACACTGTCAGAGGTAACAGAAACCTTGCCAACGGAGGCATGATCATTGGCAGTATAATTCGTTGGTAGTACGTTTGTGCCGACGGTAATGGCCGATCCACTATTACCGTTAATGATGCCTGAAACAGAAGCGTTACGCAGCAGATTAAGGGTAGCATGAGATAATTCAACATTCCCATTTAATCTTCCGTAATTATCTATACTGTCAGTAATTGTACCCGTATTGTTAATGGCATAACGGGTGCTGCCAACAGTACCGGTATTCACAATGGAATCAACAGTACCCTCGTTGGTTATACCTGTCTGCTCACCGGTGATACTTCCGCTATTATTAATGTTTTTTATTCTTCCTTCATTTCTGACACCATCCATTTTACCTGCAATGGAGTTTTGATTGATAATGCCATCAATTTTACCGATATTATATATTCCATGGAGTGACTCGCCTGAGAGACTACCATTATTAACAATATTATTATTGATGGTACCCTCGGTATCGCTGACAAAAATAGCGTGCTGATATCCAGAGATGGTCCCAGAATTAAAAAGGCCATCAAGTTTAGATTGATTATGAATGCGTATTCCTGATTCATCGCTCCAAATACTTCTTGATGTTTTTATTAATCCACTATTATAAATACCGAATTCTTCCGTTCCTCGATTAACAGTAGCGAGGCTATTATTAAAACCTAATTCAATACCATGCCCCTCGGTCGTTATTTCTCCTGTATTGATTATAGCATTGACTGTTGCACCTTCTTCAATCTCAATACCTCTACTTTGTCCTGCTCCCATTATTTTTCCATGATTGATTATTTTGCCAAAAGTGGTATCGCCTGTTGCTAATATACCCACTCCCTGGCTGGTTCTATTAGTATTTGAAATGATGGATATCGATCCTGATGAATCCACAGTAACACTTGAGTTATCAGTCTTCAGCATGCATCCTGTTACCATTGGTGAAGTAATAATCGTATTTTCTACATTACCGGTGTTTGCCACCACAGAGAAGGATAGACCACTCAAGGTTGCGATAATAGAAAAATTGAATAATCCAAGATTTGGGCTTCTCATAAGCATCCCATTTATAAAAAAATATATTTCATATAAACGACACAAACGCCCGTTTTTTTTACCGTTATTAAATAGATGGTAAAAAATGCGTGAAAATGCAAATTTAAATCTGAATGGCAAACTTGTTATAATCGGCCATGAATGGATAGAAATAGAATATGTTTGTCAAAAGTTTAATAGACTTCTTGCAAAACCGTAGCGAGTGCTGTGAAGTCAAGGTATCTGGAGCGCAGTAATTTCACGCTACAAGTACATGAGGATCACGAGCACCCTATAACACAAAATTCGCAGCACATAGTAGGTTTTGCAAGAAGTCTAATGGTTATGCGGGCGTAAATAAGGGACTAGCAAATGTAATAAACGCTGCAATGCTCCCTGATTTTTATACAGAACGTCAACAGCTTGCTGGCCGTGATAAAAAAGGCGATTTTTATCATTGAGTAAAAAGTTCATTTTCTGTACTAACGATAGGGTATCAGTGACGGTAATCAGCCCTTTCGCTTTTGTCAGCTTGGCACAAATCTCTTTAAAATTAAAAGTATGTGATCCCATAAGGATGGGTATGGAATGGGCGGCGGCTTCTAATGGATTATGTCCACCGTGTTTTACTAGACTTCCCCCGACAAAAGCGATATCGGCGATGCCATACAACAGCATGAGTTCACCCATGGTATCGCCGATAACCACTTGAGTACTGGCTGAGGGGATTTCACCACGGCTACGTAGCATATAATTTAAACCGGCTTTTTGTACTAGTTCTATTGCTGTGGGAAAACGTTCAGGATGCCGTGGTACCAAAATCAGTAATAGGGTTGGATGTGTTGACAACAATTTACGATACGCGGCCAATAATAGGGTTTCTTCACCATCGTGGGTACTGGTGGCTATCCATACTGGTCGATGTGACGCCCATTGGCTGCGTAAAGTAGCGGCACGAGTGGCTAGCTCGGGTGTGATGGCAATATCAAATTTCAGGCTACCTGTGACGCTAAGTTGGCAGCGCTTCAATCCCAGGGAGATAAGACGTTCTCCATCTTCATGATGTTGTGCGGCAATCAAGGTAATACGTTGCAGCATCTGACGAATAAAATGGCCTAGTTTCTGATAACGCGCCGCTGAACGCGCCGAAAGACGTGCGTTGGCAATGACTAACGGGATAGATCGGCGATGCAACGCATGAATGAGTGTTGGCCATAACTCAGTCTCCATAATAATCACTAAATGGGGATTAAGTTGATTAAGAAAACGGTTTACGGCACAAGGAAGATCATAGGGTAAATAGACGTGATGAACTTCGTTATTCAAAGCGGATTTTACCCGTTCAGACCCTGTGGGGGTCATGGTGGTCACTGTAATCGGCATATCAGGGTAATGATGACGCAAGGCTTTGATCAACGGAATAGCTGCCAGTGTTTCACCCACTGAAACGGAATGCAGCAAAATGCCCTTAGCCGCTACCTTACCGGCACAAAAACCATAACGTTCCCCCCAGCGCTGACGGTAAGCGGGAGCTTTACGGCTACGTAATAGCAGACGTAGCCAGATTAATGGTTGAATAAGGTAAAACAGTATCTGATATAAACGCAGTAACATGAGGTTCCTTGCGAAGCTGTCGATTGTGGTATGCCGTTAACATGCAGCAATATCTTAATTAACCTGTGTAGATAAAGTCGTATCATTTTAAGGCACTATTGTTTGATTTTTTTGATTATAAAATCGACAATCTCACTGCTTGATATCATTTCTGGCTTATCTTTTTTATGGGCACTGCGATTTTTATATTCCACTTCTTCCTTCTCTAAAGTGCGATCACTAATCACTACGTGATGTGGTATGCCAATCAATTCCATATCGGCAAACATCACACCTGGCCGTTCTTGACGGTCATCGATAATAACCTCGATACCTTGATTAACTAAGGTTTCATACAATTGTTCCGCGAATTCTTTCACCCGAGAAGAAGTGTGTATATTGATGATTGGTATGATAGCGATTTGAAATGGAGCAATCGCATCCGGCCAAATAATGCCACGATCATCGTGGTGTTGCTCAATAGTAGCAGCAACCACACGGGACACACCAATACCATAGCAACCCATTGTTATCACTTGATTAGTGCAATCTTCACATTGTAGCGTCGCTTTCATCGCTTCTGAGTATTTATTGCCCAGTTGAAAGATATGGCCGACTTCGATGCCGCGTTTAATCTGCAAGGTTCCTTGCCCATCAGGGCTGGCATCACCTTCTTGCACGTTACGGATATCAGCCACCTGTGGTAGCGGCAAATCACGATCCCAATTGATACCAAAATAATGTTTACCATCAATATTAGCCCCCGCACTAAAATCACTCATCACGGCAACAGTGCGGTCGACGACAATGGACGAGGATGCCAGATTAATTGGCCCCAAAGAACCCGGTTTTGCATTTACCCATTCGTGGATCTCTTGCTCACTGGCAAAAGTGAGTGGAACGGCAACCTGAGGCAGTTTCTCTGCTTTTATTGTATTGAGTTGATGATCACCACGTAGCAACAACGCAATCAGTTTATGCCCGTTTGCTTCCGTTTCATGTGCGCGTACGAAGAGCGTTTTTACTGTTTTCTCGATTGGCATTTTGAACTGCGTTACCAGGTCGGTGATGATTTTTACATGTAGTGTGTCAACAATACGCAAGTCTTCAGTAGCGACTGCCCGTGTCTGCGTTGGTGCTACTGCTTCAGCCAGTTCAATATTTGCCGCGAAATTGGATTCGGTTGAGAAAACGATATCATCCTCACCACTGTCCGCCAATACCTGAAACTCGTGAGAAGTGCTACCACCAATCGAACCGGTATCGGCCAGTACCGCACGGAAATCCAAGCCGATACGAGTAAAAATTTTACTGTATGCGGCGTACATGGCGTTGTAAGTTTCTTGCAAGGATGCTTTCGTGGTATGGAAAGAGTAAGCATCTTTCATCAGGAATTCACGAGCGCGCATTACGCCAAAACGTGGCCGTACTTCATCACGGAACTTGGTTTGAATTTGAAAAAGGTTAAGGGGTAATTGTTTATACGAGCGAATACCATTACGAATGAAATCGGTGATCACCTCTTCGTGGGTAGGGCCGAGTACGAAATGCCGTTCATTACGATCAACAAAACGCAGCAGCTCAGCACCATATTGTTGCCAACGTCCGGTTTCTTGCCAGAGACTTGCCGGTTGTACCATGGGCATGGAAACTTCGATCGCACCCGCCTTATTCATCTCTTCACGTACAATATTTTCGACCTTTTTCAACACCCGGATACCGGTTGGCAGCCAAGTATAAAGCCCTGAAGCCAGTTGACGGATCATGCCGGCGCGCAGCATCATCTGGTGGCTGATGATTTCAGCATCGGCAGGAGTTTCCTTCAGTGTAGCAAGTAGATATCGGCTGGTACGCATGATGTGTTGGTTTCCATAAAAACTAAAAATAGACTTCTTGCAAAACCGGTTACGTGCTGCGCATTCTGTGTTACGTGGTGCTCGCAATTCTCATGTACTCGTCTGTACACTGCGGTCGCTGCGCTCCAGGTGCCTTGACCTCACAGCATTCGCTCCGGTTTTACAAGAAGTCTGATAATTAAACATAAAAATTGTTGATTCTGGTCGAAATCGTCGTGAGTGACGTTCACCAGCCCTTTACTGCACCGCCGTTAAAGATTTTATTAGCCGCAGTGAATACCTCGTCAGATTGATAGGCCTGGACAAATTTTTTCACATTTTCTGCCTCTTTGTTATCTGCACGAGCGACAATCAAATTAACATAGGGTGAATCTTTATCTTCGACAAACAAACCATCTTTAGCCGGTGTTAGATTAATCTGGCTAGCGTAAGTGCTATTAATGACCGCTAAGGCAATTTGCTGATCATCGAGAGAACGTGGTAACTGAGGAGCTTCCAATTCGACGAGTTTTAGATTTTTAGGATTATCAATCACATCTAAAACAGTAGGAAGCAGGCCAACGTCGTTTGTGAGTTTTAGTAAACCTTGTTTTTGCAACAGTAATAAGGCACGACCGAGATTCGTGGGATCATTAGGCAGCGCTATTTGTGAACCAGATTGTAGCTCATCCAGTGATTTGATTTTTTTTGAGTAACCAGCAATGGGGTAAACAAAAGTATGACCAACCGCAACCAGTTTATAACCTCGATCTTTAATTTGTTGATCCAGATAAGGTTTATGTTGGAAAGCATTAGCGTCGATATCGTCCTGGCTGAGTGCTTCATTGGGTAAAACATAATCATTAAAAACCACAAGTTCTACATTCAGACCGTATTTATCCTTAGCCACCTTTTTAGCGACTTCCGCTACCTGCTGCTCAGAACCACTGATAACGCCGACCTTAATGCTGTTGGGATCTTTTTCTTTTTGTCCACAGGCCACAAGAACCAAAGAACCGATTAATATGCTGATTGCTGTGACAGATTTTAATTTTATAGACATGGATTTTTCTCCATTTGACATAAGTTGATGTAGGTTAGGGATCAATACGATCTTAGAACCTGTTCGAAATCTGTGGTGCTCTCCGATATTTCGTCAAAAATGTGCCCAACATGCTCATTGATGCTTTCCACTACATACAAGGTAACAGCACTTTTTCGTTAATTTCTTCCTCGTTTGAGCGTCGCTTACGACGATTTTGAACAGGTGTTTAAAGTTAACGATGCTATTTATGGTTTAAGGCGTTAACGATGTAATTGCCAACAAATTGCATCAGATAGACCAAAGTGACTAACAAGATTAATACAGTATTCATTACAGTGGCGTTATAACCGATGTATCCATATTGATAACCGATCTGACCCAGCCCTCCAGCACCGACAGCTCCTCCCATAGCGGAATAACCAACCAGAGTAATTAAAGTAATGGTTGCTGCATTGACTAAACTAGGTAGCGCTTCAGGTAGTAACACCTTGTTGATAATCTGTAATGGTGTGGCTCCCATCGCTCGAGCTGCTTCAATTAAACCGGATGGGATTTCCAACATGGCATTCTCGACCATACGTGCAATGAAGGGAGCAGCACTTACGGTTAAAGGCACAATAGCGGCCTGTAGACCAATAGAAGTACCAATCAGCAAACGAGTAAAAGGGATCATCCATACCAATAAAATGATAAAAGGTATAGAACGGAAAATATTGACCAGTGCGGATAGTAATTTATACAACGTAGTATTCGAGATAATTTGCCCCGGGCGAGTCACATACAGCAATACGCCAATGGGTAATCCGATAACAAAACCAAAAAAACCGGAAACGAAGGTCATCATCAGCGTCTCCCAAATGCCTCGGCCCAATAACCAAATCATTGCTTCAGACATAACCTAAAACCTCGACTTTTACATGATGATGTTGCAAAAATGTGATGGCGGCCAATCTACTTTGCTCTTCACCGTGCATTTCAACTAGCATAACACCAAATTTAACCCCGCCAGCATAATCCATTTGCGAACTGAGAATACTAATATCGATATTAAAGCGACGTACCACCTGTGAAATTAATGGTGCATCAACGGATTGACCAGTAAACTCCAGTTTCAATAAGGGAACACGGCTTGGTGCTGGCTGTACGCTCATGCGTTGTTTGTAATCATCGGGGATATCTAGATGTAACGTTGACTGGATAAATTGTTGTGCCAAAGGTGTTTTGGGGTGAGAGAATATCTTGCTGACGCTACCTTGTTCAATTAATTTACCTGCACTGATCACGGCAACTTGATCACAAATACGCTTTACTACATCCATCTCATGAGTAATTAACAGAATGGTTAATCCTAAACGGCGGTTAATATCTTTTAATAATTCTAGAATAGAACGGGTTGTTGCAGGATCTAAGGCGCTAGTGGCCTCATCGCATAATAGAACCTTAGGATTACTTGCTAAAGCACGAGCAATGGCTACACGCTGTTTTTGCCCACCAGAAAGGTTAGTCGGATAAGCATTTTGTTTATCTATCAATCCAACCAAATCTAGTAATTTGCTCACTCTTCTTTTTATCTCAGTGCAAGGCAAATTGTCCAATTCTAATGGTAAGGCGATATTATTGAAAACGGTACGGCAAGAAAGCAAATTAAAATGTTGAAAAATCATCCCGATTTGACGTCGAACCTTTGTCAGTTGCCCCGCGGATAACTGGGTAAGATCTTGCCCATCAATCAATACCCGACCGCTAGTAGGGCGCTCCAACATGTTTGCACAGCGAATCAAGGTGCTCTTTCCTGCTCCAGAAGCACCAATAACGCCATAGACCTGTCCAGTAGGAACATGCAAGCTGACGTCAGAGAGTGCATTAATCGTGTTCGCTTCCTGTTTGAATACTTTGCTGATGTGAGAAAGTCTAATCATATTATTCTTATTTTAACTATGAAGTTTGCTGGAGAGATAAAAAATAAAATTGAATGTAATCGACATCCAAATTGGATGTTAAGGCGTCTAGATGGCTAAGTCAACGGGTAACACTATTTCTTTTGAATGCCCAATAATCAATAAATAATGCGATACTGGCCAAATTAACTTTATATCAGGGGACCACTAAATGATCCAATCTGTTCCAGCGATATTTTTAGATCGGGACGGTACTATAAATATCGATCACGGGTACGTATATAAAATTGATAATTTTCAGTTTATAGAAGGTGTAATTGATGCCTGCTGTGAA
Source organism: Candidatus Fukatsuia endosymbiont of Tuberolachnus salignus (assembly GCF_964030845.1). Classification (NCBI taxonomy): domain Bacteria; kingdom Pseudomonadati; phylum Pseudomonadota; class Gammaproteobacteria; order Enterobacterales; family Yersiniaceae; genus Candidatus Fukatsuia; species Candidatus Fukatsuia endosymbiont of Tuberolachnus salignus. The sequence goes on from NZ_OZ034983.1 coordinate 765,096, forward strand.
TTAAAGGCAATGGGATTTGCTTTGGTGCTGGTGACTAATCAATCTGGCATTGCTAGGAAAAAATTTACGGAAGCACAGTTTATAACCTTGACCGAGTGGATGGACTGGTCATTAGCTGATCGTGGTGTAGATCTTGATGGCATCTATTTCTGCCCTCATCATCCCGAAGGCCGTGAAGATAAATACCGTCAGCTTTGCGATTGTCGTAAACCATTACCCGGTATGTTACTGCAGGCGAAAAACGAGCTACACATCGATATGGCGGCTTCTTACATGGTTGGAGATACAATCGAAGACATGCAGGCGGCTCAGGCTGCGCATGTTGCTACTAAAGTATTGTTAAGAAGCGGTAAAGAAACGACCACAGCCGCTGTAGCAGCCGCTGATTGGGTGCTGGACAGTCTAGCCGATTTACCTGCAGTGATTAAAAAAAGAGATAAATAATTTGGCGTTACCTGTAAGTAAGTACAAAAAAAATAAAATTTGTTATAAACCCTTGCCATTCTTAAATAGCTCCCTATAATGCGCACCTCATTGGAATGGTGATCGGCAGTGATTTGCTGAATAGTTTATCCGATAGAACGAAATTCAAGACAAGAAAATCTTGACTCTCGACAAGGGAAGCGTAGAATTCGCCCCCTCGCGTTGTACAGATAGCCGGTTGATATAGATACCGATAAGTGGTCAACGCCTTGCTCTTTAACAATTAATCAGACAATCTGTGTGGGCACTGGCAATATGCTATCGCTTGGTTTTGAAAAAGACTGGGCAAAAGCAAGAATAAAGTGCTGAAGAATGTATGAATCCGTGATCGTTTTGTTTTTTACTGCAAAGTGGTTGAGGCTGATTTCATATTGAAGCGCAGAGCAGTAAATAAAATTGAAGAGTTTGATCATGGCTCAGATTGAACGCTGGCGGCAGGCCTAACACATGCAAGTCGAGCGGCATCGGGAAGGTAGCTTGCTATCTTTGCCGGCGAGCGGCGGACGGGTGAGTAAAGTCTGGGGATCTGCCTGATGGAGGGGGATAACTACTGGAAACGGTAGCTAATACCGCATGATGTTACGCGACCAAAGCGGGGGACCTCCGGGCCTCGCGCCATCAGATGAACCCAGATGGGATTAGCTAGTAGGAGAGGTAATGGCTCCCCTAGGCGACGATCCCTAGCTGGTCTGAGAGGATAACCAGCCACACTGGAACTGAGAGACGGTCCAGACTCCTACGGGAGGCAGCAGTGGGGAATATTGCACAATGGGCGCAAGCCTGATGCAGCCATGCCGCGTGTGTGAAGAAGGCCTTCGGGTTGTAAAGCACTTTCAGCGAGGAGGAATGAAGCAATGCAAAGAGTGTTGCTAATGGACGTTACTCGCAGAAGAAGCACCGGCTAACTCCGTGCCAGCAGCCGCGGTAATACGGAGGGTGCGAGCGTTAATCGGAATTACTGGGCGTAAAGGGCACGTAGGCGGTTTCTTAAGTCAGATGTGAAATCCCCGAGCTTCACTTGGGAACGGCATTTGAAACTGAGAGTCTAGAGTTTTGTAGAGGGGGGTAGAATTCCAGGTGTAGCGGTGAAATGCGTAGATATCTGGAGGAATACCGGTGGCGAAGGCGGCCCCCTGGACAGAGACTGACGCTGAGGTGCGAAAGCGTGGGTAGCAAACAGGATTAGATACCCTGGTAGTCCACGCTGTAAACGATGTCGATTTGTAGGTTGTGGTTATAAACTGTGGCTTGCGGAGCAAACGCGTTAAATCGACCGCCTGGGGAGTACGGCCGCAAGGTTAAAACTCAAATGAATTGACGGGGGCCCGCACAAGCGGTGGAGCATGTGGTTTAATTCGATGCAACGCGAAGAACCTTACCTACTCTTGACATCCAGAGGAGTCGACAGAGATGTTGACGTGCCCTTCGGGGAGCTTTGAGACAGGTGCTGCATGGCTGTCGTCAGCTCGTGTTGTGAAATGTTGGGTTAAGTCCCGCAACGAGCGCAACCCTTATCTTTTGTTGCCAGCACGTAGAGGTGGGAACTCAAGAGAGACTGCCGGTGATAAACCGGAGGAAGGTGGGGATGACGTCAAGTCATCATGGCCCTTACGAGTAGGGCTACACACGTGCTACAATGGCGTATACAAAGAGAAGCGAGCCTGCGAGGGTGAGCGGACCTTATAAAGTACGTCGTAGTCCGGATTGGAGTCTGCAACTCGACTCCATGAAGTCGGAATCGCTAGTAATCGTGGATCAGAATGCTACGGTGAATACGTTCCCGGGCCTTGTACACACCGCCCGTCACACCATGGGAGTGTTTTGCAAAAGAAGTAGGTAGCTTAACCTTTGGGATGGCGCTTACCACTTTGTGAACCATGACTGGGGTGAAGTCGTAACAAGGTAACCGTAGGGGAACCTGCGGTTGGATCACCTCCTTACCTGAAGATAGGTATTGCGTGGTGTCCACACAGATTGTCTGATAGAAGTAATGAGTGTTTTTTATAGAAAAAGCGAGCCGAGCTAAGGAATTGGTTTGGTTTTGTACCTTGTTGGGTCTGTAGCTCAGGTGGTTAGAGCGCACCCCTGATAAGGGTGAGGTCGGTGGTTCAAGTCCACTCAGACCCACCAACAGGCTCCGATGTTGCGTTAGTATGGTATTTATTGTGCCATCAAGGGTTACGTCTCTGCGTTTTGCTTGGGGAGCTGTTGCGATGAGGTCGTCGCTTTTTTTATACGTTGCATGGGGCTATAGCTCAGCTGGGAGAGCGCCTGCCTTGCACGCAGGAGGTCAGCGGTTCGATCCCGCTTAGCTCCACCATGTAAAACCGTTTCAGAATATATTGATGCTGCAAGGTGGAAATGTATTGTGGAACAGTTGCTCTTTAATAATCTGGAACAAGCTGAAGCTGAGGCGATGAAGTCATGCGTGATGAAAATTAGGCGTGTGTCGTTGTGAGAACTCAGTACCCGAAGACAATTTCGGGTTGTAAGGTTAAGTAATGAAGCGTACAGGGCGGATGCCTAGGCAGTCAGAGGCGAAGAAGGGCGTGCAAATCTGCGAAAAGCGTCGGTAAGCTGATATGAAGCGAGAGAGCCGACGATCCCCGAATGGGGCAACCCAGTGCAATAAGTTGCACTATCGTTAGATGAATAAATAGTTTAACGAGGCGAACCGGGGGAACTGAAACATCTAAGTACCCCGAGGAAAAGAAATCAACCGAGATTCCCCTAGTAGCGGCGAGCGAGGGGGGAGCAGCCCAGAGTGTGTATTGTTAAGAGTGGTTAGGGGAATGACCTGGAAAGGTCGGCGATAAAGGGTGATAGCCCCGTACCTAAAAATGCGCTGACATTGCACTCAAAGAGTAGAGCGGGACACGAGAAATCCTGTTTGAAGACGGGGGGCCCATCCTCCAAGGCTAAATACTCCTGACTGACCGATAGTGAACCAGTACCGTGAGGGAAAGGCGAAAAGAACCCCGGCGAGGGGAGTGAAAGAGACCCTGAAACCCTGTACGTACAAGCAGTGGGAGCCTTGAATAGGGTGACTGCGTACCTTTTGTATAATGGGTCAGCGACTTATATTTTGTAGCAAGGTTAACCGTTTAGGGGAGCCGTAGGGAAACCGAGTCTGAATAGGGCGACGAGTTGCAAGGTATAGACCCGAAACCCGGTGATCTAGCCATGAGCAGGTTGAAGATAGGTTAACGCCCGTTGGAGGACCGAACCGACTTATGTTGAAAAATGAGCGGATGACTTGTGGCTGGGGGTGAAAGGCCAATCAAACCGGGAGATAGCTGGTTCTCCCCGAAAGCTATTTAGGTAGCGCCTCGTGAGATTATCTTCGGGGGTAGAGCACTGTTTCGGCTAGGGGGCCATCCCGGCTTACCACCCCGATGCAAACTGCGAATACCGAAGAATATATCACGGGAGACACACGGCGGGTGCTAACGTCCGTCGTGAAGAGGGCAACAACCCAGACCGCCAGCTAAGGTCCCGAAGTCATGGTTAAGTGGGAAACGAAGTGGGAAGGCGAAGACAGCCAGGATGTTGGCTTAGAAGCAGCCATCATTAAAAGAAAGCGTAATAGCTCACTGGTCGAGTCGGCCTGCGCGGAAGATGTAACGGGGCTAAACCATGCACCGAAGCTGCGGCAGTGGTGATTACAGATGTAATGACTGTTGGGTAGGGGAGCGTTCTGTAAGCCGCAGAAGGTGAATAGAGATGTTCACTGGAGGTATCAGAAGTGCGAATGCTGACATAAGTAACGATAAAGCGGGTGAAAAACCCGCTCGCCGAAAGACCAAGGGTTCCTGTCCAACGTTAATCGAGGCAGGGTGAGTCGACCCCTAAGGCGAGGCTGAAAAGCGTAGTCGATGGGCAACAGGTTAATATTCCTGTACAGTTTGTTATGACGAAGTGGTGACGGAGAAGGCTATGTTATCCGGGAGACGGTTTACCCGGTTCAATCGTGTAGGGAGTGCAGTTAGGCAAATCCGGCGGCACACAATCTTGAGGCGAGATGAGGAGGTACGTAAGGTACGTAAGTAACAGATGCCCGGCTTCCAGGAAAAGCCACTAAGTGAGATGTAACAGACGATCGTACCCGAAACCGACACAGGTGGTCAGGTAGAGCATACTAAGGCGCTTGAGAGAACTCGGGTGAAGGAACTAGGCAAAATGGTGCCGTAACTTCGGGAGAAGGCACGCTGATGTAGGTGAGGCACTGAGAACGTGCTGAGCGTATGTGAGTCGCAGAGACCAGCTGGCTGCAACTGTTTATTAAAAACACAGCACTGTGCCAACACGCAAGTGGACGTATACGGTGTGACGCCTGCCCGGTGCCGGAAGGTTAATTGATGGTGTAATCTGCGAGGAGAAGCGCTTGATCGAAGCCCCGGTAAACGGCGGCCGTAACTATAACGGTCCTAAGGTAGCGAAATTCCTTGTCGGGTAAGTTCCGACCTGCACGAATGGCGTAATGATGGCCAGGCTGTCTCCACCCGAGACTCAGTGAAATTGAACTCGCTGTGAAGATGCAGTGTACCCGCGGCAAGACGGAAAGACCCCGTGAACCTTTACTATAGCTTGACACTGGGACTTGAGAACTAATGTGTAGGATAGGTGGGAGGCGACGAGATGTGGACGCCAGTTTGCATGGAGCCGTTGTTGAAATACCACTCTTTAGTTTTTGATTTTCTAACTTAGCGCCGTGACCCGGCGCAAGGACAGTGTCTGGTGGGTAGTTTGACTGGGGCGGTCTCCTCCTAAAGCGTAACGGAGGAGCACGAAGGTTAGCTAATCACGGTCGGACATCGTGAGGATAGTGCAAAGGCATAAGCTAGCTTGACTGCGAGAGTGACGGCTCGAGCAGGTACGAAAGTAGGTCTTAGTGATCCGGTGGTTCTGAATGGAAGGGCCATCGCTCAACGGATAAAAGGTACTCCGGGGATAACAGGCTGATACCGCCCAAGAGTTCATATCGACGGCGGTGTTTGGCACCTCGATGTCGGCTCATCACATCCTGGGGCTGAAGTAGGTCCCAAGGGTATGGCTGTTCGCCATTTAAAGTGGTACGCGAGCTGGGTTTAGAACGTCGTGAGACAGTTCGGTCCCTATCTGCCGTGGGCGTAGGAAGATTGAGGGGGTCTGCTGCTAGTACGAGAGGACCGGAGTGGACGCATCGCTGGTGTACGGGTTGTCATGCCAATGGCATAGCCCGGTAGCTAAATGCGGAAGAGATAACCGCTGAAAGCATCTAAGCGGGAAACTTGCCCCGAGATGATTCTTCCCAGAGATAGTAATCTCCGAAGGGACGTTTAAGACGAAGACGTAGATAGGCTGGGTGTGTAATTGCAGTGATGCATTGAGCTAACCAGTACTAATGACCCAGGAGTCTTAACCTTACAACACCGAAGTTGTTTTATGTTGATTCAGCTTGCTTCTAGAAGCAGACATGTTGAGAGAGACATGTTGAGAGAAAGAATTTGCCTGGCGGCCCTAGCGCGATGGTCCCACCTGATCCCATTCCGAACTCAGAAGTGAAACATTGTAGCGCCGATGGTAGTGTGGGGTTTCCCCATGCGAGAGTAGGACACTGCCAGGCATCCATTTTTAAGGTAGTAGTTGGTATCCGAAAGGGTTATATTGGACAGATACTAAGGTAACTGAAGCCCTGTGTGAAAACGCAGGGCTTCAGTTTTTTGTAATACCAATGCGACTCACTAGTGCATTGATATTGGTTTTTTACTTTAGTCAAACTATTTGACAACGTCTACTCACTCTTTGTTGGTGAGAGCGGGGTACCGGTATGTGGTAGTACGGTGTTCCTCTACAAGCAATGTTTTTGCTTTAGTGACTGAAATGCGAACAGTTTATGAGAGCGTTTGTTTCAATTAGACTTCTTGTAAAATCGTTGTTCGTTATGTGAAGTTAAGGCGCATGGTGTGCAGTAACCTTCGTTAGCATACGAGTATGTGCGGATTGTGAGCACCGTGTCACACCGAATTCACACCACACAGCAGATTATGCAAGAGGTCTATTGATGAACATTGTTATGACGACAACCATGGAGTTAATAATGGAACAACTCAATCATTTTCTCTTTACTTTGATCAATGCTACTCCTGCGTCTACTTTTGAGACGATTACATTTGCCATTGTACTTGCTAGATATGCTATTTTCATTATCCCTTTGTTATTGATTGGCCTGTGGTTATGGGGGACAGCAAATAGCATGGTATTACAGCGTCAACTGGTTATTAAAACGGCTATTGCTTTAGTTTTTTCGATGTTACTCTCTGCTGTCATTGGCCGGTTGCTACCCCATGAACGACCTTTTGTTGAAGGTTTTGGTTATATTTTTTTGGCTCATGTTCCTGATAGCTCTTTTCCAAGTAACCACGGTAGCGCAATATTTACTTTTGCACTGGCTTTTTTATTTTGGCATAGGCTGTGGTCTGGCATGGGTTTGATCATCATTGCATTGGCTATTGCTTGGTCACGGATCTACCTCGGTGTTCACTGGCCGTTGGATATGCTGGGTGCATTTTTCGTTGGGCTTATGGGCTGTTTATTGTCACAAGGGGTATGGCATTTATTGGGTGATTGTATTACTCAATATTTGTTTAAGTTCTACCGTTTCTGCTTTGCGTTTCCTATTAGTAAAGGCTGGATAAAAGCGTAAATTCTATCGTTGAGGCTATCCTATCACCAGCAACGTCACATTTAACTCAAAATTCACAGTACTCGCTACGGTTTTGCAAAAGCCTAATTATAAATTACCCTGGGTATGGCCATTATTGTTCCGATTAGAAATAGAACCACTAACCCGACTGAGTCTGTCTGTACGTATTTGGAAAGGTGGGAACGGTAGGGTAATGCCATGTTCTCGATACCCAGCGAGTATCAGCTGATGGATATCATGCCTTAGCGGCATCCTATGTCCCATTTCGGCAGCGTAAATACGTAATTCGAAGATCTGAATCCCCTGCTGTATATCGGTTAGATACACCTCTGGAGCCGGTGTATCCAATACAAGTGAACAACAGCGTGATGCGATTAATAATATCTCAGTGACTTCTTCACTATTGGCTTCGATAGGTGCTGGAACGGTCAAAACGACTCGAGTGATCGGATCTGATAGCGACCAATTGGTAAATTGTTCCGTGGTAAATGCTTTATTTGGTACGATAATTTCTTTACGATCCCAGTCAGAAATCGTGGTCGCTCTGGTGTTGATTTTTGTCACGCTACCCGTGAGATCACGGACAGTAACGGTATCGCCGATACGGATCGGTTTTTCAAACAAGATGATCAGGCCGGATATAAAATTGTTAAAAATATCTTGTAAACCAAAACCCAAACCAACACCTAAAGCAGCGACCAACCATTGAAATTTTGCCCACTCAATACCCAATAATGAGAAACCTACCATACCACCGAGTAGCATCAGCAGATATTTGGTAATGGTGGAAATGGCATAACCTGTACCAGGAGCAAGATTCAAATGTTGTAATAAAGCCAATTCCAGTAGCGCGGGTAAATTACGCACTAATTGAGTAGTGACGATGACGACCAAAATAACAATTAATATCGATCCCATACTGATAGGTTGTATGCTTTCCACTCCGTTGAGCGTAGTGGTGACATCCCACAGACGGATGTTTTCCAAAAAGCCAAAAGCAGAATGAATCTCCGACCATAGGGCGATAACGGAAACTAAAGCGATCATAGTGAGAATCGATCTGACTAGCCGTAGTGACTGGGCGCTGATTACATCGAGATTAATCATAGGCTCTTCGGTTTCGTTGGCGCTTTCAGGATTGATACCGAAGGAAACATCATCGTCTCCACGTGCCCGTTGTGCCAAAATATCGGCACGCCGTTGCTTGGCGCGGTCAAATGCAATACGTCGCCGCTGAATCAACATCCAACGCCGAATAATATGGTAAATGACTAGCAAAAAAAACCAGATAGCAACCGAAGTTTCTAAACGTACTAGCAACTCTTGAGCAGTGGTGAGATAACCCAGTGCTGAAGCCAGCGCTGCAACTAAAGGAGCAGAAAGTAATAGTTCCCATAATGCACGATTGAGCCTATTCTCACCATGACCTTCCTTATCCAGATACAGCGGGATGCCAGCACGTTTCAAACTGTTGGTCACTAGACTGAGTGCGACGCATAATAGAATAAAACATAGCCGTCCTAAGGTACCTGCAAATTCACGATCGCTATAATTTTCAAAAGTAATCAGAGCTATCATCAGTGGAACAATCAGCCATACCGACATGCGGTAGAAACGCATTGCTCTGGCAACCTGTGCAGGATGCCAGCGAAAGTGAGCGATAAATAAGCCGTGAGGATGTGTAAAAGCACCACTTATCATAAATATCCATAGCACGGGTACTGTCGCGGTAACAGCGATACCAATATCTCCCGCCATCGGGTAAGACCAGGCGTTCTGTAAACCATAACCCAGCGCTGCCCACAATACCGGCAACGGTAACGCTATCAGGATTGACCAGAACACTGTGCGTAATGTTAATGAAAATTTATCTTGATTAACCTTACCAATGTAGCTGTTTGTCCGTTCGAGAAACGCATAATAATGGCGACGAGAGCTAATACTGAATCCGACAAAGAATAATGCGCCAACAATCGGGATTAGTGTCTGCTTATTGGTTATCATCATCACCAAGGCACCCCCGAGTTGTGATAGGGTATCAAGAGAGAGTAAGCGAGTAAGATCGCGAGCAACATTAATCGGATAGGAGAGAGAAAGCGGATTGACATCGGCGACCCAAAACAAATAACGGTGTGCAGCTTCACGCACTTCATTGAGTGCATCCACCAGCTGACTATCCGCGACTTTAAGTTTGGTCAGTTCCAAAATTTGGGTATCGTAACCCGATAGCAGCACATTAAGCAGCTGGCGCTGTGTACGCAATTGTGCATCAAGAATACGTTGTTGTTCGATAGTGAGCAGGTCACCATTATCTTGGGTGAACTTCACTCCATGTTGTTGTTTTTCTAAAGTATCTTCTAGATTGAGTCGTTGGACGCGTAATTGAGCCATATCACGATCTAATTGCTGAGATTTTGGCATCTCGGGTAATCTGGCTACCTGCATTCTCAGAGTTTCCCCCAAGGCGGCGGACACGCTAATCCACTGCGCTTGTTCACGAATAGTACTCAACGCTTGACGTACTTGTAGTGCTTGTGCTGCGGCTGTACGTTGCGAAGCCGCAATTGCATTCATCCGTTGAGTTTGCTGCTTCAGCGCATAAGAAAGTGTACGGTTAGTTTGTAACTGGTTACTGATAGATGCCGGTAAACCGATCCCTTGTCCTGCCAGTGACTCGGTACGTTGCAACGCTTGTTCTGCTTCTTGCTGCCGCTGATTATTGATAGTGTTACGCAAAATCTGCAATAACGCATCCATACGTTCATAGCGCTTTTTGTATAACTCAGCACGTATCCGCGAAAGCTCCTGTCTGTTATTAGCAGAAAGTTGGGATAACTCCAATTCATTAACTGTTGCTTTACGAGCTACAATTTCTGCTTGTAGCAAAGAAAACCTGGCTTGCGCCAGGGGTGTCATTGGATTGCTGTATGACTGGAGTCGTTGCTTAGTTTCAGCAAGAATGTGCCGTGCGTCTGATTGTTGCAATGGTACCTGCACAATAGAATCGCTAATTTCTCGTGCACGTTCCTGCTCCTGTTGCATCTGGTGCTCTAAATCTGATAGCTGGCTACTGGTTTTAAGGATCTGTTGTTCGAGTTCGTTGGTGGTAAAAGTAGCAGGTACCAGTGGCGATTTGTCATTTTCCTCCGCTACCTTTTGCTGTAATGTTTTAATTAGCTTAGGGAAATTATTAATAACAGCTTGATACTGACTAGACCGGTCTTTGGACTCTTTTGCTTCTTCCAACCAATTAAGCGCCCCTTGTAACGCCTGAACAATTTCTGCATGATTGGGCATCTTGGTATTTAACGACACCTGTTGCAGATCTTGCTTGAGCTGCGTTTCATCGATCTGAGTTGCCGCCTGAGCCGGTATAGTGAATAACAGAGGAAATAGGCATATCATTATCAGGCGCACGTGATGCTTCCTTATTTTCTTTCTGTTGGTTACTTCGTTATTCCACCTCGCGTTAAGATGTTGCCGGTGTCACAACCGCTTCTGCCAACGGCTCACCCACACGGGTAATGGAACCATTGCTTAGTTGCACATCCAAATAAACTTTATTCTCTGCAAACAGATTGATTACCGTAGAGCCTAATTTAAAATGCCCCATTTCCTGCCCTTTCTCCAACACGATAGCCCCTTCATCACCGGCAGCGGGATAAGTCCAACGGCGTATTACACCCTCTCTTGGCGGGGTAACGCTACCTGCCCAGACTGTCTCTATACTGCCGACAACAGTCGCACCGACCAAAATTTGTGCCATAGTGCCAAAAGCGGTATCAAAGATACAGATGACCCGTTCATTACGAGCGAATAGATTAGGAATATTAGCTGTTGTCAACGGATTAACTGAAAATAGATCACCTGGAACATATATCATTTCACGCAATACACCATAACAAGGCATATGCACTCGATGGTAATCATGAGGAGCCAAATAAGTGGTTATAAATTGACCGTTTTGAAATTCTGCCGCCAACTGATAATTGCCCGCTAATAACGCTTCTAAACTGTAATTATGCTCTTTAGCCTGCAAAATTTGCCCATCACGGATAGTTCCTAACTGGCTGATAGTACCGTCAGCGGGTTGGACCAATACCTGATCGCCAGCAGCGATAGGGCGAGCATCAGCATGGAGTGGGCGTACAAAAAATTCATTAAAAGAGTGATAGGACGAAAATTCGGGGTTCTGTGCATCTTTCATATCCACTTTATAATAGCGACTGAACGTTTTTATCGCTAACTGGGTTAACCAACCCGCTTGTTTGTCAGCTCCCCAGCCAGCTAACAGCGTCAGCCACTGCTTAGGAAGTAAATATTGCAATTTTATTTTGATACGTTCTAGCATAAAAAAACCTCATGAAAAGTCATAAGTTATCAAGGCTACTGCACGCCAGGCGCCTTGACTTTGCATAACGAACTACGGTTTTGCAAGAAGTCTACTATTGTAAACTGCTAATTATAAATATCAGTCATCAAAAAATGATTTTCGGGGCTTCATCTGTTCCAAGCTTTCCAAGATACGATGATAGTTATCAAAACGTTGTTCAGCAATATCACCACGCTCAACAGCATCACGTAATGCACAGTCGGGATCGTTGAGATGACGGCAATCACGGAATTTACAGTGTCCCAAATAGTCACGAAATTCGATAAACCCTTGAGTCACTTGTTGTGGTGTTAAGTGCCAAAGACCGAATTCACGCACGCCAGGCGAATCAACCAAATCACCACCCTGTTGAAAATGATACAAACGGGACACCGTAGTAGTGTGTTGGCCCAGATTCGAGTTATCTGAAATCGTGTTAACAAGAATTTGTTTTTCAGTGGCAGGTAATAAGGCATTTAATAGACTGGATTTACCGACTCCTGATTGACCAGCAAAAATACTGATGCGCCCAGTCAATACTTGAGCAAAAGCCTTCATTCCTTCTCCGCTGAGACTGGAAACTTTAAATACAGGGTAATTCATATGTTGGTAGATAGCCATCATGCCATCAACCCATTTATGACCAGCGTCATCCAGTAAATCAATCTTATTTAACAGGATTAATGGCTTTATCTTCAAGGTTTCACAGACTACCAGGTAGCGATCGATAATATTAAGCGATAACTCGGGCAAGATGGCAGAGACAACAATAATTTGGTCAATATTAGCGGCGATAGGTTTCACACCATCATAAAGGTCAGGGCGCGTTAAAACAGAAGTGCGTGGATGAATGGCGTCGACAATACCTTTTACCTTGATTCCTTCCTGCCGCTCAATACCTGGGCGCCACACTACACGATCACCGGTCACCAGAGAAGAAAGAGTGCGACGAATATTGCAACGGTGCTGCACCCCATCGCTGGCCTCTACATCAGCATGCTGACCAAAGCGACTGATGACGATACCTTGTTGCGCCTCACCGAAGGATGAGTCATCGGGTGATAAGTTATCCGTACGTAATCGGCGCTGATGGTTTGCCTGTACTCGACGTTGTTGGCCTTTGGACAGTTTATTTTTGCTCACTGTACCTCACTTAATTCTACATTTGTCGCTTAGGAAGCCTTAAAAGGCTATGATACACATTATTCTATCAATTAACTCTTTGTTTAACCTTCTGGTGGTTGTTTGATCTGAGCATCGCTCAAGAAGATTTGGAACAGGTTCTTACATTTATGCAGGTAGAAATTATTATGGCAGAAAATGAAAACCGTCTAATCTGGATAGATTTGGAAATGACGGGTCTTGATCCACAGAAAGATCGCATCATCGAGATCGCCACCCTCGTGACCGATGCCAACCTGAGTATTCTTGCCAAGGGGCCGGAACTGGTGGTACACCAATCTGACGATCAACTTGCTCTGATGGACGAGTGGAATGTTAAAACTCACACCGAAAGCGGCTTGTTTAAACGGGTAAGAGAAAGCACGGTTACAGAGAGTCAAGCTGAATTACGGACGATTGCATTTTTAGAAGAATGGGTACCCAAGGGGAAATCACCGATTTGTGGTAATAGTGTGGGACAGGATCGCCGTTTTCTTTTCCGCTATATGCCGATTTTGGAAGCTTACTTCCACTATCGCTATCTGGATGTCAGTACCTTGAAAGAGCTAGCTCGTCGTTGGCAGCCTGAAATACTTGAAGGCTTTACAAAAAAAAATAACCATCGAGCATTGGAGGATATCTGTGATTCAGTCGCTGAATTAGCTTATTACCGTGAACATTTTATCCGCTAATTATCACGTATATTACAGGACAAAAACGTTGGCTTATGTGTTTGGTCGTCCGCTCTTTCAGATAAGCTCAACCTCATGACAAGGCAGTCAAAATGTATCTAAAAAGAGATATTTTCCTAGATAAAACTCAAAAAAAAGATGATGTAACACCCTCTCCCATTGTCATAAGACGGTGCCGCCTTATGGACGCAGTACTGTTTACTTTTTGATTCATCAAAATTAGCGATATGTCCGACGGATAGAGAAGAAACGACAACACCATCGTCTGAGTCTGCCATAAAAAAACAGCTTAAAAATTGGGATAGCAATTTGGATGAAAGAGTATTGGAGCAGATGTATACCCGTGATCAATGAAGATGCTTGATTTTGAAGTCGATAAGGATCATGCTCATAGCCATGAAAATAGAGCTGACTGCTGACCAGAAAATTACCCTCGAAGCCCAACATCGTCAAAGCCATGACCGCCGTGTCTGTGACAGGATCCGGTGTGTTTTGTTGTCCGCAGACGGCTGGACTCCCCCTATGATTGCTCACTCACAGCTCATTAATGAAACCACGGTGCGGCGCCACCTTACAGACTATCATAAACTCAACAAGCTCAAGCCTGAAAATGGCGGCTCCGATGGCTATCTCAATGCGGAACAGACCACGTCGCTGGTTGAACATCTCACCCAGCCGCTCTACCACCACAATCACCAAATTGTGGCCTATATCGCTGGACGCTGGAACATCACCTTTACCGTATCAGGTCTGTATAAAGGGTTGAAGCAGCAGGGCTTTAGCTATAAAAAGCCGAAAGGTGTTCCGCATAAATTTGCCGTTGAGAAACAGCAGCAATTTATAAAGACCTACAGCGAATTGAAAGACGCCGCGGGTAATGACCCCATACTGTTTATTGATGCCGTTCATCCGACACAAACCACCAAAATAAGCTACGGCTGGATACGAAAAGGCCAGGATAAAACGATAGAGACCACCGGGAGCAGAACGCGGTTGAATATCATGGGAGCCTTGAACATCCAGAATGTGGCTAACCCCATAATCCGTGATGATGAGACGATTAACAGCGAAAATGTGGTTCACTTCCTGTCTGCCATTCGCGCGCATTATCCCATCACGACAACGGCACATGTGATCCTCGAGGGTGCAGGCTATCACCGTTCACAGCTTGTGCAAGACGCCGCGCTTACGTTGAATATCCAGCTTCATTACCTTCCGCCGTATAGCCCGAATCTAAACCCGATAGAGCGATTGTGGAAGGTGATGAATGAGCAAACACGAAACAATAGATATTACCCATCTAAACAGAGTTTTAAGAACGATATCTTAAACTTCTTTGAGGTGAAGCTACCACAAATGGCAAGTTCTCTGGTATCTCGCTTAAACGATAATTGCCAGGCGCTAAATCCTGCATCTTGATTTCACTTGGGTATATATGCGGCTCCACTCGATTTTTTTCGAGTGGTTTTTTACGGCTTATTTCCACCAAGGCTGGCTCACCTCCCTGCTCATACAGCTTTTTAAAACGGTAATAACTGTCTCTGCTGTAGCCCATGACTTTACACGCTGACTGAACATTACACAGCTGTTTTGCCAGGTCAAGTAAGCCGAGTTTCGGTTTGATTATTTTTGCTGTTTGATTCATTTCTAACACGCCTTCATTTCATATTAAATATATTGAAATGTCAGATTAAATTCAAACTTTTACACTGCTATATCGTCCAGCTATATCGTCCAGCTATATCGGCGAGCACAGGAGATTTCGGATAGGCTCTAAGTAATCGGATAGGATGGAACATGCACATATTGTCTGTTGATTGTTCAAATGAAATATAAGTTGGGAAAAATTGTTTGACTTATAAGTGTGGGAAAGTAATATGTGCGCCACGCGGTGCCTATAAGCCTCTCGAGGAGATTAGGTGCAATTCGAAAGAAGCGTAGGTGAGGTGGCCGAGAGGCTGAAGGCGCTCCCCTGCTAAGGGAGTATATGGTTAAGAGCCGTATCGAGGGTTCGAATCCCTCCCTCACCGCCATGTAGTTTATGCATCCATAGCTCAGCTGGATAGAGTACTCGGCTACGAACCGAGCGGTCGGAGGTTCGAATCCTTCTGGATGCACCAAATTCAATGTCAGTGAGTATTAGCAACTGACTGTAATTTGTAGTAGTTCAAACTTAACCTGACAGACACAAGCTAAGCCATCTAATTTGTCAGAGTAGTCTGACTGTGCGATGGTTCAAATAAATTACCGAGTTGTTTTTCTTTTACTAACTCTTTTGATGCAATCCAAGTTTCCCAGGGGGTTTTGCCATAACAATACCAGCCTGAATGAGGTCGCTCTCTGTTGTAGAATGCGAGCCATTTATCGATGTCTTGCTGAATGTCTTCCAATGATGAATAAATTTTACGCCGAAACATCACGTCATAGCCTTCATTTTTCATCGTCTTATGAAACCGCTCACAGATACCATTAGTCTGCGGGCTGTATGCCTTGGTCCGCGTATGCTCGATATCTTCTAGCTCCAGGTAAAGCTGATACGCATGGGTTTCCTTTTTCCCCGAGTATTCTGACCCTCTGTCGGTCAGGATACGCAATAAGGGAACCGCTTGCTCATCATATAATGGCAGCACCTGATCGTTTAACATATCTGCGGCAACCAAGGCATTTTTCTCTGTATAGACCTTGGCAAAAGCGACTTTGGAATAGGTATCAACAAAGGTCTGCTGATAAATTTTACCCACACCTTTAATGTGCCCCACGTAGTAAGTATCCTGAGAGCCGAGATAGCCCGGATGTTGCGTTTCAATTTGTCCATGAGCTTCTCGTTTATCCTGCACTTTTTCTAATGCTTGCAGTTGGGCTTCCGTCAGTAAGTACCCCTCCTGCGCTACTTTGGCTTCCAAGGCAGAAAGGCGTTTCTTGATATTTTCCAGGTCAGATACCGTCTTGCCCATCATGATGCAAGTGCTATTTTTGTATCGAATGGGATGCCTGATTTCAGCACACCATACGCCAGTTGGAGTAATTTGCGCATTGCCGCACAGACGCCCATTTTACCCCCTTTATGGCGTGATACGAGTCGTTGCCACTGTGCTTTCACTATCGGATTACAAGAAAGGGCAGCCAGAGCGGGCATATACAACGCTTTCCTGAGCTCGGTATGACCCCGTTTTGATAGGCGGCTCCGTCCTTTAAATAAACCTGATTCACAAAGTTTTGGGTTAAGCCCGGCATAGGCCACCACTGCCTTACTGTTAGTGAATTTTGACACATTACCCACATACGCCAGCAAACTGGCACTTAGTATTTCACCGATACCAGGAATACTCTCCAGCAACGCTTTATTTTTCTTTAAGTCAGGATCGTTATCGATATGGTTTTTTATTTTTTCTTTGGTGGCCTGGATTTGTTGTTTAAGTGCAGAAATGATTTCAAGCAGTGAGGATTGAACGACATCGTCAGCCACTGATTGCCGATTTTCTTGCATTTGCCTCATTTCCTCTAAACTCTTTAGATGGCGTACTAGCGCGGTTAATTGACGTTCGCTCAAGGGAGGAGGAGTCCAGAGGACAGGTGTATGCAGTGCGCAGTAGCGCACTATCATTTTTGCATCCCCCTGATCCGTCTTGTTCCGACTCAGTTCACTCTCACCAAAGGCATGAATACGTGATGGGTTTTCTAGGCTGACGTCAATGCCATTATCAACTAAGAACATAGCCAGTGGAACACTGTAACTCCCTGTGGCTTCGAGACAAATATGACAATCCCCGTAAGGGATAAGCCATTTCAGTAGTTGGCTAAATCCAGAGGGGGTATTCGGGAATGCTTTTGTTTTATACTTTTTTCTCTCTACCCACACTGCAACATCGAATTTTAATTTGGCAACATCAATACCCACTGCGGTCTTGTCCATGGCTGATTCTCCCATGAAAAACAGATAATTAAATGATCGCCCCGACCTTCCTTATAAATACGTGCTCTTAGCACAAGATACCGTTCGGTCTTACAGGCGACGATAAATATGTCACCGGGGTTTTATCTGACTGCACAAGCTTTAAGCCTAAGGGCGCAAACAAACTCTCCGGTGACATCCCAATGATCAGTTGGGGATCATCAACCTTTGAAAGTTAATAATCAAGATATAAGGGCGCAACCAAACCGAGCGAACACCACTGCCGGAAATCATTATCCCCTGTCGGTTAAGTTCATTCGCCACACGGTGCTGACCATAAGCAGGATAGTCGTAAGCCATATTCACCACCGCTTGTTCTATATGGCTGTAGCCGTATAAATTGATTCAAAACAAAGGGTCAGAAAAGAGAGTGTCGATATCGCATTGTCGTTTCCTACGAAGGGCTTTAGCCTGAGCCCATTTGTGCTCAATTGGGTTGAGGTCAGGAGAATACGTCGGGAGATATTCCAGAATAAAACCGGATTTTTGTCTAGCAGACTGGATATCCTGGCGTTTGTGAAAGCTCACATTATCCATCACGATGACAGCCCCTTGAGGGATTTTTGGCAGTCAGTCTTGGGTTACCCACGCATAACAAATATCGCTATTGATATTATATTCAAAGGCACAAACGGTGGTTAATTTTCCGTTAAGCTGAGCGCCGATGACATTGGTACGCGCTTTAGCGTGCCAATCATGTTGACCGTAACACCGCTTACCTTTAGCTCAATAGCCGTAGAGGCGGGGCATGTCATGAGCAAAACCGCTTTCATCAACGTAAATAATAGGGGTCTCGCTGGCTTCATAGGCCTGGATCTTGATCTGAAAATCTTCTCGGGATTGGGCGTTGGCTTTTGGATGATAAAATGTTTTTTTTATAGCTAAACCCTGCCCGTTTCAACGCATGGCAGATACCTCTAGCGCTCACTCCCATACGTTGGGCTCGCTCGTATTGAGACGCGTCAGGGTAGGTTTCCACATCAAGAATCAACGCCGCTCGAGCTATTTTACTGGCGGGTTTATCACGTGTCAGACAAGGTTCTATTCGTTTAGCCCAGCGCATCAGACTTGCGGTCCCAATACAAAAACGTGTGGCCGTTTGGGCATATGTAAGCTTTTCTTGCTCTTTAATAGCCAATACATGTTGGCGAAATTTTAATGGATAAGTCATCTTGAAATTATACATCAATTTATACAGCCTACGCTATAGGAAAGAATATTGAACAGTCATACAATGAGAACAGATTTTTTTCCTAAAAAAATTGAAAAACCTACGAGAATTAGAAATAGAAATATTATGGGAAGAACAACAAATACGACGAAATCAACAAAATGCAACGGGGCAAAATATTATGTCATTTCCACAGGCTATTCCCTATAGCCTGCTAGGCGATTTAAGCAAGAAGATGCCGGGTATCAGTGATATTACTACCGCTGTGAAGGACTCTATTATTAAGGCAACTGACAAGGCTGTAGAAGAAACTATCAAGATCGGCGGTAAGATAGTAGAAAAGACGGTAGAAGAGGTGACAAAATCCGCAGGTAATATAGCAGAAACCGGTGTAAAATCCGGTATAGCAGCTACCAGTGATGTCGTGAAAACGGGGATAGATACGTTGGGTGATGTAACAAAAACCGGTATAAAAGAAACTGTCAACACCCTTGAGAAAACAACAACAGATCTTGGTAGCGAAGCAATAAAAGCGATGGAAAATCTTACCCTAGGTAAGATCGCCAAGGACATGGCTACCGGGGTATCCATTGCTATAAGGGGAGACAAAAGCGGGGAGATTTCTCAAGGCAATGCCTGCTGTAAGTGTTGTTGTTAATAGGTAACAATTGTGTTTTGAGCGCCTGCCAAACTTACGCCGACACGACGTCGAGGGGTATGGCGCTATTCGGCTTAGCCAACGTAGCAAGGCAGAGCCGATCGACCAAGCCACTGTGTCTGAGAGTTGGCGTGTTAATAGCGCGGCTTAATACACTGTCAGAGGTATACAACGTTAACTGTTGACGAGCACGAGTGATACCGGTATAAAGCAATTCACGGGTTATTATGGGTGAAAAATAATCAGGCAATACCAATGCGGTATGTTCAAATTCTGAACCTTGAGATTTATGTATGGTCATTGCATATGCGGTGCCGTGGCTCGGTAAACGATTCGGCTGTACCGATTTAATAGTGCCATTCGGTAATTGGAAGTGAACCCGTAAATGACCATGAGCATCATATAAGGCGATACCAACGTCACCGTTAGACAATCCCAATGCGCTGTCATTACGTTCGATCATCACTGGACGCCCTGCATACCAGCGACCAGATAACCCCTGTGTGCGTTGTATCAAACCGTTACGCTGCAGCACCTGTTCAATCAGTGGATTTAAGCCCTTCACACCAAATGACCCAGCACGCAATGCACAAAGTAATTGGTAATGATTAAAAGCAGTTAATATTTCAGCCGCATCGGCACCCTGTGCAACCAGTTTAAGATAGGGTTGATAACCGGCAACACTCACCTGTAATAATTGCTGATAATCTATCATATTAGCCAATACAAAGCGTTCAACGTCAGTATAGTTCCCGTTAAGTACCGACAAAGCTTCAAGATATGCGCCGGCATTGACTGCTTGAGCAAGTTGTCCAATACCCGATTTTTTATCAAAACGGTAACTTTTACGTAACAAACACAGGCCATCACTTACCTCGGTTAATCCTGTCGTCAGTGTTTTGCGTTTGCTCATGTCATGAGGATTATTCAACTGCTCTAATGGATAACCCGTTACTCTGGCTAACTGTTCAGCCCGAAAAACACTATAACCTGATTCGACAAAACGGCAAATATCGCCAAAGACCGCTCCCGCTTCTACTGAGGCAAGTTGATCTCTGTCACCAAGAAAAATCACGCGTGCATGAGTAGGCAATGCAGCAATCAATTTCGCCATCATAGGTAAATCAACCATCGAAGCTTCATCTACCACGAGAACATCAAGATTTAATGGATTACCACTGTGGTAACGTAGCCGATGGCGATTGGGCTGAACCCCCAATAAACTATGTAATGTAAAGGCCTGATTGGGGAATAATTTATGCTCGCTTTCGTTAAGTGCCAATTGCTGCCACGCTTTGCCAAGAGATTCGGTTAAACGTGCGGCAGCTTTACCGGTTGGCGCCACCAATTGAATACGTACCCGCTGCTCCCCGTTTAAACGCACTAAAGCAGTCAGTAATTTTGCTACAGTGGTGGTTTTACCCGTTCCTGGCCCACCAGAAATAATCGATATCCTCCGCGTCAACGTCGCGGCCGCCGCTACTTTTTGCCAATCGACTTCATCACCGTTAGTGCCAAAAAGTTGCTCTAAAATATTTTGTAGCAGGATTTCATCAACCCTCTCATTGTTGGCATTACCATTCACAATAAAACGTGCAACATCGCCTTCATTTTGCCACATTCTTTGCAAATAAAGACGGTCATGTTGCAAAACCAGGGGTGTCGGTTGTGAGCCATCGCTGACAGAAAACGAATCTTGTAATGTTTCTCGCCACTGTTGAGTGCTCGGCTCCCCAGCGGCTTTCCACAATGCTTGAGCGAGATCCGATTGACGACCATCAAATAAATGTTGAGGCTGTAAACCTGTTATTGGTAAACAGATATGCCCCGCCCCCGTTTCGGCGCTCAAATAAGCGGCCGTTAGTTGCAGTAAAGCTCGTGCAGCACCAACCCTGTGGTGCTGCTCCTGTGTTACATCTTGCGCTTTAATTTCCATCAACCGCTGACTGTTACGAAACAAGTCGAACAAAGGACAATCATCAGGAGCAATCATACGGGCAAATTGTAGATCCAGTGGGCGTAACAATCGCTCACGGACAGCCCGCTCCAATAATTCCATCATGATGCGATTTTCTCTCTGCTAAACAGACGATCTAAGCCTTCAACTAATTTCAGCTGTGGACGACAGGTAAAAATACCGTTACCTGGATGGTGGTGATCAATACCACGCAAAAAAAGATAGATAACTCCACCAACGTGACGTTGATAATCATAATTTGTTAGACGATGGCGCAAATAACGGTGCAATGCCAAGGTATAGAGCTGATATTGTAAATCATAACGATGTTCAACCATCGCTTGCGCCATCGCACCATGGCTATAAGCCTGACTGTCTTCTCCTAACCAGTTCGATTTATAATCCAGCAGATAAAATTTATCTTGCCAGCAAAATACCAGGTCAATAAAACCTTTCAGCATTCCCTGTACTTGTTGGAAATCCAGGGCAGGACACACGGCTGACAGAGGATCATAGTGTTTTATTAAACTATCCAACTCTCCAGCTTGTAGTATTCTTTTTATCGGCAAATAAAACTGTAACTCTGCCTGTTTATTCATCGGCGCTAACCCCGCCAGTGTTACCCCAGTTTCGTTCAGTGATATATGTACAATATCGCTCAACCACTGATGTAATACCGGCAACCAGACGCTATCAAATCCCTGTTGTAGGGATCGCTCAGCTAACCATTCCATTTCGATTGACTGACTAAAATCAAGCTCCTCCAGTAAAGAATGCAAAAATGTTCCCGGTATTGCACCACGTGGAAAATGGTGAGGAGTTAGGCCTATTGTTGCTGATAAGATTTGTTCACCATTGGTATTACTGTCAAACTTTGGCATTTCCACCCGTGAAGTTGGTGTGAGTTTTGACGCACCCTGTTGTTGCAACCCTGAATAGCTCGTCACTCGCCAATAATCTTGTAACTGACGTGTAAAGTGTTTTGCCGCTAAGGGAGGCATTGTGGTTTTTTGCGGTTGCCATATGTGTTTATCCAACGCACCAACCTGCGATACGATGATATCTTCTCCTTGCAATGCGGCAAGTTTTTCTGCCAGATAACGAGCATCACCGGCTTCCCCACCCTGAACCAAATAGCCTAACGCCGTTTGATGTAGATCGCTATCTCCCTGTTTTTTTCGATTACCTTTTATTAACGGTGCGATCCCGACACTACAATGATAAATTGAACGGGTTAACGCAACATAAAGCAAACGCAAATCTTCCGCCAATCGTTCTTGTTGCGCTAGCTGTTGGCTCTCATCACTGGCGTGTAGATCGAGAATGGCAGTAAAATTTTGCCGATCATGATAGAGATTTGTCGATTGCTGGCGAAAATTACCAATAAAAGGCAACCACACCAAAGAATACTCTAATCCTTTCGATTTATGGACGGTGACGACTTTAACCCGAGGGCGATCACTTTCCAGCCGTAATTGCTGATTTTCAGATTGGCGTTCAGGTTGTGCGATTTGTTGTGCCAGCCAGCGTACCAAAGCATAGTCACTGTCAAGCTGTACTGCTGCTGCCTGTAACAACTCACCTAGATGAAGCAAATCGGTCAAACGACGCTCCCCCCCCGTGCTCACCAATAAATTTTCTGCCAAACGACGTTTGGCGATAATTTCACGCAACATAGGCAAAATACCGCGCCGCCGCCAGTGTTGGCGATAGCCATCGAATTCATCAACCAATGCATCCCAAGCACGTTCATCGTGGTTTAAGTTATCCAATTGTTGCGCATCCAGCCCCAATAGGCTGGTTGCCATCGCACAGCGTAAGGTGCGTTCCTGTTCAGGTGTCAATACCGCCTGTAACAACCAAAAAAGATCTTTGGCTTCCGGTGTGTCAAATACACTGTCCTGGTTAGATAAATAAACCGAGGGGATTGCTAATGCTGTTAACGCGTTTCTAATTAAAGCCGCCTCGGAACGGCTACGTACCAAAATAGTGATATCTGATGCTTGCAATGGACGCATTCCTTGTCTGGTGACCAAATTGGCTCGCCCAAATTGACCGGCGATTAACCAATCACGTATTTGCGTTGCACACCTCTGAGCCATCAGCTGTTGATACTGATATAAGCTTACACCTTCTCCTGGTTGTAACCAGAACTGCAATGCGGGTTGTGCTTCACCATCAATCTGGAAAGCTAATTCGCTGTTTTTCTCCGCCGCAGTTACATTGATAAACGGAATTTGTTCAAATAAAAAGGGCGTTTTGATCTGATTAAATAATCGATTAACGGATTGCACCATGCGATGTGAAGAACGCCAATTGGTCGATAAAGTATAATGCGCGTCTATCGCAGAACGAGCGCGGATATAGGTAAAAATATCCGCACCACGAAAAGCGTAAATGGCTTGCTTGGGATCACCAATCAGCAGTAATCCACAATCTGCCTGAGCCGCATAAATGCGCCGAAAAATCCGATATTGTTGCGGATCAGTATCTTGAAATTCATCGATCATCGCGAGCGGATAACGATGACGAATCGTTTCAGCCAGTAACTCCCCTCCTGTTTGCTGTAACGCGATATCCAAGCGGCTTAATAAGTCATCAAAACCCAGTTCGGCACGCTGTTGTTTTTCCTGCTGTACAGAAGCGCGAATTTCACTGATGGCTTTTGCCATAATGAGGTCCCGCAACGTCAGTGGTTGTTCAAATAAGCGGTCAATGGCCAAAAATAACGTATCCTGTGGTACAGTGCCTTTTTGGCATTTTTCACATAAAACCGATTGACGAAATTTAGTCAGCTCTTTCGGTAAGCTGTAGTCGTCAGTTTTCTGCTCTGCCCATTGCGTCACTATGGCTAGCCAGTTAGGCAGATGCTTACTGTTATAACTCCGCTTATCGACAGCAGAATCGCGGATTAATGCTTCCAGTTTATCGGCTTTTTGTCGCCAATGGGTTTTCAACTCATCGATTTGCATCACTATTTGCTGATGACGACAGCCAATGGTTTCATCATGGGGCACCCTAAGAAACTGCGGTACTTCACCTTGTAAATAAGCAGACAGATCGTTAAGCAATTTTTCGGGGTTGCTCCATTCCTTACTGACTGCTCGTGCTTCAGGCAAGGATAATGGATAACAATGACGTCGCCAAAAATCAGTACAAGCTTGCCGACGTAGTGGTAATTCATCATGAATTAAGGTTTGCTCAAATAGCATGCCAGATTCAAATGCATTAGTCGCTAACATGCGCTGACAAAAACCATGAATGGTATAGATAGCCGCTTCGTCCATCTGGCGCTCTGCGGCCAACAATTGTGCTGCTGCGTCAGCCAGATCGGTGATTTCGCTTAACAACGCCTGCTCCATAGGTTCATCACTAAACCCACGTACACAGGCTATCCACAAGCGATGAATATTACCGCGGATCCTGCTTCTCAATTCTTCGGTCGCGGCTTCGGTAAAGGTAACAACAAGGATTTCTTCTACGGTTAAACAACGAGAATAAGCGGCATCCTTACCCAACCCAAGTAATAAACGTAAATACAATATCCCAATGGTGAAAGTTTTACCTGTCCCTGCAGAAGCTTCGATCAAGCGTTCACCAAAAAGTGGGAGCGTTAGCGGTTCAAGTCGCTGGGGTGTCGTGGCTAAAAGCATTATTTTCAATTTTGAGGTAAAAAGTAAGGCGTGGCACTGGCATCATTCTTCTCCATAACCACATAAAATTAACGCTATTTCTCGTTTTGAGTGCTATTTACAGCTCCTTTAGGTCAAAAGGGCGTCCGTCGTTACGACAAGGAGGGGAGGCCGCAACAGTATATTGCAAATCTTTCCATTCTTTCTGGGTATGAGTGTGTAAAACTAACGCACGCAGCCCCTCTTCAAACTCTTGTGCCAACAAACTATAAATTTCACGATGGCGGGTGGTAAAAACCTGATCGGAAAATTTGTCACTGATAATCACGACTTTGAAGTGAGTCTCGGAGCCTGCCGGCACATCATGACGGAAGCTTTCGTCGATAACTTTTAGATGAGTAGGTTTAAACTTCTCTTTTAGCTTTTTTTCAATACGTTCAGCGACAAAGGGCATCATTAATCTCCTTGATGTACTTAGGAAAATATACTACGTGGTGTAATCTTATCCAAGGTTATTCACCCAATATGAGGACCTGTCCAAAATCTCTTGTGCTCACCGTGTTTTGGTCAAGTCATTTGTCAAAAACGCGCTCAAAACGCTCATTGGATCCTTTGCTGTTGTATACAAAGGAGCAAGCTGCGTTTTTTCGCCCATTTTTTCCTCTTCTGGGCACAGCGAAAAAGATTTGGAACAGGCTCTAAGGAATTCTAGCTCAATAAACAGCAAAACGGCCTGTTTTCAGTAGAGTTGAAACCCGTTAATATGATTTAGATCCTAGGTTGTGAGGTGTTCATAATCCCATTCTGGTATATTATTCTGGCATACCTATCCCGTCGTTCAAGGTGGCGAGGACGCTAAAAATTTTATAACCAGTGAGAAAATAAACATGCTAAAGAAACTGACTTCCCCTTTGTTAGCCGTTTGCATACTGACGGGTTGTGCTAGCGGTGATAGTACCTTAAACATTGCACCAAAAGTGGTATTACCACAGAAAGATCCTGCGTTAATGGCGATCACGATTAGCATCAATGGTGCCGATCAGCGCCAGGATGTGGCCTTGGCAAAAGTAAACCGTGATGGAAAATTGGTGGCACTGACTGCTTCGCGTGATGTACGTTTTCTATTGCAAGAGGCATTAGAAAGACAAATGATTAGCCGTGGTTATATGGTTTCCGGTGATGGTTTGGTGGGTTTGCAAATTATTGTCAATTATCTACACGCCGAGGTACAAGAAGGTAATCTGCGTCACAATATCACCACCAAAGCAGACGTTTCGATCATTGCTCAGGGACGAAATGGAAGTCAGCAAACTAAAAATTACCGATCTACCTACAATGTGCAAGGTCTTTTTAGCGCCACTAACGAAAAAATCAGTGATGCCGTTAACGCCGTGTTAAGCGATGTAATCGCCGATATGTCACAAGACACCAGCATCAGCAGCTTTATCAAACAAAATGCCCGTTCACAACTATAACCCCCCTATGGATCCTTTTAATGGCAATTTTAATTAAAACACCTGAAGAGATTGAGAAAATGCGTGTTGCTGGTCGTCTAGCTGCCGAAGTCCTGGAAGTAATAGAACCCCATGTTAAACCGGGTATCAGTACCGGTGAGTTGGATCGTCTTTG
Organism: Candidatus Fukatsuia endosymbiont of Tuberolachnus salignus; assembly: GCF_964030845.1. Taxonomy (NCBI): domain Bacteria; kingdom Pseudomonadati; phylum Pseudomonadota; class Gammaproteobacteria; order Enterobacterales; family Yersiniaceae; genus Candidatus Fukatsuia; species Candidatus Fukatsuia endosymbiont of Tuberolachnus salignus. Next base: position 791,488 of record NZ_OZ034983.1, read on the forward strand.
CGATCATCACATTACCTATCATCAACAGGCCATACCTGCCTGTTTGGGCTATCATGGTTTCCCTAAATCCGTTTGTATTTCGGTCAATGAAGTGGTTTGCCACGGCATTCCAAGCGACCATAAGATACTGAAAAATGGTGATATTGTTAATATTGATGTCACTGTTATCAAAGATGGCTTCCACGGTGATACTTCCAAGATGTTTTTTGTCGGTAAGCCTAGCATTCTTGGGCAACGCCTGTGTCGCATCACTCAAGAAAGTCTGTATTTGGCGATCAGGCTGGTTAAGCCTGGGATCCGTCTAGGTACTTTGGGTAGAGCAATACAAAAATTTGTAGAAGCAGAGAAATTTTCTGTGGTGCGCGAATATTGTGGGCACGGTATTGGCAGAGGTTTCCACGAGCCTCCACAAGTTTTGCATTACGATACTGGCGATAATGGCGTTGTGCTGGAGCCCGGTATGGCTTTTACTATTGAGCCGATGGTGAATGCAGGTGATTGCCGTATCCGTAACATGAGTGATGGCTGGACAGTAAAAACGAAAGATCGCAGTTTGTCCGCACAATATGAGCATACTTTGGTCGTTACAGATAACGGCTGTGAAATAATGACATGGCGTAAAGACGACAGTATCTCAAGTACTATCGAGCATTCCTAATCAGCAGAGCCTTACTATCAACTAAAACATGTCTATCCATCATACTCCGATACAAGCATCACTGCCCGCATCACCCGAGACTTATCTGGATCATGAACTGACTTGCACGGTACTGAAAAAGCGGTTGCATGATTTCCAACTTTGGCTAACGGAGGCCTTCAATACAGGTCTCAGTGCAGAAACATTGATAGCAACACGCAGTCATTATATTGATTGCTTATTGCAACGTTTGTGGATTTTCTATGGTTTTACTACAGTGACTGAAGCCACATTGGTGGCTGTTGGTGGTTATGGTCGTGCTGAACTGCATCCGCAATCAGATATCGATTTGCTACTACTGAGTACAAATCCACTCAGTGCAGAACAGACACAGCATGTGGAGCAATTCATTACCCTACTATGGGATTTGAAACTAGAGGTAGGTCACAGCGTATGCACCTTGGAAGAATGCTTGCTGGAAGGACTGGCTGATTTAACTGTCGCTACCAATTTGATTGAATCACGCTTAATATGCGGCGATATGGCTTTATTGTTACAAATGCAGCAACATATTTTCAGCGATAATTTTTGGCCTTCTCGCCAATTCTTTCATGCAAAAATCGCCGAGCAGCAACAACGCCATCAACGTTATCACGGTACTAGCTATAATTTGGAACCTGATATCAAAAGTAGCCCGGGGGGGTTGCGTGATATTCATACCCTGATGTGGGTAGCACGTCGTCATTTTGCGGCAACATCGCTCGATGAAATGGTCGATTTTAATTTTCTGACTCGGGCAGAACGTGATGAACTTCATGAATGCCGTAGCTTTCTTTGGCGTGTTCGCTTTGCGCTTCATCTGGGACTAACCCGCCATGACAACCGCTTGCTATTTGACCGCCAGCTTAGTGTTGCGCAATCATTGCACTACCAAGGAGAGGGAAATCAAGCAGTCGAACGTATGATGAAAGATTTTTACCGGATGACACGACGTGTTAGCGAGCTGAATCAAATGCTGTTGCAATTGTTTGATGAAGCTATCCTTTCACCTGAAAGCGATAAAAAACCACACCCGTTAGACGACGATTTTCAATTACGCGGTAATTTAATCGATCTGCGTGAAAAAACATTATTTATCTGCCAACCTGAAGCGATGATACAGATGTTCTACCTCATGGTGCATCATCCAAAGATAAAGGGCATTTACTCCACCACAGTACGTCAATTACGTCATGCGCGTCGCAACTTAAAACAACCACTGTATATGCTGCCTGAAGCACGAAAGCAGTTTATGGCTATTTTACGTCATCCAGGAGCGGTCAATCACGCATTGTTACCCATGCATCGCTACAGTGTACTCGGGGCTTATATGCCACAATGGAGTAACATCGTTGGGCAAATGCAATTCGATCTATTCCATGCTTATACTGTTGATGAACACATCATTCGGGTATTACAAAAACTGGAGAGTTTTACTGCTGAAAGAACTCGAGCGCACCACCCTCTGTGTGTTGAACTCTATCCAAATTTGCCGCAGCCTGAACTATTATTGCTGGCGGCACTCTTTCACGACATCGCCAAAGGGCGTGGTGGTAATCATTCTCTATTGGGCGCACAGGAAGCACAGGAGTTCGCCGAATTTCATGGTCTAAATGCGCGGGAGACCCAGCTTGTTGTTTGGTTGGTACGCCATCATTTGTTGATGTCAATCACTGCCCAACGTCGTGATATTCAAGATCCAGAAGTGATCCAGCAATTCGCCACTGCCGTACAAAATAAAACCCGACTACGTTATCTGATTAATCTGACTGTGGCCGATATTTACGCCACTAATGAAGTCTTGTGGAACAGTTGGAAGCAAAGCTTACTGTCTGAGCTGTATTTTGCTACTGAAAAACAGTTGGACAGTGGCCTACAAAATAGTCGAGATTTTCGGCAAGCAAATTTGCGTGAAAAAGTACGCGAGCATCGCTTTCAAGCGCTGGCACTATTGCGTATGAATAATATTGATGAGATAGCACTACAACAAATCTGGAGCCGTTGTCATGCTGATTATTTTCTGCGTCATTTACCTAAACAGTTAGCCTGGCATGCGCAATATCTGCTACAGCAGGGGACCAACAAGCCACTGGTGCTGATAAATGATGATACGAATCGTGGAGGGACAGAGATTTTTATCTATGGTCCAGATCGTCCCTGTCTGTTTGCCACCGTGGTAAGCGAACTCGATCGCCGTAACCTCAGTGTGCATGATGCGCAAATTTTTACCAATCGTGATGGAATGGCGATGGATAGCTTTATTGTTCTGCAACCTGACGGCAACCCATTAGCATCAGATCGACACCGGCTGATCCGTCAAAATCTCGAACAAGCCATTATTCAGGTCGATTATCGACCACCTCGGATAAAGTATCCATCGGCGAAATTACAGTATTTTAGTGTCACAACCGAAGTCAACTTCTTGCCAACACACAATGAGCGCCGCAGTTACCTGGAACTGATTGCACTAGATCAACCAGGATTACTCGCTAAAGTGGGGAATGTTTTTGCCGAGCTGAAATTATCATTGCATAGCGCACGTATCACCACCGTCGGCGAACGGATAGAAGATTTATTTGTGCTAGCAGATAAGGATCACCGTGCTTTAAATTGTGAAACGCGCCAGCAATTGACACAACGGCTGATAGATACTTTTTCTACGCAGCAGAAATTGTGATACAAATGTTTTTGGACCACGGCGCAAGGATGAAAATCATGTATAAAAAGATCGGAATAATCATAATGATTATGGTTATACTTGGAATGATATATTTATCGGGACCCAAACCCGCGGTGCCAATCTATGATCCCACGTTGCCGGTGGTACCCAAAGATCCCGTCCAGCTTGTGCAATACATCCAAGAGAAAGAAAAATCATTCCGCATTAAACCGAATAATGAAGCACGTATCCTATGGTTTAACCCAGCTCAACCGAGTAAAACTGCCTGTAGCATGGTGTACCTGCACGGTTTTTCAGCGAGTCAACAAGACGGTGACCCCATTCATTTTAATACTGCGCGTCGTTATGGTTGTAATCTCTATTTATCGCGACTTGATGAACATGGTTTAGTGACCACAGATCCTTTATTAAAAATGACAGTGGCAGGTTTATGGAAAGATGCGAAGGAAGCCTTAAGTATTCGAAACGCATTGGGAAATAAAGTCATCCTGATCAGTACCTCTACCGGTAGTACGCTAGCGCTCAAATTGGCCGCTGAATTTCCCAACGATGTCGCTGCACTGATCAATCTATCACCCAATGTGGCGATCAACGATCCTTTCGTTTTTATGATCAATAATCCTTGGGGCTTACAATTCGCTCGACTGATAAAAAACGGTCGATTTCAAGCGGGGACAATAAAAACTCGAGAAGAAAAAAAATATTGGTATCAGGCGTATCGATTAGAAGCCGTGGTGCAGTTGCAGAATTTGCTGGAAAGTACTATGCACAAGCTGACTTTTGACCAGATCCGACAGCTTGTTTTAAACCTGTATTATTACAAAGATGAGCAACAGCAAGATTCGGTGGTAAAAGTACCCGCTATACTAAAAATGCATCAAGAACTCGCGACAGAGCAACACAATAAGCGCACCATAGCTATCCCCAATGCCAATACACATACACTAGGCTCTGGAATGCATACGGGCGACTTACCAACCGTGGAAAATGCTATTAATAAATTTGTGGAGGAAGTGTTGAAGTTATCACCTGCATTAAATAAATGATAAACATACGGTGTAAGAGCTTGTTCGAAATCTTCTTGAGCGACACTCAGACGAGGAAAAAACGCGAGAAAAAGCGCAATCTACTCTTTGTATACAACAAAAGGGAGTCAATGAGCATATTGAGAGCGTTTTTGACAAATGACTTGACCAAAACACGGCGAGCATAAGAGATTCCGAACAGGTTCTAACACATAGCTCACCATTATTTTTTATTACCTGAAGGAAAAAAAACAACATGCAGCAACTGCAAACCGTTATTGAACGAGCTTTCGAACGCCGCAGTGAGATAACAGCCACAAATGTAGATCCGCTAACCTGTGATGCCATTAATCGTACAATTAACCAATTAGATAACGGAAAACTACGAGTAGCAGGAAAAATTGATGGCCGATGGATCACCCATCAATGGCTAAAAAAAGCGGTGTTACTTTTTTTTCGTATCAATAATAATCAGCTAATTGTAGGTGCTGAAACACACTATTACGACAAAGTACCCATGAAATTTGCTGATTATGATCAGGCACGCTTTCAGTGTACGAATGCGCGCATCGTTCCACCCGCAGCTGTACGTAAAGGGGCTTTTATTGCACGAGATACCGTTTTGATGCCGTCTTATGTTAATATTGGCGCGTTTATTGACCAAGGTACGATGGTCGATACTTGGGCAACTGTCGGATCCTGTGCACAAATAGGTAAAAATGTTCACCTCTCTGGAGGAGTCGGTATCGGCGGGGTGTTGGAACCGCTGCAAGCTAATCCGACTATTATTGAAGATAATTGCTTTATCGGCGCTCGTTCAGAAGTGGTTGAAGGCGTTATTGTGGAAGAAAACTCGGTGATTTCTATGGGCGTATATCTTGGCCAAAGTACTGCTATCTATGATCGCCAAACGGGTGAGACTCATTATGGTCGCATCCCCGCAGGTTCGGTTGTAGTATCAGGTAATCTGCCATCCAAAGACGGTAAATACAGTTTGTACTGTGCGGTAATTGTAAAAAAAGTGGACGCGAAAACGCGTGCTAAAGTCAGTATTAACGAACTATTACGTGGTTGATACGAAGAATTAAACTTATCATCAACACAAAAAAAAAGGGGCACCGTTTAATTAGTACCCCTTAATTCGTTTTATAGCAATCCTGCTAAAAAGCTGCTCCCTGCTCATCCTTGAAAACTTGTCCCTGTGGTCATCCTAACCAGACATCCTTGTCGTTGTTTCATACCCCCTTGGTATTAATCCTTAGTTTTTTCTGCGAATAATCCAAGACAACTAACACCATCCTGATTAATCTACATATTTCCTACGCAGGGATTAAAGTCGGGCAGTAACCCACCTCGACAGTGATCAGCGATGACGACATTTACGTCGTACAAACTACGATCCCATCCACCTGATAGCAAGAGAATGCATTAATTCACCAACAGAGACAATATGCTGTAAAGCTTCTTATATATAAATTTTCCGTAAAAAAAAAAGTAATCTGTAATACAATGATTTTATTAAAAATAAGTATTAAATACTGCAATCATATTTTATAAAAATAAGTGATATCTCACAGTTAGTGTGAGAAATATCCTACACCCGCGTCCACCGTAGAAAACGAATTACGTTCAAATAATCACCGAAAGCAGTAGTCAGCAATACACTCTTGTTGTAACAAGCTGTTGTAACGCACTACCGCAATGAGCTAATCAATTTATTTTTTTCTACACACCAGTCTAGTCGGTGTTAGACTGACACGCTTAAATATTTCAATTAAATTGCACTTAGTGATAAACAGGCTCTTACGGAGAGAAAACGGCATGTCTTCCTATCACACTTCTCAAGTATTCTCGAAACTGACACTCGGTAAAGTAACAAAGTTCAAAGACCAATATGATGAGACTTTATTACAAACGCTTCCCCGTAGTACAAATCGTGAACAGATTGGCCTATGTCCCGATAACTTGCCATTTCACGGCGCTGATATTTGGACCCTTTACGAATTATCCTGGCTAAATAACAAGGGGGTACCTCAAGTCGCAGTGGGTGAAATTAGCATTAAAGCCGATAGTCCTTATTTGATTGAATCGAAAAGTTTTAAACTTTATCTCAATAGTTTTAACCAAACTCGTTTTTTAAACTGGGAAACGGTAGCTGACAGACTGAAAAACGATTTATCCACTCGTGCCGAAAGTGACGTTAGCGTAACCCTACGGCACCTTGATGAAATAGTGAATCAGTCAATAACAAATTTATCTGGTGAATGTATAGATCAAGAAGATATCAGTATTGATGATTATGCATTTAGCACTAAATACCTACAAACCGCTTGTGGTGAGTCAATCGTCGAAGAAACGCTGGTTAGCCATTTACTTAAATCGAATTGTTTAATTACTAATCAGCCAGATTGGGGGTCGGTACAAATTTATTACCGTGGAAAAAAAATTAACCGCGCAGCGTTGTTGCATTATCTTGTGTCTTTCCGCCACCATAATGAGTTTCATGAACATTGTGTAGAACGGATTTTCAATGATTTAATAAATTTTTGTCGACCGGAACAACTTTCCGTTTACGCCCGTTATACTCGACGCGGTGGGTTAGATATCAATCCTTGGCGCTCTAATACCGACTTCACGCCAGCAACTGGACGCCTGGCTCGGCAATGATTGACGTTGTAGCGCAACTAAGGCCGAAAGCCATTCGAAGTCTTGTTGCGCTTACTAATACTTGATCAAAAATGGTATCAAAATGCTTATTTACTGCCGTTCATCACGGCGACCCGCTACTGCCGACCAGACACGTCGGACATGTACCGTCACTTCTTCTCGATCATGATAAAGCTGTTTTGCCTGAATTTGAGCATTAATGCCCTCGACGGTAAGTTTCTGCTTTAAGGTTGCCAAGTTTTGTAATACTTCCTGGTAACGTTTTTTCATCGGTAATTTAAGGTTGAAAATAGCCTCACGGCACCACCCCTTGATTAACCATTTGCTAATCAAAGCAGTCACACGTACCGGTTGTTCCACCATATCGCAGACTAACCAGTAGATATTGTTGCGTGTTGGCTCATATCTAAAACCATCAGCACGATGGTGAGTCACTTGACCACCATCCATCAAACTTGCAGCCATGGTTCCATTATCCACTGCCTGTACCATCATACCGCGTTGCACTAATTGATGCGTCCAACCGCCAGGGCAAGCGCCAAGATCCACAGCATACATGCCATTGGCTATCCGTTCTCCCCATTCATCAAAAGGGATAAAAAGATGAAACGCTTCTTCCAGTTTTAATGTTGAACGACTGGGTGCATCAGCAGGAAATTTGAGGCGTGGTATACCCATGTAGAAGGGCGAATTATTATTACTGTAAGAGTAGCCGACGTAACAACAACCTGAAGCGATAAAAAATACATGTATCACTGGACGGTAGCGCGTCTCATTCATCAATAACAGTTTTTGTTCACGTAAGCGGTTACGTAAGGGGACAGTTAACTTACGACAAAATTTCAGTAACGCTTTGCTTTCATTGGTATCAGCGACTTCAACTCTTAACTCGCCTGCGTTTTCAATTACATCGGTTAACATGCCAACAATCGGTGATATCCGATCATTGGGTGGCAAATTACGCAGTAGCTCCCCAACGACTATCATTTGGCGAGCAAAAACAAGATCTTGAAAAGGCAATTGTTTAAGTAAATTATCAGCATCTTCATGTTGCTGACATTCGAACAATACATAGCCACAATTTTCTTTTACCCGAGCAAAACCAAATACACCCTGTTCGGTGGCCTTCGCTGTGATTTCTGCCGCACACTCCTTTTCAAAACCTGCACGGCAATACAACGCTATTTTATTCATGGTGGTTAGCCTTTTTATAACCTATCCAAAGTAGGAATGAGTAATATACCCTTCGCCTTTCAAGTTACGGCAGCGTTGGCTGCTCGCACTCATCCCAGTCATGTACTATTTGTACACTCCTGGGATTCGATTGATTGCCGCCTGGCCGTAACTCGAAATTCATTGGGTATATTCAGAGTAGATCGCGTACAATAAGTTAACGAATAAAAGGATTATTTTTTCTCTCATTACCAAAAGTAGAAATCGACCCATGACCAGGGATAAAAGTGATGTTGTCGCCAAGCGGTAACAATTTGTTGCGGATGGAGTCAATAAGCTGTTGGTGATCACCACGAGGAAAGTCACTGCGCCCAACACTACCATTAAAGATAACATCCCCCACCAAAGCGAAGCTGGCTTCATGGTTGATAAAAACGATATGACCTGGCGTATGACCGGGACAATGTAAAACAGTGAAACACATATTACCGATACTGATCTGATCATCTTCCTGTAACCAGCGGTCCGGTGTAAACGGCTGACATTCTTCAAAGCCAAACATCCGGCTGTGGGCGGGTAATTCCGATAATAAAAAATTATCTTCTATCGACGGGCCATTAATGGGTACCTGCAGACGTTGTGCCAATTCGGCAGCAGCACCGACGTGATCTAAATGACCATGGGTCAATAAGATTTGACTGACGATCAATTTTTGCTGTTTTATTTCGTCAATCAACTTATCCGCTTCTCCACCCGGATCGACCAACGCCGCTTCACAAGTATTCTCGCACCAAACCAATGAACAATTTTGTTTAAATGCCGTTACCGGAATAATTTTATACTTCATCTCAGGCTGAACCTCGTGCTATGTACAAAAAGAAATAGCAATAATACCCTAATTTCTTCTATACAATTACCAGGCTCTTACTTGCCCAGTGTCTATATGCACAAAATTACTGCGGGGATAATAACCGACACCACCGGCACGTATGTTTAGCGCTGCTTTACGGATAGTATTCAGTGCAACACCTTCAATATGAAAGTCCATCGCTTTCCCTAACGTATGAAGACTGTGTTTAGCGACACCACTGCTACGCTGACGCAAAGCATTATTAGTCTTGGGTGAGCGATAACCGGATACAAGTTGCACAGGCTTATTGGTATCGAGTAAAAGTTTTAGGCGATAAAGCTGATCAAATAAATTAGGATCGATATGTTTTACCTCATTGGCACGAAAATCACGAAAAAAATAGTTCAAACAAGTGAGCTCTTTTTTATTATAACTATGACCATTAAAATACTCGGATTTAATTGATTCACCAGTATGAAGATTATTCAATTTTAATAAGCGCGGTCGTGAAGTAGAAAGAGTAGCCAGCGTTTTATGTGGCAACAGTGAAATACCCAGCGCAGCACCACCCAAAGTTAGCCATTTACGGCGATGATTATCTATTTTTTCCATCTTTTCTATTGTACCTAATAATATTAAAACGATTTGCTTGATTATCTGCTTATACTGTGTATTGATAATGTATGCTCAATAATCAAGCGTTATGTACCTTAACCTTTCACAGAAAAGCAGTCAAGGTACATTAATCATAATACTTTAGGCTATTTACAATAAATAATACAGAAGCCCCCTAATATAGCATTAAATATCTACTAGATTACTGATTGATTTTTCATATTTTTATTGAATAAAATCTTTTTCCTATCATGAAATTTGTCTGTTCAATCACAACGTATTATCCTAATTGTAAATATCTGTATTTAGCTAAAAAAACAGACCTACAACTCTTCATTCAACAATCTGAACGTACTCTGAAGGCTCAAACTATTCGGCAAGAATTTTTGACCGGCGGGCGAAAAATTTGCCGGAGGCGATAGTGGAGAACCACAGTGATATACCCATTATTACGGATAAAATCTTGAGGGTAAGGTAATAAGGAGAAGCCAAACAAATATCTTTTTGTTTGGCTTACATATTATGGTTATTAACAAAATAATACGTTTTTGCTACCACTGCAGGATTTTCGACGCCACAGGAGGAACAGAATTACCCGTTACAGAAATACCAATTTGAGCGAGAATAGCAGATGGAGCACTGAATAAACTGAATTTCGATCCTGATATCAATATGGTTAATTTATCTACTGACGTCAGGTCATTTGTATAATCAGAAACCGGATCTGGCTTGCTTGCTGAAAGAAGCAATTTGTTTTTCGTATTGATAGTTTCAGCCTTGAACCTGACAGGAAAAATTTCCTCACGTCGACCTTGCTTTCTCATCTCTGCAGCCCTAAGTACAGGTGTTGCCATTGGCGTAGACATATTACATCCTTATATATTAAATTGAATTAAATGTGCTTTCGTTATACTTATGGTACTCCCTGAGGAGGGGTACAGATACTAGTGTAAAATTTTGAAAAATACAAATAAACAAAATATGAAATTAATGATGCTTCATAAATATCTTAGTCTATAATGGTTGGATACATAATAAATTATATTTATTTTTAATATATTTATTGCATTAAAACTTCTGCTTGTGATGAAATCTGTGTGCCAGAGCGTGCCATGGTATCGTAACTATAAATATCTTTCCGAAACTGCGGCTGACCATCTTTAGCAATCCATGCCGTCAAATAATAAAGTAACACTGGAATATGTTGACGGATATTAACGTAAGTAGTATTTCCTTGTTGTAGGACACTAGATAAACGGGCGTCATCCCAACCGGCATCCTTTAATAAAATCTTGGCCAATACCGAAGCTTTATTAACCCGTACACAACCTGAACTTAATGCGAGCATATCTTTCTGGAATAAATTATGATTGGGAGTGTCATGCAAATAAATGGCATCTGAACTTGGCATATTAAATTTGTATCTTCCCAACGAGTTATTCGCCCCTGGCGCTTGATAGATAGGAATTTTAATAATTTGGTTTTATTGTCAAAAACAGAATTGGATCAAAAAATAAACGATATTATTTTCAAACTTTAGGGTTATTCTCCTTAACGTAGAGAGTCCCGGGTGATAATAGGGTCATTTTCGTTTAAAAAACCAGCATTTTCGAACGCGAGGCGCCCCTTCCCTGCAGAGGCTAAATCCCCTTCATTTTTGCCAGAGATTCATGGTGAAGCATTAACTGATGCCACGGCAAGCCTGATGTGATACCGCTTAGCACCAAACGAGAGCCACACAGGATGCACTCATGAGGGTCAATACGACTTAGGCGTTTTAACATTGCCGCATAAGTGATGTTGACGGTTTTTTCTTTTTCCTGCCCCAACAAAGCATCTATAATCGGCAGCAGTGTAGTCCGACGGCGGGGCGCTAAAAAACCATAATAGCGGACCATCCTAAAATGTTTATCCGGAATGTGGCTAATAAAACGCTGAATAAACTCGTCCATACTGAGGTTAAGTTTTTCTTGCTCTCGGGTTTTATGACTGAGGTAGCGATAGGTCACTTCCTGGCCGTTATAATGTTCCAGCCGGGATAACGACACCGGAGGCTTTTTTAAATAACGGCCTAAATAATTGAGCGTTTGCTGGGCATTGTCTGTCGGCTTTGCCAGGTCGATATTCCAATGCCGTTGGTAATGGAAATCCAGAAACTGCTCCCGTTGACCCGGCCTCGTGAGGGTTTGTGATAACTCCGGTGGTAATTGCAAGGTATCCCACTGTTGACGAAGTAGTGTGATAATCTGATAACGCCACTGTTTCATCAACGTTTTTCCGCTAAACGTGATTTTTTTCCATTTTTCGGCATTGTCATCGAGTCCGCCACAGGTCACCGAAAGATGCACATGAGGATGCCAATTCAGCGCTCGCCCATGCGTATGCAACGCCGTGAATAGGCCAGGCAATAGGTTTTTTGGCTGGCAAAAATCTAAAATAACCTTGGCAGCGAGACGACTGAGATGCGTTAACAGCGCACGATTTAGCTCAAACAACGGCCAGAACTCACGGGGAAAAGTGAACGTAATGTGTTGCCATTTTGTGATGGGAAGCACCGTGCGCTGTTTGGCCACCCACCGCTCTGTGGCTTTCTTACCACAGGAAGGGCATGAACGGCTGTGGCAGGTAAAGCAAATCCGTTTGGTGTGCGTACAGCCTGCCTTTTGACAGCGCCAGCTGGCAAACCCCAGCGCCGATGTTCCGCAGGAAAACAGTTTAATCAGATTATCGACCACCACCGGCCGTATTTTATCCGCATGAGCACAATAGTAATTCCACCACGCATGACCGACCTGAAAAGGATGACGCAGTTTACGGTTCATCTTTCAGCTCAAGCATCACGGGTGTTCTAGATCAAACGACCGACACTCCGGGCAAAAATAGACCGCATTCATTGCAGACTCTGCGGGAAAGCGAGCCCAGAATATTTCCCAAAACGTCTCTGTAATGAAAAGATTATCTCCGCCAGTAAAGGCCTGATGCGTTTTCTGATAAGGCATGGCTAAGGCTTTAGCAACCTCTTTCAAGGTCTGCTTCACCATTTTGGTATGCGCTGTTTGATGTGAGTGACAGATATTTTTAGGCATAACACCTTAGCTGAACGAGTAACGGGACCGGCTAATAGATAACACCGTTTCTTCAAAAAAATCAAGAGATAACAGACTACTTCACGTCGCCGACCTTAGGAGGCAGCCTTGACAGAAAAAATAATGGAGAATGTTGGTGAGGAAATACAACAAGAATTAATTCAGGAAGAACGAGTTAAAAAACAATTTGAGGGATCCTATAATGAACAAAAAAAATCGGCAAAGACTCTTGCCAGAGAAGAAAAACAACAAGCAGAAATACAAAATATCAGCCAATCACTCCGTGAAATTTACCGTAAACTAGCTAGCAGCTTACATCCAGATCGTGAACAAGACGCAGAAGAAAGAGAGCGTAAAACAGAACTGATGCAACGGGTCAATATAGCGTATAATAGTAAAAATTTGCTTGAGTTATTGGCGCTACAATTGGAAATTGAACAAATCGATCAGTCTATTATTAATACTCTCCCTGAAGATAAATTGAAATATTACAATACTATTTTAGCGGAGCAGTTTGCTGAGTTGCAAAATGAAATTAACGATATCGAAGTTTCGTTCAAGATACGTTTAAATATGTCACCCCGTTGCCGAATAGTGCCTATGACAGTAATACGTGATTTACAGAATGATATTAAAAACATTCAACGTGATATTGATCGTGTGGAGGCAGATCTGACTCTTTTTCGGGAAAGTAAAAATATTAAAAATTGGCTAAAAACCTACCGGATAGCCCGCGCAAAATGAGGATTACGAGCACCAGGTAACGCAGAATTTGCAGCACGTATTTACAAACATATATGTAGGTTTTGAAAGAAGTCTATTGATTTATGCGATTGTACAGCCGTTGAGGTTGTTAGCTTTTCTTGAGGTATTCATGAGTACACCCACACATTCACGATTAATTATTTTAGGTTCAGGGCCTGCAGGTTATACCGCTGCGGTCTACGCGGCACGCGCCAATCTGGAACCGCTGTTGATTGCTGGTATGGAGCCAGGTGGTCAATTGACCACCACCACTGAAGTGGAAAACTGGCCAGGAGATGCTGAAAATTTAACCGGCCCTCTTCTGATGGAACGTATGCGCAAGCATGCGGAAAAATTCGGCACTACCCTCTCACAAGATCATATTACCAAGACAAATCTTACAGAGCGTCCTTTCCGTCTGTTTGGCGGTAGTCAAGAATACACTTGTGACGCATTAATCATCGCCACGGGGGCTAGTGCACGTTATCTTGGTTTAGCATCAGAAGAAGCCTTTAAAGGGAAAGGTGTTTCAGCTTGTGCGACCTGTGATGGATTTTTTTACCGTGATCAGAACGTTGCGGTAGTCGGGGGGGGGAATACCGCTGTTGAAGAGGCGCTATATCTGTCGAATATTGCGACAAAAGTTTATTTAATTCACCGTCGAAGTAAGTTTCGTGCAGAGAAAATATTGATCGACCGGCTGATGAAAAAAGTCACCGAGGGTAGGATTGTGCTACATACCGATAGTACCTTGGAGGAAGTAGTAGGTGATGATACAGGCGTAACAGGTCTACATTTAGGCAATGCTAAGGGTGGACAAGGTGAAGAGTTGGTAGTTTCCGGTGTTTTTATCGCCATTGGTCATGTTCCAAACACCACTATTTTTGCTGATCAGTTGCGATTAGAAAATGGCTATATCAAAGTACAGTCGGGTCTTGGTGGAAATGTCACACAAACTTCTATTCCTGGTGTGTTTGCTGCGGGTGATGTAATGGATCATGTTTATCGTCAAGCGATTACTTCTGCTGCGAGTGGTTGTATGGCAGCTTTGGATGCCGAGCGTTATTTAGATGGTTTAAATCAATGAGCTGATTAATGATCTGATGAATAAAACAAGACAACATGAATTGATCCAATGGTTGAAAAAGCAGAGTACACCCGCACGGCCCTGGTTACGTTTATCCATGTTGTTAGGTCTGTTGGGTGGTTTACTGATGATTGCTCAGGCAGGGTTATTAGCGACACTTTTGCAGTCTTTGATTATTGATCATCTGCCTCGCCACTTGTTGGTTACCGATCTCTGCTGGCTGTTGGTAGTATTTGTGCTGCGAGCTATTGTTAGCTGGTGCCGTGAGCGTACCAGTTTTGTTTGTGGTATGCGTATCCGTTTATTAATTCGCAACAGGGTATTGGAGAAATTGGCACAATTAGGGCCGTCCTGGGTAAGAGGCAAGCCCGCCGGTAGCTGGACGACGATTATCATCGAGCAAATTGAGGATATGCAGGATTATTATTCGCGATATCTACCACAAATATATCTTTCTGCGCTTATCCCACTATTGATTCTACTGGCTGTTTTCCCTATAAATTGGGTTGCCGGCCTGATTTTATTGACTACTGCCCCTTTGATACCCCTGTTTATGGTGTTAGTCGGTATGGGAGCAGCAGATGCCAATCGACGTAATTTTGTCGCTTTGGCACGTCTCAGTGGTAAATTTCTTGATAGTTTACGTGGTTTGGATACCTTGCGGTTATTCTATCGTGCACAGGCAGAAACAAAACAAATTGTTGAAACGTCAGAACATTTTCGCCGTCGTACAATGGAAGTACTCCGTCTCGCTTTTCTGTCATCAGCGGTGTTGGAGTTCTTTGCCGCTGTCTCTATTGCGCTCGTCGCTGTTTATTTCGGCTTTTCGTATCTCGGTGTGCTGCATTTTGGTAATTACCATACAGAAGGAGTCACGCTATTTTCCGGTTTTTTTCTGTTGCTTTTGGCGCCGGAATTTTTCCAGCCCTTACGCGATCTCGGTACCTTTTATCATGCTAAAGCACAGGCCTTAGGGGCCGCGGAATCACTGGTTACTTTTTTGACAAGTGAAGCCGAGGTGGCAATTGAGCAAGGAGATAAAAAATTATCAGGCAATACACCCATCAGGCTAGTCGCCAATGAGTTAGAAATATTAGCTGTCAACGGTACTCGCTTAGCTGGACCATTAAACTTTACTGTGCTTGCCGGACAGCGGATCGCTATCGTCGGCCATAGCGGTGCAGGGAAAAGTTCATTACTTCATTTGTTACTTGGTTTTTTGCCTTACCGTGGTTCACTCAAAGTCGAGGGGATTGAACTGAGAGAATTGAATACAGAGGCATGGCGTCATCAAGTAAGTTGGATCGGTCAAAATCCCTATCTACCAGAAAAAACGTTGAGAGCGAATATTTTACTTAGTCAACCCAATGCCAGTAACGTACAGTTACAGCAGGCTATAGATCGAGCCTATATCAATGAATTTCTTGTTGATTTACCTGAAGGACTGGAAACTGAAATAGGCGATCATGCGTCACGCCTTTCTGTCGGTCAGGCACAGCGAGTAGCGGTAGCGAGAGTCTTACTTAATCCTTGTCGCCTATTATTATTGGATGAACCCAGTGCTAGCCTTGACATGCATAGTGAACAACGGGTCATGAACGCCTTAAGCAGAGCTTCCTATGCACAAACTACCCTGTTGGTGACTCATCAGCTAGAGAATATATGTGATTACGATCTTATTTGGGTGATGGATCGTGGTATGTTGCTTCAGCAAGGTGATTACAGTACGCTGTGTCAGACTACAGGCGCTTTTGCTAGCTTACTTTCTTACCGTAGCAAGGAAGGTTAATTATGCGCCTTTTGTTGCCTTTTCTGGCGCTGTATCGTCGTCATTGGTTTCTTGCTAGCTTAGGGATAGTCATGACGACTCTAACCCTGCTAGCGGCTGTGGGTCTGCTTGCTCTATCTGGCTGGTTCCTTGCAGGTAGCGCCCTTGCTGGCTCTTCGGGGCTATATAGCTTTAATTACCTGCTGCCTGCTGCGGGGGTCAGAGGTGCAGCAATAATACGCACTGCGGGGCGTTATGTTGAACGGGTGGTGAGTCATGATGCGACCTTTCGCATATTAGCACATCTACGCTTGTTCGCTTTTCAAAAAATCTTACCGTTATCCCCGGGCGGTATCGCCCGTTTTCGGCAAAGTGAAATATTGAATTGCTTTGTTGCTGATGTGGATACTTTAGATCATCTTTATCTACGAATTATTACCCCGTTAGTCGCCGCAATGGTAATTATTTTTACGGTTACTTTTGGGTTAAGCCTGTTAGATATCAATATGGCATTAACATTAGGCGCGATTTTACTGGGTTTATTGCTGTTATTACCTGTGATTTTTTACCATATCGGTAAACCTATCGGTAGTGCTCTCACCGATTTACGTGCTCTTTATCGCTCAGCACTGACCTCATGGTTACAAGGCCAAGCTGAACTTTTGGTATTTAGCACTGTGGAACGTTTTCACACTAAGTTGGCAAATATCGAGCAACATTGGCTGGTTCGTCAGCAGCAGCAGGCGTCATTGTCTGCGTTTTCTCAAGCGTTGATGATATTGGCTACTGGCTTAACGCTTATCTTGCTATTGTGGCTGGCTGCCGAAAATATTAATTTCATTCACACTGTTAGCAATGATCAAGCAAGTGCTCTTATTGCTTTCTTTGTATTTGCTGCCATCGCGGCTTTTGAAGCATTGTCACCAGTAACAGGTGCTTTTCTACACTTGGGGCAGGTGATCACTGCCGCCAAACGTGTCACACACCTTATCAAGCAACAACCTGCAGTGACCTTCCCAAGTACAGTAATCTCGTCACCTATATCATCACTGATCACCCTGGAAATGAAACAGGTAAGCTTTACCTATCCAGACCAACCATTACCTGTCTTACAAGCTATTTCATTATCACTGGCTGCAGGGGAACATATTGCGTTGCTTGGGCGTACTGGTTGTGGCAAATCCACGTTGTTGCAATTGTTAACCCGTGCTTGGGATCCGCCTCAAGGTCATATTTACATTAATAAGCAGCCCATTACCCATTTTGATGAAAGCACATTGCGCCGAATAATGGTTGTCGTTAGTCAGAGAATACATATTTTTAGCGATACATTGCGAGCCAATTTATTACTAGCTGCTCCTTCTGCTACGGATATTCAATTGCAAAAGGTATTAAACCAGGTAGGGTTACAAAATTTGTTAGCCAATGATGAGGGCTTAAATGCATGGTTAGGAGAAGGAGGGCGAGGATTATCCGGCGGTGAGCAACGTCGTTTAGGGATAGCTCGTGCACTGTTGCATTCGGCGCCATTATGGCTGCTCGATGAACCCACCGACGGGCTAGATGCAGAAACTGAACAACAAATTTTTTCGCTACTGAGGCAACACTGTCAGCGCAAAAGCTTGATACTGATTACCCATAGTCTATATGGATTGGAAACGATGGATCGTATTTGTGTAATGGATGGTGGTCGTATTGTCGAACAAGGTGATCATCAGAGCTTACTAAAAAATAAAGGTCGTTATTACCAACTCCGTAAGCGCTATGGCAGTTCACATATAATCTGAGTTCGAGATAAAAAATTTAGTCACTATTTTTTAGAACCTATTCCAAATCTTCTTAAGCGACACTCAGGCGAGGAAAAAATGGGCGAGAACGCGCAGTTTACATAGAGTAAATGAGCATTTTGAGCCCGTTTTTGACGAAGTATCAGCGAGCATAAAAGATTTCGAATAGGTTCTTAAATGAATCTAACTGGCGTTTAACCTCGATCAGGCATCCTTGACAGTGAGAGTCATGCAAAAATGTTTTTGTTTGACAGTGAGTATTGCGATAACTACAACATTGAGTCTTTTGTGTGTACGCCCAAATTTCATAATGTCGTCTCCATTGTAGGTAGGAATGGCGATTTAAACGGAGGTTTTCCATGCATATCTTGATAACAGGTGCAACAGGCTTAATTGGCCGTGCGCTTACCCAACGGCTCCTGTCTCTTTCCCACCAGATAACTGTATTAAGCCGTGATCCACGGAAAGCATTTGATGTACTCGGCAAGCAAATAACCTGTTGGTCAACATTAAATGACCAACAGGATCTCAATAACATTGATGCCGTAATCAATTTGGCGGGTGAACCTATCGCTGACAAACGCTGGACAGTTCAACAAAAAGAACGGTTATGTCAAAGCCGTTGGCAGATAACCCAGCAATTAGCGGAACTGATTAATGTCAGCAGTAATCCACCTGACGTATTTATCTCCGGATCTGCAGTAGGGTTTTATGGTGATAAAGAGCAGGTATTGGTCACTGAAGAAGAACCACCACACGATGAGTTTACCCATCAGCTATGCGCGCGCTGGGAACAACTGGCATCAACGGCAGAAAGTAGCCAAACCCGTGTTTGCCTGTTACGTACCGGAGTAGTACTCGCCGCAAAAGGTGGAGCATTAGCTAAAATGCTGCCTTTGTTTCGTCTTTGTTTAGGTGGACCAATGGGTAATGGTCGTCAATACTTTCCGTGGATCCATATTGATGACATGGTGAATGCGATTCACTATCTGCTTACTAATGATACTCTATGTGGCCCCTATAACATGGTTTCTCCCTCATCAGTGTGTAATGGGCAATTCAGTGCCATACTGGCTAAGATTTTACACCGTCCGGCATTTTTACGGGCTCCGGCCAGTATTATCCGCCTACTGATGGGAGAATCAGCAGTGCTGGTGCTAGGCAGCCAACACGCCGTTCCTAAACGCCTGGAGGAAGCCGGTTTTAACTTTCACCACTGTGATTTAGAAGGGGCACTACGGGATGTACTGCGGAATGTACCATGACCTGAATAGCATCAATCATCACACGTCTTATAGCTATACACCCCAGATGCCTTTTCTTCCATGGACAAGAAAGGGGTATACCCATCGCCATTAAAACCATTGGAAAATTTGCTCAACTAGATTAAAAATAAGGTCATGAAAATAAACTCACTGACAGCTTCTCAAAAACAAGATTTGGAACGCCTTCATCGTTACGAACACGATGGCCGTGTTCGAGATCGAATCAAAGCGGTGTTGTTGAAAAATGAAGGCTAGAATAACAAAGCGCTTGCCCAAGCATTACGTATTCATGAAGAAACAGTGAGGCAACATGTAACAGATTGGCTTTCAGACGAAAAATTAAAGCCTGAAAATGGCGGCTCGTATAGTAAGTTGAGCGTGCATGAATCTTTATTGCTTGAAAAACACATTGAAAGCACGACTTATAGCCGTGTCATCGATATCTGTGCTTATGTGGAAACCCAATTTGGCGTCTGTTACACCGTATCTGGCATGACAAAATGGCTGAAAGCGCATTGTTTTAGCTATAAGCAGCCCAAAGCGACGCCGGTTAAAGTGGATGTTGCTCAGCAAGAAGCGTTTATCGCGTCTTATTTCACTTTGCTAGAGAGTGCTCTTAAGAATGAACCGATTGTTTTTATGGATTCAGCCCCTCCAACGATGGCTACTAAAGTGGTCTGCGGTTGGATAAGGAAAGGCAAAGATAAGCCGCTGGTCAAAACAGGGGCAAAAACACGGGTTAATGTCATGGGTGCCATTGAATTGAGCACCATGAAGGTGGTCAGTGCCCGTCCTGAGCAGGTGAATTCAGAAACCACCGTCGCTTTTTTTGAGCAGCTCAAAGCTGCTTATCCTGATGCACAAAAGATACACATTATTTTAGATAATTCTGGCTATCATTGCCGTCAGCGAGTCAAAGACGCCGCATTAGAGAAGGCTATCGTACTCCATTATTTACCCCCTTATAGCCCTAATCTTAATCCCATCGAGCGATTATGGAAGGTCATGAACGAGCGTGTCAGAAACAACCGATTTTTCTCTTCAGCCAAAGAGTTTCGTGGGGCTATAGCCGAATTTTTTGATAGTACATTGGCAAAAATTGCTCCCTTTCTCAGGGGCAGAATTAACGATAATTTCCAAACCATCTAATCCAGACCTTCAAGTTGAATGAGTATAGACTGAGATGGAAGATAGAAGAATTATTCAACACACTGAAATCAGGATGTTGTGTTGAACAATGTCGTTTAAATACGGCAACCCAATTAACGAAAATGATCACACTCAAAAGCATTATCGCCTTCAAACTGATGCATATGACCAAAATGGCAGCGTTGTGTCCTGAGGCTACCTGCATCGATGTGTTGTCAAAGATAGAATGGCAAACGTTGTATTGTAGAATACAGACAACAAGCCGCCTTCCCGAGCATCCCCCCACAGTGCTTCAGGCAATAACATGGCTGGGTCAATTGGGAGGATTTCTTAACCGACGTGCCGAGGGTTTACCGGGAATCATGTCGCTTTGGCGAGGGTATGAGATCCTGCAAGAAAATGTGAGATTGTTCATTATTCTTAATAACAAAAATTGTGGGTAAAAGTGAGGACTGAGGTCAGATGAATAAGGAAGTAGATATTCAATCAGATGCCCGGCCTTGCTAATGGCCTGCTGAATGTCCTGACGCTTGTGGAAACTGGCGTTAGGTGATGCCCCATTTTTTCAAGGCTTGCCAAATGGATTTCGTGCACACCCCAAAACGGGCCGCGCGTTCCCGTTGGTAAGCATCCGGATAAAGCTCAACATATTTGACCAGGGCTTTTTTGTCAATCTTACGCCGACGCGAGCCAGACTGCTGTGGCTCTATTCGCCTCAGCCAACGTGTTAGCGGATCCGTGCCAATGTGGAAACGCTTCACGGTGGCTCTTATGCTCAGGCCTTCCTGCTCTCGAACACTGAGGACTTTTCGTCGAAAATCAACTGAATAGCTCATCTTTAGCTCGTTTGGATTATTTTTTTACATTGTAATCAAAATTAAAATGCATAGCTATTTAGTTAAAGTTTTGATTCCCGTATTTTGCTTTTACGATCAATCAGGGCACCAGTTTTTCGATCAAAGTAGCGAGATGGCCATATCTTGGATGGATGAATTTTCAGACATTCGGCTATCAACCATTCACCTTTAGGCCACGGTCGCGTCAAGGCGTTAGAAAGAGTGGAAGAATGTAACCCTGATTCCCTCGATAAAGATGCTATGGTGGTTCCTTTCTTGCGTAATGCAGCAATTATATCGGCAGGGTGCCAATCGGACTTCCTTTGAGTTACTGTCATCGTTAATCCTTTATTTTCTGCTGAGGTACTGGTCTATTAATGGTATAACTAACGTGATATTGTTAGGCGTATTAGGAACAAAAGATAATTGTTGGACAATTATACCATTAATTTCGATATATTTTCTAATTTTTTCTTAAAAAATTATTCTTTCCTCAACGCAAACATAGAGAAAATAAAGCCATGAAAAAAGAGTGGTTTGCAGCCAAAGAACTTACAGGCATTGCTGGATTACCTTCTTCACCACAAGGAGTCAACCTCATGGCTAAACGTCAAGGATGGGAACAACGTCGCCGCTTAGGTGTTCAAGGAAAAGCACTCGAATACCACGTAGATAGTTTGCCAGATACTGTTTTTAACCTACTGCAATTAAACGAAAATACAGCATGTTATTCTGTCAATGGAGAAGATCCGTTGGCAATATGGGTCGGAGCATTTAACCAATTGACTGAGTCTAAACGTAAAAGAATGACTAGCTTCATATTGAGTGCCGGCATTGAGAAGTTAGTCGAGCTGGTTAATAATAAGCAAATGGAAGATCTTTTAGAATCAGAGTGAAGGAAACCCTGTGACCGTTAAATTGTTAAATTTAACAGTTTTTTATATGTAAAAATTTCTAAATATTTTCTTAAAAAAAGCGATTTATAGCAAAATGAGTGATGTCCTTTAACGCTGCACAATAATCGTTCGCGGGCAGTTTTTTTAGTGCGGTAATGGCCTTGTCGATTTCTTCCTGCGCCCGTTGACGGGTATAGTCCAAAGATTTACATTCTTGCATAACCTCAAGTACCGATGTGAGCACATGGCGGCTATTACCTTGTCTAATTGCTTGGCGTATCATTGCAGCTTGCTTTTCTGTGCCATGCTGTATGGCATGTAACAGTGGTAGTGTTACTTTGCCTTCATTAAGATCATCACCGACATTTTTACCCAATGTGTTCCCCTCTGAGCTGTAATCGAGTAAATCGTCAATCAACTGAAAAGCGGTGCCGAGGTGACAGCCATAGCACTGCAACGCCAGTTCTTGCTCTGTACTGGCGCCTGCTAATATAGCAGAAGACTGTGATGCGGCTTCAAACAGTCGAGCCGTTTTATCATAAATAACAGACATATAGTCTTTTTCGGTGATATTAGGATTATTACAATTCATTAATTGTTGCACTTCACCTGCTGCTATCATATTGGTTGCTGTAGACATAACCTCAAACACCCGCATTGAGCCCAGGCGAGTCATCATCTGAAAGGCACGGGTATAAATAAAATCGCCGACCAATATACTGGCTGTATTACCAAATACAGTATTAGGGGTTTTTTTACCGCGTCTTAGATCAGATTCATCGACGACATCATCATGCAATAGTGTGGCAATATGAATAAATTCTATCAATGTAGCAATATCGATGTGCTTATCACCCTGATAGTCCAAAGTACGTGCAACGAGGAGAGCGACCATCGGACGAATACGTTTCCCGCCACTGTTGATAATGTAATCACCAAGCTGGTTCACCAATGCAACTTTGGAGTCCATTTGCCGGCGAATCATTGCGTCGACAGCAAGCATATCTTCCATAATCAATTGATTAATATGGTTTAATTTTTCTAGGTTCATTATATTATCCAGCACTTTTCTTTTTAGTTGTTTTAGCTGTGATGAGATCATTGCTCACATTAATTACACAAGACTAAGTTAAAGACTATGAAGAGACCTCTGTTGAAAGAACCTTATTGTACTGAAAAAATGCAGTAAATAAATGACATCTGAGCATACTATGTTTTTTTCTATCCTGGTACTGATTCTGTTCTTGTTATCCACACTGTTTTTGCGTAGAATTCGCGCTTTATTGTGGATATTTATGTGCGCTCTGGATTCAATAAAGTGGGGTGTACGGAAGGCGGAGCTTTATATGTACGCGGTTTTCCAAAGTGGTGGTAAACAACACCGGGTCAGTGAGGGTCAGGTCGTTCGTCTAGAGAAACTGGACATTGTAACGGGTGAGGTTATTGAGTTTGATCAGGTTCTAATGGTAGCTGATGGGGAAGATATCAAGATTGGCGTTCCTCTCGTCGATGGCGGTAAGATTAAAGCTGAAGTGCTTGCTCATGGCCGCGGTGCAAAAATTAAGATTGTTAAATTCCGGCGGCGTAAGCACTACCGTAAGCAACAAGGGCATCGTCAGTGGTTCACTGATGTTAAAATCACCGGCATCAGTGCTTAGGTTTTAGGGGAGTAAATTTATGGCGCACAAAAAAGCTGGTGGCTCGACACGTAATGGTCGCGACTCCGAAAGTAAACGCCTTGGTGTGAAACGTTTTGGTGGTGAGACGGTACTGGCTGGCAGTATTATCGTTCGTCAGCGGGGTACCAAATTCCATGCAGGTACTAACGTCGGCTGTGGTAAAGACCATACCTTGTTTGCTATGGTTAGTGGCAAAGTCAAGTTTAAGGTTCAAGGCTTGAAGAACCGTAAATTTGTCAGTGTTGAAGCTACAGTCAGTACTGACAAAGCAATGTAGATTTTTCGTGTTGTACTGAGTTCAATATAGGGCCCTGCAGAAACTGCGGGGCTTTTTTCTAAGCCCCGAACACACTAATAGCTTTATAGAATAAAACGACTTAAATCTTCATCTGTTACCAGCTTATCCAAATACTTACGAACATACTTTTCATCAATAGTGACAGACTGGCCGTGATTTTCACTGGCACTATAAGAAATATCTTCCATTAGACGCTCCAATACCGTGTGCAAACGACGCGCACCGATATTTTCGGTATTTTCGTTCACCTGCCAGGCTGCTTTGGCAATACTGTTGATGCCATCGTCAGTAAATTTGACAGTTACACCTTCTGTTGCCATCAATGCTTTGTACTGCTCGGTGAGTGAGGCATTAGGTTCGGTCAGAATGCGTTCAAAATCTTCAGTACTCAGTGCTTCTAATTCAACCTGGATAGGCAAACGCCCCTGCAGTTCAGGGATCAAATCATAAGGGCTTGCTACCTGAAAGGCACCCGAGGCAATAAACAGAATATGGTCTGTTTTTACCATGCCATGTTTAGTGGAAACCGTACAGCCTTCCACCAGTGGCAGTAGATCCCTCTGTACACCTTGGCGGGAGATATCTGCACTAGAAGTTTGGCCTCGCTTGCAAATTTTATCGATTTCATCGATAAACACGATGCCTTGCTGCTCAACGGCCTCAATAGCTTGTTTATGCAGCTCTTCTGGATTCACCAGCTTAGCTGCTTCCTCTTCAACTACCAGTCTAAGTGCTTCTTTTATCTTGAGTTTGCGCGTTTTTTGCCTGTGACTGTTCATCTGTTGGAACATGGATTGCAGGTGATTGGTCATTTCTTCCATGCCAGGAGGCGTCATAATTTCTACTCCTAGCGATCCCACTGCCAAATCAATTTCGATTTCTTTATCATCAAGCTCGCCTTCACGCAGTTTTTTACGAAAAGCGGTGCGAGCGGCGGAAGGAAGCTCCGGTTTTTCTTTGGATTTCGAATTATCTTTTGCCGGTGGTGTAACCAAAACATCCAGGATGCGCTCTTCGGCTAATTCTTCGGCACGTGGACGCATTTTCTCGATAGATTGCTGACGTGCCATTTTTATCGCGGCATCGGTCAAATCACGGATGATGGAATCAACTTCCTTACCCACATAACCGACTTCGGTAAATTTTGTCGCTTCGACCTTGATAAAGGGCGCGTTGACCAGCTTGGCCAAACGACGAGCAATTTCGGTTTTACCCACACCTGTTGGACCAATCATCAAAATATTCTTTGGTGTCACTTCATGACGTAACTCTTCATTCAACTGCATACGCCGCCAACGGTTACGCAAGGCGATAGCAACAGCACGCTTGGCTTTGTTCTGGCCGACAATATGGCTATTTAACTCATCAACTATCTGGCTCGGGGTCAGTTCCTGTGGATCAATTGCAGACATATTTTTCTATTCCTTGCGCTTTAAAGGCGAATTCTTAATTTTTGCACCACGGCCATGAGCACGCGCTTTAGTTTCGATCTTACCGTTATCGACTAAAGGGACCTCTTTCTCGATATCTTCAAAAATTAACTCTTCGATGGTTTGATTGAGGTTAGTATAGATACAAATCTTCCCCGCAATACTCAGCGATTTTTCCACAATCTCTCTGGCACTTAACTGAGAATTTTCGAGCAGCGCCATTGCTGAAGACTGGGCATAGGGACCACCAGAACCAATAGCAATCAAATCTTTTGCAGGTCGTACGACGTCTCCAGTACCGGTAATGATCAGGGATGATTTTTTATTTGCTACCGCTAATAAAGCTTCAAGACGGCGTAGTGAACGATCAGCGCGCCACTCCTTTGCTAATTCAACAGCAGCTTTATCTAAATTCCCTTGATGTGCTTCCAGTTTACCTTCAAACAACTCGAACAAAGTAAAAGCATCCGCAGTACCACCAGCAAACCCTGCGAGCACCTGATTATGGTAAAGACGACGTACTTTACGAGCATCACTCTTCATCACCGTATTACCTAAGGTGACCTGACCATCACCACCGATCACTACCCTTCCATTAAGACGTACACTCACAATTGTTGTCACGAACAACCCCTTGTTGCAGACTAAATGAGCCTCGTGTTATGCCAAAAAAGCGGTGTTTCCAACATGATGCTTTCTCAACGATAACACGGGGTATATTTGAAAATCATTTTTAAGCTGTAGATGGGGGAGAAATGATATTTTTCAACCCCCCACAGAGAGGGCAATACAACCTGACACCTCAGTATCTTTGAGACGTCGCAACATCGTATCTATGCTAGCACGGCTGCTATAAGGGCCAAGTAGAACACGATTCCAGCCGTCACTGGAGGTAACTTGGCTTTCAATGCCATCAAAAGCCAGTTTAGCCCGGATCGATTCAGCCTGATCCACTGTGCGGAAAGAACCACATTGTAGTAGCCAACTCTGTACTTTTTCTTTTTCCAGTTTGGGTTTTGGTGTCGTCACCGACGGTGGCTCCATTATTTGACGAGAGGGATCATGAGTTAGTGGTGATAGCAAGCGAGCCTCACTACCTGAAGAAGGTTCTGTCGGTTTTGCGACCCCAATCTGGCGATTTTCTAATTCTTTAATATAGCGCCAACGCTCTTCTGGTAATGGAGGTAATCCAGTCACAGTGTGAGGATTACGATTTGGCAATAACGGCGGTTTATCTACTTTGTTATGGCTGATGAAATAAAATCCCGCAGCAAACCCCACCGATAGTACGACAGCCAGAACCAGCACGATTTTAGCCATGCTGCCACTGTTGACTCTCTTTGGGCGGCCAGTTTTACTCCGGGATGTTGCCAAGCGTTCTCGGCTTACATAATCTTTTTGTGCCACTATTTTTGCGCCACGTTTTTGAAGATGAAATAGATTCGTTATGTTACTTAACTCTCGAATATTTGCCTAGACATGTTGTCACTTAACCCTATTTCGTTTTAGGGTAATCCTTGTCAACGGCACAAATAGAGGAAAAATATAACAGCCAATAGCTGTAACAGAAATTTACATTCAAATAAAATATTACTTTTAGTAAGCAATAATAAGATAATTAATTGCTAATTTATTAGTTATTATATAAAAAGCTGATGTCAAAAAAAATATTCATTTTATCATGATGTTAATTCTTTCTTTGCTGACAAAAAACACTGCTTCTACGAGCCATATCGCAAAATAGATAGATAACCGTATTGGCTCTACCTTGACAAGGTTTCAAAACCCTCCGTAAACTCTTTAAGTGGGTATTTGTGGGTTAAAGTGGTGAAAAGGTAACTCAGCTATGTTCCGTGGTGCAACGATGATAAACCTCGACAACAAAGGTCGGCTCGCCGTGCCTACCCGGTATCGGGATTTGCTCAATGAGGGAACACAAGGCCAGATGGTCTGTACTATCGACTTGCATCAGCCCTGTTTACTACTTTATCCATTGTCTGAGTGGGAAGTGATTGAGGAAAAACTCTCTTACTTATCCAGCATGAACCCATTAGAACGCCGTGTTCAGCGTTTGTTATTGGGACACGCCAGCGAATGTCAGATGGATGGTTCAGGCCGATTGTTAATCCCCAACACTTTGCGTCAACACGCAAGGCTAAGTAAAGAAGTCATGTTAGTCGGACAATTTAACAAGTTTGAACTCTGGGATGTACAGATTTGGTACCAGCAAATAAAGGAAGATGTTGACGCAGAACAGCTCCAACCACTGTCTGAACGATTACAGAATTTTTCTTTGTAGTTAGGGTAAATAAACGGCAGGATAAAGCAAGATCATGATAAATGAATAGAATGGTAACTCATTATGAGCATACGAGCGTATTGTTGAATGAAGCAGTAAATGCCCTCAATATTCGCGATAACGGTATCTATATCGATGCTACCTTTGGTCGTGGAGGTCATTCTCGTCAGATCCTCTCGCAACTTGGTCGGGAAGGGCGTCTGATTGCTATCGATTGTGATCCACAAGCGATAGCAGCGGCGAAATCCATCGTTGATCCTCGTTTTACTATTATCCAAGGTTCTTTTTCTGATTTAGCACACTATGTGCGCCAACGGGATCTTGTTGGGCACATTGATGGCATATTATTCGATCTTGGTGTGTCATCCCCCCAACTTGATGATCCACAACGTGGTTTTTCTTTTATGCGTGACGGTCCACTGGATATGCGTATGGATCCTTCCCGTGGTGTGTCTGCAGCACAATGGCTGCTGAAAGCGGAAATAGACGAAATTGCCTGGGTACTAAAAACCTTTGGTGAAGAACGTTTTGCCAAACGATTGGCTCGCGCCATTGTCGAACGTAACCAACAACAACAACCGATGACCAACACTCTCGAACTGGCTCACCTAATTGCTAATACCATTCCTCGGCGTGAAAAACATAAACATCCGGCCACACGTAGCTTTCAAGCGATTCGCATCTACCTCAATAAGGAGTTAGAAGAAATCACCAGAGCATTAGAGGCAACACTTGAAATTTTGGCACCACAGGGGCGGTTATCGGTAATTAGCTTCCATTCACTGGAAGATCGCATTGTAAAAAATTTTATTCGCCAACACAGTCGTGGGCGACAAATTCCTCCTGGTTTGCCGCTGACTGAAACACAATTACACAACTTGGGTGGACGTGATCTGAAATCACTCAAAAAAATGATGCCTTCAAAAAAAGAGGTGGAAACAAACCCACGGGCGCGTAGCTCAGTACTCCGTTTTGCAGAAAAACTGTACTAGACTTCTTGCAAAACCGTAGCGAGGGGTGTGAAGAGGAAGAGAAGGAATAACGCATGACAAGCCATGAGCAACCAAGTTTAATCAAAGTGATAACAGTGGATTTTATCCATAGTGCCAAGATTCCATTGATATTATTGGTCATGATATTGATATCAGCAATGCTCGTGGTCACAACGACTTACCGAACTCGTTCATTAACAGCAGAACGTGAGCGGCTCATTCTCGAAAGAGATGCTCTCGACATTGAATGGCGTAATCTGATTCTGGAAGAAAATGCATTGGGTGCTCACAACCGTGTTGAACGTATCGCCAGCGAAAAATTAAAAATGCAACAGGTTAATCCATTGCAAGAGAACATTGTAATAAAAAAATATTTTTGATCTCAATCTTGATGTTAGTTTCAAATAGGCTCTAGAAAATGAAAACAGTGCGTCCTACGAACAAATTAAAACGTCAGGAACGGCAAATTAGCTTTATTGGCTGGCGTTTTGCTTTGCTCTGCAGTTGCATCCTGTTGGCGATGATGGGGTTAATGATACGTACGGCTTACCTACAAGTGATCAGTCCAGAACAATTGGTACGTGAAGGTAACATGCGTTCACTACGAGTACAAACGGTACCCACTGCCCGTGGCATGATCAGTGATAGATTGGGACGGCCCTTAGCCGTCAGTGTACCGGTCGATGCAGTATGGATCGACCCAAAAGAATTACTTGAACATGGCGGGATCACCCAGGACACACGCTGGCAAGCGTTGTCGGATGCCCTAGACATTCCGCTTGATCAACTGACTAAACGTATCAACACCAACCCTAAAGGACGTTTTGTCTATCTAGCGCGTCAGGTTACCCCTACTATTGGCAATTACATCGATAAATTGAAATTACCTGGTGTCTATCTGCAGCAAGAATCACGCCGTTATTATCCTGCTGGCCAAGTAATGGCACATATTATTGGCGTGACTAACATTGATAGCCAGGGTATTGAAGGAGTAGAAAAAAGTTTTGACCGTTGGCTCACTGGTCAGCCTGGTGAACGTACGGTACGTAAAGACCGTTATGGAAGAGTCATCGAAGACGTCTCTTCCATTGACAGTCAGGCGGCACATAATTTGATACTCAGCGTCGATGAACGTTTGCAAACGTTGGTATATCGAGAATTAAGTAACGCGGTAGCCTTCAACAAAGCGGAATCCGGCACAGCCGTCCTGGTCGATGTCAACACCGGTGAAGTACTAGCCATGGCTAACAGTCCTTCTTACAATCCAAATAAATTAACCGGTACCACCAAGGATGCAATGCGCAACCTTGCGATAACCGATATTTTTGAACCGGGTTCAACGGTAAAACCTATGGTGGTGCTGGCGGCCTTGCAGCGTGGTTTGGTGAAAGAAAACAGCGTATTAAATACATTGCCATTCTACATCAGTGGTCACGAGATTAAAGATGTTGCGCGTTATGCTGAGCTATCAGTTACCGGGATTTTACAAAAATCGAGTAACGTCGGTGTTTCCAGACTGGCGTTAGCGATGCCTCCTTCGTCATTAGTCGAAACTTATTCTCTCTTTGGTATTGGTAAAGCCACCAACCTGGGATTGGTCGGCGAAAGAAGCGGTTTATATCCGAGCAGACAACGTTGGTCTGACCTGGACAGAGCTACTTTTTCTTTTGGCTACGGGCTGATGGTAACTCCGTTACAGTTAGTACGTGCTTATGCAACCATCGGTAGTCTGGGAATTTATCGCCCCCTGTCGATCATCAAAGTCGATTCATCTGTAACAGGTCAACGCGTTTTTCCAGAACCACTGGTACGCACGGTGATAAATATGATGGAAAGTGTGGCTTTACCTGGTGGTGGTGGTGTCAAAGCCGCGATCAGAGGTTATCGTCTTGCGCTTAAAACAGGTACAGCCAAGAAAGTCGGCCCTGACGGCAAATATATCAAAAAATATATCGCTTACGCTGTGGGCGTGGCCCCAGCGAGCAATCCCCAGTTTGCTTTAGTTGTGGTGATTAATGATCCGCAGGCAGGAAAATACTACGGAGGTGCGGTCTCTGCTCCGGTGTTCGGTGCCATTATGGGCGGAGTACTGCGTACTATGAACATTGAACCCGATGCGTTACCGATAAATGATCAAAGCAAACTGGTTATTAATAAGAAAGAGGCTTCAGGTGGCAGATCGTAATTTACGTGACTTGCTCGCTCCCTGGGGGCTTGATGTCCCCACGCTCCCGCTACGGGAAATGATATTAGACAGCCGCCATGCTGCTGCTGGGGATGTTTTTATTGCCGTTGTCGGTCAGCAAATAGACGCGCGTTGTTATATTCCACAAGCCATCGCTCGAGGTGTCGCTGCCGTTATTGCTGAGGCAAAAGGGGCAGAAGCACACACAGAGACCAAAGAAGTCGCCGTTACTCCTCTGATAACTGAAATACAAGGCGTACCTGTGATCTATCTTCATGATCTCACACGACATTTATCTCAGTTGGCCGGTTTTTTCTATCCACAACCAGACACCGCATTAGAATTGGTTGCTGTCACCGGAACTAACGGCAAAACGACAATCACACAATTGTTAGCACAGTGGAGTCATGCTTTGGGAAAAACCAGTGCCGTATTGGGCACCTTGGGCAGTGGCCTACTAGGGCAACGGCTAAAGCAAACAGAAAATACTACCGATTCTGCGGTTGCTATTCAGAAAATGTTGCACGGTTTACGGATGCAAGGGGCGAATTTTGCCGCGATAGAAGTTTCTTCCCACGGTTTAATACAACATCGGGTAGCAGCATTATCTTTTGCCGCCGCTGTGTTTGCCAATTTAAGCCACGATCATCTCGATTATCATGGTGATATGGTCAATTATGAGGCGGCAAAATGGCGACTTTTTTCTACTCACAATGTCAAACAGCAAATAATTAATGCTGATGATGAGGTCGGTCATCGTTGGCTAGATAAGCTGCCTGATGCAGTGGCGGTGACGATGCAGGATAAAACCCTTGTCAGCGGCAGAAAACGTTGGTTGGCGGCGCAAAGTATCAGCTATCGGACTGAAGGAGTCATTATCAATTTTGATTCAAGTTGGGGGACAGGGTATTTGCAAAGCCGCCTGCTAGGTGAATTTAATGTTAGCAATCTATTGATTGCCTTGGCGACACTATTGGCGCTCGATTATCCGTTAGCACGGCTGATTGCCACAGGGTCACAATTGCAGCCAGTTTGTGGACGGATGGAAATATTTAATGCGTTAGGTAAACCAAAGGTAATAGTGGATTATGCACATACTCCTGATGCATTAGAAAAAGCGCTAATGGCTGCCCGGTTACATTGTCAAGGACAACTCTGGTGTGTCTTTGGTTGTGGTGGAGGTAGAGATAAAGGTAAACGTCCACTGATGGGAAGTATTGCAGAACAACTGGCCGACCACATCGTGTTGACGGATGATAATCCGCGCAACGAAGAAGCACATGCGATTGTAGCGGATGTTCGCAGTGGATTGCTCGATGCTAATCATGCGTTGGTGATCCATGATCGGACAGAAGCGTTAACCAGAGCCATTATGCAGGCAAAAGAACAGGATGTGGTTTTAGTCGCCGGTAAAGGACATGAAGATTACCAATTAGTGGGTAGCCGTCGGTTTGAATACTCTGACCGCCTGACCGCCACTCGGCTATTGGAGATCAATGTATGATCACACTTTCCTTGCGACAACTAGCACAAGCGCTCAATGCTAAACTTATTGGCACACAACTGACTAACGACAAAATCGAGATCACACAAGTTGTCATTGACAGCCATCGAGTGACGACGGGTTGTCTGTTCGTTGCTTTAAAAGGTAAACGCTTTGATGGGCATGATTTTGCAGCCAGTGCCATTGCTGCGGGTGCCACAGCCTTGTTGGTCAGTAGACCACTAGATAATAACCTTTTGCCATTCAAGATCCCGCAACTGATTGTGGCAGATACCCGTATAGCGCTAGGGCAGCTTGCTGCTTGGCTTCGTCAAGAGTTACCAACCCGAGTTGTGGCTATAACCGGTTCTTCCGGTAAAACATCGGTAAAAGAAATGGTCGCGGCGATTTTGTGTCAGTGCCGAATCAATGCAAAAAAAGGCAGTACTGTGCTGTATACCGCCGGTAACGCAAACAATGATATCGGTGTACCACTGACGTTATTACGTTTAACGCCAGAACATGATTTTGCCGTTATTGAATTGGGTGCCAATCATTTAGGTGAAATTGCCTACACCACCGCTTTAAGCCGCCCTGAAAGTGTATTGGTAAATAACTTAGCCGCTGCTCATCTGGAAGGATTTGGTTCTCTGTCCGCTGTTGCTCAGGCTAAAGGGGAAATTTTCACTGAATTACCACCAAAAGGGACTGCCATTATTAATGCAGACAGTCACGACTGGCCGCGTTGGCAACGGTGTTTATTGCATCAACAGCGTGTTTGGCGTTTTGCACTGGATGCGAAGGAGGGTGTTGATTTTTTTGCCACTGATATCCGTATTCAAGCGCAGGTAACGCATTTTACTCTGCATTCACCGCAGGGCACTACAGAGATTGCATTATCATTGCCTGGCCGACACAACGTTGCTAATGCACTGGCGGCAGCAGCGTTGGCTATGTCAGTGGGAGCTGATTTGCCAGCGGTACGTCAAGGGCTCGCGCAATCCCAAGCAGTGACTGGACGATTATTTCCCATCCCACTGGCAGTGGGGAAATTACTGCTAGATGACAGTTATAATGCCAATGTGAGTTCTATGACCGTCGCAGCACAGGTACTTGCCGATATGCCGGGTTATCGCGTTATGGTGGTCGGTGATATGGGGGAATTGGGAGAAAAAGCAGCAGACTACCACCGCCAGGTTGGTGAAGCGATTCGACAAGTGGGGGTGGATAAGGTGTTGAGTGTCGGGAAACTCAGTCAGCAGCTTAGCAGTGCCAGCGGTAACGGCGAACATTTTCAGGATCAACACGAGTTAACGACGTGTTTAGTCACATTGTTGCTTGAACACCCGATGATCACCGTATTAATTAAAGGTTCACGCAGCGCTGCAATGGAAAAGATTGTGCACACGCTTCAGGAGAAAACATTATGTTAGTTTGGCTAGCTGAATATTTAGTGAAATTTTATTCTGGTTTTAATGTCTTTTCCTATTTGACGTTTCGTGCCATCGTCAGTTTACTCACCGCTTTATGTCTCTCTTTATGGATGGGGCGACACCTGATTGCTTGGTTACAGAAACTACAAATTGGTCAGGTCGTTCGCAGCGACGGGCCAGAATCGCATTTTAATAAACGCGGTACTCCCACGATGGGAGGATTGATGATCCTGCTATCGATCATTATTTCGGTGTTGATGTGGACGTATCCTACAAATCCTTATGTCTGGTGTGTGTTGTTTATTTTATTCTCCTACGGTGTTATCGGATTTATTGACGACTACCGTAAAGTAGTAAGTAAAAAACCTAACGGTTTGATTGCCCGCTGGAAGTATTTTTGGCAATCAGTCATTGCGCTAATCGCTGCCTTTGCCATGTATAGTATCGGTAAAGACACAGCGGCGACTCAACTGGTCGTGCCATTCTTTAAGGATGTTATGCCACAGTTGGGCTTGCTGTACATTCTGCTGGCTTATTTTGTTATCGTCGGCACCAGTAACGCAGTTAACCTCACGGATGGGCTTGATGGCCTAGCGATTATGCCAACGGTATTCGTTGCTGCTGGTTTCGCCCTGGTCGCCTGGGCGACAGGTAACGTAAATTTCGCCCATTATTTACACATTCCTTATTTGCGTCATGCCGGCGAACTAGTGATTGTTTGCACCGCCATTGTCGGCGCAGGCTTAGGCTTCCTGTGGTTTAATACTTATCCCGCTCAGGTATTTATGGGCGATGTCGGTTCACTGGCGCTGGGTGGCGCATTGGGCACCATCTCGGTATTGCTACGGCAAGAATTTTTACTGGTCATTATGGGCGGTGTATTCGTGGTTGAGACTTTATCAGTCATTTTGCAGGTTGGGTCTTTTAAATTGCGTGGGCAACGTATTTTCCGCATGGCACCGATCCATCATCATTATGAGCTTAAAGGTTGGCCAGAACCTCGGGTGATCGTGCGTTTCTGGATTATTTCACTGATGCTGGTATTGATCGGGCTGGCAACACTTAAGGTACGGTAGTTATGGTAGATTATCGGGGTAAGAAAGTGGTTATTATCGGGTTAGGATTGACCGGTATTTCCTGTGTTGATTTCTTTATGGCTCGTGGCATAACACCATGGGTTATGGACACCCGTGTTAATCCACCCCAGTTGGATCATCAATTAATGGCCGATGTGGAATGTCATTGTGGCTCGCTCAATCGGGAAGGGTTGTTAGAGGCCGACCTAATTGTTGCCAGCCCTGGCATTGCATTGTCTGATCCAGTACTCAACGAGGCGATAGTCGCCGGAGTAGAAGTTATCGGCGATATCGAATTATTCTGCCGAGAAAATCAAGTACCTATTGTTGCTATCACCGGTTCTAACGGCAAGAGTACCGTTACTATGTTATTGGGTGAGATGGCACAAGCAGCTGGCTGGCAAGTCGGTGTTGGCGGCAACATAGGAACCCCCGCGTTAACACTGCTAAAACAGGAATATCAGTTAATAGTACTGGAATTATCCAGTTTCCAGTTAGAAACCACATACAGCTTGCGCGCGTGCGCGGCTACCGTACTTAACGTTACAGAAGATCATAACGATCGTTATCCTTTAGGGATGCAACAGTACCAGAGAGCCAAATTACGTATTTATGAAAATGCGCAAACTTGCGTGGTGAATGCGGATGACACCGGTACCATGCCGAATTTCGCTATGCCACAATGCGCTGTTTCACTGCAAGCTATGCCACGACGAGCTATGTCACAACAAGAAAAGGATGAACAGAAAAAAAATAACTGTTGGGTCAGCTTCGGTATCGATGTCGGCGATTACCATTTGAGTAAACAACAAGGCACGATCTGGCTACAGGTAGGGAGGAAAAAAGTATTAGATACCAAAGAAATAAAACTCAACGGGCGTCATAATTACACTAATGCATTAGCAGCATTGGCGTTAGCTGATGCCGCCGGTATTCCGCGTTCATCCAGTCTAAAAGCGTTAACCACTTATCAGGGGCTGCCTCACCGTTTTCAGTTGGTGTTTGAAAATAGAGGAATACGTTGGATTAACGATTCCAAAGCCACAAATGTGGGAAGTACTGAAGCTGCCCTTGATGGTTTACAGCTAGTGGGTACTCTACATCTGTTATTAGGAGGAGATGGTAAATCTGCCGATTTTTCTGGTTTAACTCGATTTTTACAAGGCGACCACATCCGTATCTACTGTTTTGGTCGCGATGCACAACAATTGGCCCAGTTACGACCAGAAGTGTCACAACGTACTGATAACCTGCGGCAAGCTATGCAGCTACTCGCTGGGCAGATCGTGAGCGGCGATACAGTGCTACTCTCACCGGCCTGCGCTAGCCTGGATCAATTCCGTAATTTTGAACAACGTGGTGATGAGTTTTCTCGTCTCGCGAAGGAATTAGGCTGATGAATATCTACAGGTTGCCTAACAAACTAAAATATTGGCTAATACGCTCGCCAAAAGGCAATGCTAATAACCATGATATTACTAGCCCTATTCTTTATGACAGAATTCTAGTATGGCTAAGCTTTGGTTTAGCGATTATCGGTTTGGTAATGGTGACCTCGGCTTCAATGCCGATCGGCCAGCGGCTTGCTAATGATCCCTTCCTGTTTGCTAAACGTGATGCGTTTTATCTTACTTTAGCGTTCGCCATGTCGCTCGTCACGTTACGCATTCCGCTGCTAATCTGGCAGCGCTATAGCAATATCATCTTACTGGTTACCACAATGTTGCTGGTCATGGTTTTGTTTGTAGGGAGTTCAGTCAATGGCGCATCACGCTGGATCACTATGG
The DNA here is from genome assembly GCF_964030845.1 of Candidatus Fukatsuia endosymbiont of Tuberolachnus salignus. Lineage (NCBI taxonomy): Bacteria > Pseudomonadati > Pseudomonadota > Gammaproteobacteria > Enterobacterales > Yersiniaceae > Candidatus Fukatsuia > Candidatus Fukatsuia endosymbiont of Tuberolachnus salignus. The sequence continues at coordinate 828,454 of NZ_OZ034983.1, forward strand.
GTCCATTACGCATTCAGCCAGCAGAACTTTCCAAATTGGCACTATTTTGCTATCTCTCCGGTTATCTAGTACGCAAGGCACCGGAAGTGCGCCGTAATTTTTGGGGTTTTTGTAAACCCATGGGCGTAATGGTGGCTCTCGCGGTGTTGCTGCTGGCTCAACCTGATTTAGGCACCGTGGTTGTGCTGTTTATCACTACGCTCGCGATGTTGTTTTTAGCCGGTGCCAAATTGTGGCAATTTTTGGCGATCATCGGTTGTGGCATTTTTGCGGTGGCTTTGCTGATTATTGCAGAACCTTATCGTATAAGCAGAGTCACATCGTTTTGGGATCCCTGGAGTGATCCCTTCGGTAGTGGTTATCAATTAACCCAATCGTTGATGGCATTTGGTCGTGGCGAGTTATGGGGACAAGGACTAGGAAATTCGGTGCAGAAAATGGCATATTTGCCAGAAGCACACACCGATTTTATTTTTTCGATTCTGGCTGAAGAACTTGGCTATTCCGGTGTAGCTCTCACCTTGTTGATGGTATTCTTCGTCGCTTTGCGTGCGATGTCCATTGGACATCGTGCATTGAAGGCTGATCAGCAGTTTGCGGGTTTTTTGGCGTGCTCAATTGGTATTTGGTTCAGTTCGCAAACATTGATTAATGTTGGTGCAGCTGCCGGAATACTGCCGACTAAGGGCCTAACACTACCTTTGATCAGCTACGGTGGTTCGAGTCTGTTGATAATGTCCACTGCAATAGTGTTGTTGCTACGCATTGATTTTGAAACACGTTTAGCAAAAGCCCAAGCCTTTGTCAGAACCTATTCGAAATCGACATGACGAGCACGATAGATTTCGCATAGACTCTAAGAGCCTGTTTCAAATCTTTTTCACTATGCATCAGAAGAGGAAATAAATGGGCGAAAAAGCGCAATTTACTCTTTGTATACAGCAAAAGGGAATAAATGAACATTTTGAGCTCGTTTTTAACGCATTACTTGACCAAAACACGGCGAGCAAAAGAGATTTTGAATAGGTTCTAAGGGGTTAGGTGATGAGTGTGAGCACTAGACGTTTAATGATAATGGCAGGGGGTACAGGTGGTCATGTTTTCCCTGGCCTGGCGGTAGCTCGCTATTTGCTAGCGCAGGGCTGGCAGGTGCGTTGGTTAGGTACAGCAGACAGAATGGAAGCCGATTTAGTCCCCAAATATGGCATTGAAATAGACTTTATTCAGATTTCAGGTCTACGAGGTAAAGGGTTACGTGCTCAGCTGCTGGCACCGCTACACATCTATCGGGCAGTACGCCAGGCAAAAAAAATTATCCGTGATTACCAACCGGATGTGGTATTGGGAATGGGAGGTTATGTTTCAGGTCCTGGTGGTCTGGCAGCCTGGCTGTGTGCGGTGCCATTGGTATTGCATGAACAAAACGGTATCGCCGGTTTAACCAATCGCATTCAGGCAAAAATTGCCAAAAAAGTATTGCAAGCCTTCCCAAGCGCATTTTTACATGCCGATGTGGTAGGTAATCCGTTACGAAGCGATCTACTCGTATTACCGCCGCCAACACAACGCCTGGCTACACGTGCAGGGGCAATACGAGTACTGGTGATGGGGGGTAGTCAAGGTGCACGGATATTAAATCAGGTTTTACCGGGTGTCGCCGCTCAATTTGGCGAACAAATAACAATATGGCATCAGGTAGGCAAAGGGGCGTTGACAGAGGTACAGCAAGCTTATCAGCAATACAATCAGCAGCAGCATAAGATCACCGAGTTTATTGACGATATGGCTGCGGCTTACCTCTGGGCTGATGTGGTGGTGTGTCGTAGCGGGGCCTTGACAGTCAGTGAAATAGCTGCGGTTGGATTACCAGCAATATTCGTGCCATTTCAGCATAAAGATCGCCAGCAATATTGGAATGCACTGCCGCTGGAAGAGGCAGGTGCTGGCACAATTATCGAGCAATCACAGTTTACCGTATCAGCAGTGAGCAGTTTGCTGGCAAGTTGGGATCGTGCAACATTGGTAGCGATGGCAGAGAAAGCCAGAGCAATCGCTATCCCTGATGCAACTGAACGCGTCGCTGCCGCGGTAATAGCGGCCGAAAAGAGGTCACAGAAATAGTTAAATAGGCAATATTTGTAACAAACAATATTTATAATCCTATAACAGGCAACGGGATAGCGAAAAAAAACGTGAATACACAGCAACTGGCGAAATTACGTACTATCGTGCCCGAAATGCGGCGCGTTCGGCACATTCACTTTGTTGGCATTGGTGGTGCCGGCATGGGAGGCATCGCTGAAGTGCTGGTGAATGAAGGCTATCAAATCAGTGGGTCTGATCTCACACCCAATTCAGTGACAGAGATACTGAGTGAGTTAGGTGTACAGATTGATTATCATCATCGTGCGGAAAATATACTGGGTGCCAATGTGGTGGTGGTTTCCAGTGCGATCCTTGATGGCAATCCAGAGGTTATCGCGGCGGGTAAAGCACGCATTCCGGTGATCCGTCGTGCAGAGATGCTGGCCGAACTGATGCGTTATCGTCATGGTATTGCTGTCGCTGGTACTCACGGCAAGACTACCACCACCGCGATGGTTGCCTGTATTTATGCTGAAGCGGGTTTGGATCCAACTTTCGTTAATGGTGGATTGGTGAAAGCTGCAGGTGTTCATGCACGTTTAGGTGTTAGTCGTTATCTGATCGCTGAAGCAGATGAAAGTGATGCTTCCTTTCTTCATCTACAACCTATGGTCGCCATTGTGACTAATATTGAAGCCGATCACATGGACACCTATCAGGGTAACTTTGAGAATTTAAAACAGACTTTTATCAATTTTTTACACAATTTGCCCTTTTATGGTCGATCTGTAATGTGTATCGACGATCCCGTAGTATGCGAATTATTGCCACGTGTAGGGCGCCATATCACAACCTATGGTTTTACAGAGAGTGCTGATGTACGAATTATCGACTACCAGCAGAAAAAGGCACAGGGATATTTCACCCTGAAGCGGCGAGATAAGGAAGCAATCAAAGTAACGTTGAATGCACCTGGTCGTCATAACGCGCTTAATGCGGCGGCTGCGGTAGCGGTGGCGACGGAAGAAGGGATCAGAGATAATTGTATTTTACGGGCATTAGAGAATTTTCAAGGTACCGGTCGCCGCTTCGATATTCTTGGTGATTTTTCATTAGAAAAGGTAAATGGCAAAAAAGGCAGCGTTATGCTGGTTGATGATTATGGGCATCATCCCACTGAAGTTGATGTCACCATTAAGGCCGCGCGTGCTGGCTGGTCAGATAAACGTATTGTGATGGTTTTTCAACCACACCGCTACACGCGTACACGTGATCTGTACGACGACTTTGTTAACGTGTTATCTCAAGTAGATCTCTTGCTGATGCTTGATGTTTATTCTGCAGGTGAGTCAGTTATCCCAGGTGCTGACAGTCGTTCTCTATGCCGTACTATCCGTAACCGTGGTCATCTGGATCCGATCTTAGTTGAAAAAAATGAAGACGTGCCAAAGATTTTGGCATCTATGCTCAATGGCAACGATCTGCTATTGGTTCAGGGCGCGGGTAACGTTGGTAAGATCGCGCGACACCTGGCTGCATTGGAATTACAGCCGCAGAAACGACTGTCATCGAAATTGTCATCAAAACGGCCAGTGAAACAACGATCACCGAAACAACAGCCACTAAAACGACAACTGTTAGATAAAAACGAGGCAAGTCATGACTGAAAAAGTCGCGGTATTGCTGGGTGGGATTTCCGCTGAACGTGAAATCTCAGTGTTGTCAGGTAAAGCCGTATTGGCGGGTCTGCGTCAGGGAGGCATTGATGCACATGCAGTAGATAGCAAAGAGGTTGCGGTCACGAAATTAAAACAGCTGGGATTTGACAAGGTTTTTATCGCGCTTCACGGGCGTGGTGGTGAAGATGGTAGCTTACAAGGAGCATTGGAATTTTTACAATTGCCTTATACCGGCAGTGGTGTACTGGCTTGTGCGCTAGCGATAGATAAGTTACGCAGCAAATTAATATGGCAAGCATTAGGTTTGCCGATAGCACCTTATGTCTCGCTGAATCGTCAACAATTTGCAACCGTTTTGCCTGATAATGTAAAACAACTTACTGAGCATCTTGGTTTCCCACTGATTGTTAAGCCAAACCGTGAAGGTTCCAGTATCGGAATGAGCAAAGTGATGCAACACGATGAATTGCTATCCGCACTAAAAGAAGCTTTCCATCATGATGATGAGGTCTTGATTGAGAAATGGCTTGGCGGGTCGGAATTCACCGTTGCAATACTGGGTAACGAAATTTTACCATCAATTCGTATTCAGACACCTGCCATGTTCTATGATTATGACGCTAAGTATCTCTCGGATAATACAGAGTATTTTTGTCCAAGTGGCTTAGACCAGGAAAAAGAGCAGCAGTTAGCACAGTTAGCAAAACAGGCTTATCAGGCGCTAGGTTGTAGTGGTTGGGGTCGGGTTGATGTGATGCAAGACAGTGATGGCACTTTCTGCCTGTTAGAGGTGAATACTTCGCCGGGAATGACCGATCATAGCTTGGTGCCAATGGCGGCGCGTCAGTGTGGGTTGAGCTTCTCTCAGCTGGTGATGCGCATTCTCGCGTTGGCTGATTGATATGTCACAGGCTGCCCGAAAAACACAGGCACGAATGGTTGCAAACAATATCGCCAGGCAGAGTGCAAAACGAAGTCGCAACAAAGGCCAATTAGCTGGGCTGATTTTCCTGCTGATGGTTTTAGCGACATTGCTGTGGACGATTTGGGCGATTGTCAGTTGGATGAAGGATGAGCGCCGTTTGCCGTTATCAAAATTAGTGGTGACAGGGGAGCGTTACTTCACCACTAACGATGATATCCGCCAGGCGGTTCTGGCATTGGGAACACCTGGCTCTTTTATGAAGCAGGATGTGAATATTTTTCAACAGCATATTGAACGTTTACCTTGGATCAAGCAAGTTAGTGTGCGTAAGCAATGGCCGGATGAGCTGAGAATCCACCTGGTAGAGTATGTGCCGGTGGCGCGTTGGAACGACTTGTATCTACTCGACAGCGAAGGGAAGCCATTCAGTGTGCCCTTAGAGCGTATTGGTGATCAGAAACTGATATCACTTTACGGCTCTGAAGGCAGTGAGCATGACGTATTGAGCGGTTATAAAACAATCAATGAAGTATTGGCTGCCAGTAAATTTAAAGTAAAAATGGTCACGATGAGCGCGCGTCATTCCTGGCAATTGACCTTGGATAATGATGTTCGACTCGAATTGGGGCGAGATGACCTCAACGGACGCTTACAACGTTTTATTGAGCTGTACCGATTGCTGGAAAAACAGCCTGATAAACAACTCAATTACGTCGATTTACGTTATGACAGCGGGGCTGCGGTGGGTTGGTCGCCTGTTTTTCAAGCGATCAATTGATGATCAAAAGAATAGTGGCAGCAATAACATCAGAGACAGGCAAAACAACGATGATCAAGTCAACGGACAGAAAGTTGGTAGTAGGTCTTGAGATCGGCACGGCAAAGGTCTCGGCATTAGTTGGCGAAATTCTGCCCGATGGCATGGTTAACATTATTGGTGTGGGTAGCTGTCCTTCTCGTGGCATGGATAAAGGCGGGGTTAACGATCTTGAATCGGTAGTAAAATGCGTACAACGTGCTATTGATCAAGCTGAATTAATGGCAGATTGCCAAATCTCTTCCGTTTATTTGGCGCTATCGGGTAAACATATCAGTTGTCAAAATGAAATAGGGATGGTGCCTATCTCTGAAGAGGAAGTCATTCAGGAAGATGTTGAAAACGTGGTTCATACTGCGAAGTCGGTACGTGTACGTGATGAACATCGCATCTTGCATGTTATTCCTCAAGAATATGCCATCGATTACCAGGAAGGGATCAAAAATCCGGTTGGGCTTTGTGGTGTGCGGATGCACGCCAAAGTGCATTTGATCACCTGCCATAATGATATGGCAAAAAATATTGTTAAAGCGGTTGAACGCTGTGGTTTAAAAGTTGATCAACTTATTTTTTCCGGGTTGGCCGCCAGTTATGCAGTATTGACCGAAGATGAGCGTGAGCTAGGCGTTTGTGTGGTGGATATTGGTGGTGGCACTATGGATATCGCCGTTTATACCGGTGGAGCTTTACGCCACAGTAAAGTTATCCCTTATGCCGGCAATGTAGTCACCAGCGATATTGCTTATGCTTTTGGTACACCACCAGGTGATGCGGAAACGATTAAAGTTCGGCACGGGTGTGCGCTCGGGTCGATTGTCAGTAAGGATGAAAGTGTAGAAGTACCTAGTGTGGGTGGACGTCCTCCTCGTAGTCTGCAAAGACAGACGCTCGCCGAGGTGGTTGAACCACGTTACACCGAGTTACTGAACTTAGTTAATGAGGAGATATTACAGTTGCAGGAGCGATTACGTCAGCAAGGGGTAAAACATCACCTGGCAGCGGGAATTGTACTGACAGGAGGGGCGGCTCAGATTGAGGGTCTGGCGGCTTGCGCGCAGCGGGTATTTCATGCTCAGGTTCGCATTGGTCAACCTCTCAATATTACTGGACTAACGGACTATGCTCAGAAACCTTATTATTCTACTGCTGTTGGATTATTGCACTATGGTAAAGAGAGCCATCTTAATAATGAGTCAGATACAGAAAAACGTGCCTCAGTGTGCGGTTGGTTTAAACGTATCAATAGCTGGCTGAGAAAAGAGTTTTAATGCCTTAACCTGATATTGCAACAAAGAGATCACCACAAAAAACAGGGGGTATGATCTCAAAGTAAGTTGATCTCAAAGTTATAGGCACAAAGCGGAGAGAAACTATGTTTGAACCGATGGAATTAACCAATGACGCGGTGATTAAAGTCATCGGCGTTGGCGGCGGTGGTGGTAATGCTGTTGAACACATGGTGCGTGAACGCATCGAAGGTGTTGAATTTTTTGCCGTGAACACCGATGCTCAAGCGTTACGCAAAACAACAGTGGAACAGACGATCCAGATCGGCAACACCATTACTAAAGGTTTGGGTGCCGGTGCTAACCCTGAAGTGGGGCGTCATTCCGCAGAGGAGGATCGTGAAGCACTGTGTGCCGCGCTCAATGGTGCCGATATGGTTTTTATCGCCGCGGGTATGGGCGGGGGAACCGGAACGGGAGCTGCACCCGTCGTCGCTAAGGTGGCAAAAGAATTGGGCATTCTGACCGTTGCCGTGGTAACCAAGCCTTTTCAGTTTGAAGGCAAGAAACGCATGGCATTTGCTGAACAGGGCATCGCCGAGCTATCTAAACATGTCGATTCCTTAATCACCATTCCCAACGATAAATTACTTAAAGTACTGGGTCGAGGTATTTCGTTACTCGATGCGTTCGGTGCGGCTAACAATGTTTTAAAAGGTGCAGTACAGGGGATCGCAGAGTTGATCACCCGCCCTGGCTTGATGAACGTCGATTTTGCAGATGTGCGTACTGTGATGTCCGAAATGGGTTATGCCATGATGGGATCGGGTGTTTCGCGAGGCGAAGATCGCGCAGAAGAAGCAGCAGAAACGGCCATTTCCAGCCCATTATTAGAAGATATCGATCTGTCTGGTGCGCGAGGAGTGTTAGTCAACATTACTGCTGGCTTCGATCTACGTCTGGATGAGTTTGAAACCGTCGGTAATACGATCCGCGCCTTTGCCTCTGATAATGCGACTGTCGTTATCGGCACCTCGCTGGATCCAGAAATGAACGATGAACTGCGGGTCACGGTGGTGGCGACAGGTATTGGCATAGATAAACAAAAAGAAATCAAGCTAGTTGCCAATAAACAAGCTCAGCCACTCGAGCGTTGTTATCAACAACCCGGGATGTCTTTGATGCCACAGGAGGCTAAATTTAACGCGAATGTAGTTAATGATCAGACCACAGATAACAATAAAGAACCCGATTATTTGGATATTCCGGCTTTTTTGCGTAAACAAGCCGACTAATGACCAGAAGCTTGGAATCTTTATCCTTTGTGTTAGACTGTACGGCAAGTTTTGCGCTATCTTAAATCGGCTGGGCAGATATATTGCGGGATAACACAATGATAAAACAAAGAACACTAAAGAGTATTGTTCAAGCGACGGGTGTTGGTCTGCATACGGGCAAAAAGGTCACACTAACAATGCGTCCCGCAGCAGCTAATACCGGCGTCATTTATCGTCGCACTGATCTAACACCCGTGGTCGATTTTCCGGCAGACGCAAAATCGGTGCAAGATACCTTGCTCTGTACCTGTCTGGTTAATGAACGCAATGTACGCATCTCCACGGTTGAACATCTCAATGCTGCTCTGGCGGGCTTAGGGATTGATAACATTATTATTGAAGTCGATGCCCCCGAGGTGCCGATTATGGATGGCAGTGCTAGCCCTTTTGTATTTCTGTTATTAGACGCAGGTATCGAAGAATTAAATACAGCGAAAAAGTTCTTGCGTTTAAAAGAAGCAGTACGTGTCGAAGAGGGTGATAAATGGGCAGAATTGTCACCATTTAATGGCTTCCGTCTAGATTTTACCATCGATTTTAATCATCCAGCGATCGACGCTAGCACACAGCGTTATCGTCTAGATTTTTCGGCTGACTCTTTTGTACAGCAGATCAGTCGGGCACGTACTTTTGGTTTTATGCGTGATATCGAACATCTTCAGTCCCGTGGGTTGTGCCTTGGTGGTAGTTTCGATTGTGCTATCGTCGTGGATGATTACCGTGTACTTAACGAGGATGGCCTACGTTTCGACGATGAGTTTGTACGGCATAAAATGCTTGATGCTATTGGTGATCTCTTTATGTGTGGTCATAATATTATTGGCGCTTTTACTGCCTTTAAATCTGGTCACGCATTAAATAACAAGCTATTACAGGCTGTTCTGAAAAAACAGCAGGCTTGGGAATATGTCACTTTTCAGGATGAAGCGGAACTACCAGTGGCATTTAAAACGCCGTCAACGTTGCCGGCTTATTGATCAGGTTCCTGCCAATGAAGCGAAGCGTTCCAGGATAGCACGTAATTTTTCTGGGCTGCGACTTGCTAGCTTTCTGAGTTCTACCGCGCTTTTCACACTTAAATGACGGCCTGATAGTGCCGGTTTTTCCGCATTTGCTGCCGGTTTTGCGGCGTCTTTCACAATGTTATGACCCGGAGCCATTAGCGCAGGATTAATCCTAATGTCGATTGATGACAATGATGCTAGAATTTGCGCTCTCAGTGTAGAGAGCAAATGAAGTTGTTGATAACGTAATGCCATCATCCAGCTCGCATTTGCTACTTCTAGCACTAAAATATTCTGTCGATAATTGGCAACACGGCACCAGGGTTGTAATTGTGGTGGGAGTAATTCTTGCACCGCCTGGTTGAGTTTTAATAGCGCAACTGTACGCTGTTGCACTTTATGCAGGCTATAGGGTTGGGAATTATCTTTTTGCGAATGAGATAACGAACTATGTTTTTCTGCTATCGTATCATCAAACAAGACGTTCAATAATTGTGGGTGGCTTTGACGCATGAATATAGCCTCGTCGGATGTTAGACTGATAACCGGTATTCTAAATCCTTAGCAACAGTTACGCAGCCGTTATTTTTGGTCGCCAAATTAAATAGACTTCTTGCAAAACCGTCGTTCTCACACCACGCAGCAGGTTAAGCAAGGGGTCAATATAACCTTTGATCGCCCGTTTAGCGGCATTGTAAGAGACATTAAGAATTATGCTAATTAAATTACTCACCAAAATGTTTGGCAGCCGTAATGATCGTACCTTACGCCGTATGCACAAAATGGTTGATTTTATCAATCGTATGGAGCCAGAAATTGCAAAATTACCTGATCAGCAACTGCGTGCTAAAACCGATGAATTCCGCGCACGTTTGTCAAAAAATGAAACATTGGAAAACCTGATACCGGAGGCTTTTGCGGTTGTTCGTGAAGCCAGTAAACGGGTATTCGGTATGCGCCATTTCGATGTGCAATTAATCGGCGGAATGGTGCTCAATGAGCGCTGTATTGCAGAAATGCGTACCGGTGAAGGTAAAACATTAACAGCAACACTGCCTGCTTATCTCAATGCTTTGGGTGGTCGTGGTGTTCATGTTGTCACCGTCAACGATTATCTAGCACAACGTGACGCTGAAAATAATCGTCCATTGTTTGAGTTTCTCGGTCTGAGTGTCGGGATTAATATGTCAGGCATGCAAGCATCCGCCAAACGTGAAGCCTATGCTGCAGATATCACCTACGGTACCAACAACGAATATGGTTTTGACTATCTGCGCGATAATATGGCTTTCAGCCCACAAGAACGCGTACAACGTGAACTATATTATGCACTGGTCGATGAAGTTGACTCCATCTTGATTGATGAAGCCCGTACTCCGCTTATCATTTCGGGTCCAGCGGAAGACAGCTCGGACATGTATCTCAGAATTGATAAACTGATCCCAAAACTTATCCGCCAGGAAAAAGAAGATTCTGAAACCTTTCAGGGCGAAGGCCATTTTTCTGTTGATGAAAAAGCACGCCAGGTACATTTAACTGAACGTGGGTTGATCCTGATTGAACACATGTTAATCGATGCCGATATCATGCAGGAAGGCGAATCTCTTTATTCTGCAACCAATATTATGCTGATGCATCATGTTACTGCTGCACTACGCGCGCATGTTTTGTTTACACGCGATGTTGATTACATCGTTAAAGACGGTGAAGTGATCATTGTCGATGAGCATACGGGGCGCACCATGCAAGGACGTCGCTGGTCGGATGGCTTGCATCAGGCGGTTGAATCGAAAGAAGGTGTTAGCATTCAGAACGAAAACCAAACATTGGCTTCCATTACTTTCCAAAATTACTTCCGTCTCTATGAGAAACTGGCGGGAATGACGGGTACTGCAGACACCGAAGCGTTTGAATTTAGTTCAATTTATAAACTAGATACTATAGTGGTGCCCACTAACCGTCCGATGGTGCGTAAAGATCTGGCCGACTTAGTCTATATGTCCGAGAGGGAAAAAATAGGGGCGATTATTGAAGATATCCGCGAACGTACCGCCAATGGACAACCGGTGCTGGTGGGAACCATCTCAATTGAAAAATCTGAAATGGTCTCTGCCCAATTAAGCCAGGCCGGTGTTGCACATAAAGTACTGAATGCCAAATTTCATGCGACGGAAGCGGAAATTATCGCGCAAGCGGGGCAACCTGGGGCGGTCACTATTGCTACTAATATGGCGGGACGAGGGACTGATATCGTATTGGGTGGTAGTTGGCAAAGTGAAATTACTCTACTGGATGATCCATCACGAGAGCAAATCGATGCCATTAAAACCGCCTGGCAAATCCGTCATAATGCTGTGCTGGCATCCGGTGGCTTACATATTATTGGTACTGAGCGCCACGAATCACGTCGCATTGATAATCAACTTCGTGGTCGTGCAGGTCGTCAGGGAGATGCTGGCTCTTCGCGTTTTTACCTATCGATGGAAGATACTTTGATGCGTATTTTCGCTTCTGATCGTGTATCTGGCATGATGCGTAAGCTGGGAATGGAGCCCGGTGAAGCCATTGAGCATCCGTGGGTCACAAAGGCGATTGCTAACGCGCAACGTAAAGTAGAAAGTCGTAACTTTGATATGCGTAAGCAATTGCTAGAATACGATGATGTTGCTAACGATCAACGACGTGCTATTTATAGTCAACGTAACGAGTTGTTAGATGCTTCAGATGTGAGTGAAACCATAAACAGCATTCGTGAAGACGTATTCACGCTTACCATTAATCACTTCATTCCGCCCCAGTCGATGGAAGAAATGTGGGATATCTGCGGATTGGAACAACGTCTGAAAAACGATTTCGACCTCGATATACCCATTGCTTCTTGGTTAACAAATAAAAAACTGCCAAGCGAGCAACCATTAGATGAAGAAACACTACGTGAACGTGTTCTTCAGTACTCGATTGAGCAATACCGACAAAAAGAAGAAATTGTTGGTAGCGAAACAATACGTAACGTTGCAAAAGGGGTAATGCTACAAACACTGGACTCGCTATGGAAAGAACATCTAGCGGCGATGGATTACCTACGTCAGGGCATTCATCTGCGTGGCTATGCGCAAAAAGATCCAAAACAGGAATACAAACGTGAATCTTTCGCGATGTTTTCCGCTATGCTGGAATTACTGGAATATGAAGTCATCAGCGTGTTAAGCAAATTACAGGTACATGTGCCGGAGGAGGTCGCTGCGCTAGAGTTACAATATCGTGAAGATGCCGATCACCTAGTGAGCCAGCAACAATTAAGTCATCCAAATGATAGCAGTGCACTGATGTCATCTAAAGAAATAACACGGATAGAGATTGAAGGTAAAGTGGGCCGTAATGATCCTTGCCCTTGTGGTTCCAGAAAAAAATATAAACAATGCCACGGTCGTTTAAAAAAATAATTTTTTGGTATCTCGCGGATAAAGAGCTAATGTTACAGGATCCTTAATAGACTTCTTGCAAAATCGACTACGTGTTGCAAATTCTGCGTTACGTGGTGCTCGCAATCTTCATGTACTGCTGAGGTTGCTGCACGCTAGGCGTCTTGACTTCACGTAACGAACTCCGGTTTTACAAGAAGTCTAATGTGACTTTTATGCTTAGTAGCGGTTAGCTTGCCGGATGAGGAATTATGCGTAACGCATCTAAAAATAATCAGATTTTATTTACTACAAAAAAATACAAGGAGCGACTTCCCCCCTCCCTCACCGAGGGCATACAAAGTGGTGTACAAGGTGGTATACAAAAGAGTAGACAGGCCATTTCCATTTTTACCCGTTTGAATCAACGGATCAAAAGGTATTCACCTGTTGCCCATATAATACGTACTACAGATCGATTTAACGATCGCTTGGGTAGCCAATTTGGTGCCGCTATTACCTACTTTTCTTTTTTGTCTTTGATCCCGATTTTAATGGTTTCTTTTGCGGCAGCGGGTTTTTTTTTGGCTTCCAATCCCTACCTGCTCGCCGAATTAATTAATAGAATCGTTAATAGCATCAGTGATCCCATGCTAGCGACAACGTTAAAAAATACGGTTAATACTGCGGTGAAACAACGCACGACCGTCGGGCTAACCGGTTTAGCTATCGCGCTTTATTCTGGCATTTGTTGGATAGGCAATCTACGTGAGGCGATCCGGGCACAATCACGCGATGTTTGGGAGCGTAACGTTCACGATAAAGAAAAATTTTATTTCCGTTATCTCCGTGATTTTGTCTCATTGATCGGACTGATCATCGCCCTGATCATAACACTGTCGCTTACATCGATCGCGGGTTCAGCGCAAGCGGCTATTGTCAACGCATTGGGTTTAGGCGGTATTGAGTGGCTACGCCCAGCACTGACCTTGATTACGCTGACAATTTCTATTACTGCCAACTGTTTATTATTCATTTGGATTTTGTGGATACTGCCGCGTCATAAACCGCAAAAAAAAGCCTTATTACGAGGTACGCTTATTGCTGCCATCGGCTTTGAGATCATCAAACTTGTCATGACCATGATGTTACCCCGCCTTGCCAGCTCACCTTCAGGGGCTGCTTTTGGCTCAGTACTAGGTTTGATGGCCTTTTTCTATTTTTTTGCCCGTTTAATCTTATTCTGTGCGGCCTGGATAGCCACCGCTCACTACCCAGAAGAGGAAATCCAGCCAAAGAGTTGTCGCTAGCATATCACACCCACTCGCTACTGCTTTGTAAGAACCCGTTCCTAGAAGTCTAATAAGTGAATATTGAGATAATCACCCATCACTTGTCGGTCTATAGATGTGAGATAAGGGATGATACCGAGCAATGGGGCAGTAAGTCGAGTCGTTAAGGTGAAGAGATATTCTTGCTGTCGTTCAGCCGTGGGGTCGATATGATTGGCGATCCAACCCGCTAGAGTTAAGCCGGCAAGTTCAATCGCCTGTGCTGTGAGCAAAGCATGATTGATTGCTCCCAATTTTATACCGATCACTAATATTACGGGCAATGCTTCCTGTTTAACCCAATCGGCAAAGGTAATTTGTGCCGATAACGGTGTAAACCAACCACCCGCGCCTTCAATGACTAGCCAATTAGCTCTGTTTTCCAGTTGCCGTAATCCTTGTGATAATTCAGCTAATTCGATAGCTCGTTTCTCTGACTCGCAGGCAATATGCGGTGATGTGGCTTCGATAAATGCCAATGGATTAACCTGTGAATAGGTTAGTCGCTGATTGCTGTTAGCCTGTAACGCCAGCGCATCACTATTACGTATACCTGCCGCTGTGATCACACTGCCAGAAGCCACGGGTTTATATCCGGCAGTGTAATACCCCTGTTTGTTAGCCGCTTGTAATAGCGCACAACTGGCAACAGTTTTACCAATCCCAGTATCGGTACCCGTGATAAACCAGCGCTTAATCACGATAAATCACCCCGTAAACGAGTTGATAACTGAGTGGATAACGTCCTACTACAGACGGATAAGCTGCCTGAAGTGCAGTTAAACGCTGGCGTCCGGTTAGCCCTTGTTTTCGTCCATGGTGCAAATGCGTAGCACCGATACCCTGTAGTGAACGCATCAGCGTAACCACATCAGGAAAGAAGAGTTGCTGTAAACGATGGTGTAAATGATGAGGGTAATGTGAACAGGCCACATGAATTTGGCTTAGGGTAAGAAAATCATTGACATGATGATAACCGTCGACGCTTTGCCAGGCTTGTCTGAGTTCATCTAATGATCCTGCTGATAATGTAGAGAACAAAATAACACCTCCGGAATGCGTCACGCGATACCATTCTGCCAATACAGCATCCAAACTGTGACACCATTGCACCGCTAAGTTACTGAAGCAAATGTCGACTTTTTTATCTGATAAAGGAATTTTTTCCATATCTGCAAGCAAATAAACATCCGCTGCCTGTTGTCGGCGTGCCTGTTGTAACATGCCTTCAGCGAGATCTAACGCTATCACTTTTTTGCCTGATGCACGCCATTTTTGGCTAAAATAACCCGTTCCACAACCCACATCCAATACGACTGTGCCCGGATGTTGGCAACCGATACGTAGCAACAACTTGCCGGTTTTTTGCTGTAATTGTGCCACAGAATCATAGCTTACCGCTGCCCGGCTGAATGCCGCCGCAATGGCCTGTTTATCAATATTGTCAGTAGCTGATGATTTATCAACGGTCGATTGCATTTAATGCCTCCAGTAAATCATCAATATCACTCGCCTGATGAGCTGCACTCAGGGTAATACGCAATCTAGCCGTGTTTAGCGGGACAGTCGGGGGACGGATCGCCGTGAGCCATAGCCCACGTTTGCGCAAATTATGGACCAGTTCTAATGCGGATTGATTATCACCGACCCACAGTGGCTGAATGGCGCTATCAGACCGACCTAAGCCCAAAGACAAATTCGCCGCACCGTGGCGGAACTGCTTAATACGCTGCTGTAGTCGATCACGTAGATCATCACCTTGCTGGATACGAATCAGAGCTGCCTGCAAAGCACAAGCCTGAGCAGGCGGCATGGCCGTGCTGTAAATCAGATGACGCGCAAACTGCAATAAATATTCGGCAACCTCGTGTTGACACAACACAGCGGCACCACTTAAACCAAAGGCTTTACCGAAGGTTATCACCAACAGTTCAGGTTTTATTTTTTGCTGCCAGCAACTGCCACGTCCTTGTTCTCCACGCGTACCAATGCCATGTGCATCATCGACCAGCAACCAACCTCCCGCCGCGATTGTCTGTGCTTGCAACTGGCTCAGTGGTGCGCTATCACCATCCATACTAAAGATCCCTTCCGTGATCACCAAGGTCTGACCATCACAAGGTTTATCCAATAGTCTTTGCAAAGCATCTGGCTGATTATGATGGAAGCGCCGTAGTTGCGCGGCTGAATTGACTGCCGCTTCCAATAACGAAGCATGACTTAATCGATCGGCCAATATGCGATCGCCAGCGGCAGTGAGGGAGGCTAATAATGCTTGATTAGCCGCATAGCCAGAAATAAACAGTAAAGCTCTTGGATAGGCTAACCAATCGGCTAATTGTTGTTCAAGCTCAGCATGGGGTTGCATGTAACCGGTAATATGACCAGAGCCACCACTGCCGACACCATAACAGCGTGATCCTTTCCTCCAAGCGGCAATGACTGATTTATCATGACTCAATCCCAAATAATCGTTACTGGAAAAATTGATATAGGATTGGTTATCAATCCGCAAGCAACGTCCGGTGCTACCTTGATTTAACTGACGAGTACGATAGGTAACCGCGGCATGACGTTGCTGTAGGCTTTGTTCAATTTTCTGTTGCCAACTCATTAGATACCTTGTTTCTGTGTGGATACAAACCCAATGTGCTAAATAACTGACGATCTTTATCTTCATCAGGATTCGCTGTTGTAAGCAATTGTCGACCATAAAAAATGGAATTCGCTCCCGCCATAAAACACATAGCTTGAGTTTGTTCATTCATTTGTTCACGTCCAGCAGAAAGACGAACATATGAGGTTGGCATCATAATACGTGCTACTGCGATGGTACGGATAAAAGCAAAAGCGGACACATCTGGATTACTTTCTAACGGTGTTCCCTTCACTTTGACGAGCATATTGATAGGTATGCTATCCGGGGGGGCGTCTAGATTAGCCAGTTGTACCAGTAAACTGGCGCGATCACGTACTTTTTCACCTAAGCCGACAATACCGCCACAGCAAACTTTGATGCCAGCATTGCGCACTTCATGCAAGGTGTCTAAGCGTTGTTGATAACTGCGAGTGGTGATGATGTCACGGTAAAATTCGGGTGAAGTATCCAGATTATGATTGTAATAATCCAGACCAGCACTGGCTAAAAACTGAGCCTGATCAGTATCCAATTCACCCAGTGTCATACAGGTTTCCATCCCCAATTCTTTCACTTCCTGGATCATTTGTTGCAGATATGGCATAGCACGTTTGTGAGGGCTTTTCCAAGCCGCCCCCATACAAAAACGAGTGGCACCCGCAGCTTTGGCGGCACGCGCTGCTACTAGCACTTGTTCAACCTGCATTAACGGTTTATTTTCTAGTCCGGTTTTATAGCGCGCGCTTTGTGGACAATATTTGCAGTCTTCGGGACAAGCCCCCGTTTTTATCGACAGTAAGCTACTCACTTGTATTTGCTGTGGATCAAAATACTGACGATGGACATTCTGAGCAGTAAACAACAATTCCAGTAGAGGTTGAGCAAACAACACCTCAGCTTGTTCGATTGTCCATTGTCTACGATTTCCCATCAGGGTATCTCCAAAATAAAATTTTCGTTAGTTTAAGTGAAGGCGATATACTGTCAACCAATTAAATATATTATTGTTTACATATGAATGTTATTAAACCTGAAGATCGCGCGTTTGATCGGCGCCATATCTGGCATCCCTACACCTCGATGAGTGATCCACTTCCCTGTTATGCGGTCATTGCTGCCGATGGCGTCGAATTACATTTGGATAACGATCAGCATTTAATTGATGGCATGTCTTCATGGTGGGCTGCCATTCATGGCTATAATCATCCAATACTGAATGATGCTGTGTGCCAACAGCTGAAAAAAATGTCCCATGTCATGTTTGGTGGCATTACCCATCTGCCAGCAATCACACTGTGTCGCAAGTTAATAGACATCACCGCTAAATCGTTGCAAACCGTTTTTTTGGCGGATTCAGGATCGGTCGCGGTAGAGGTTGCATTGAAAATGGCGTTGCAATATTGGCAAGCCAAAGGGGAGAAACGTCAACGTATATTGGCACTACGCCATAGCTATCACGGAGATACTTTTGCTGCCATGTCAGTATGTGATCCGCAAAATTCCATGCATCATCTTTATCGGGGTTATCTAAAAGAAAACCTGTTTGCCACAGCACCGGCACTATCTCGCTTTAAAGAAGGCAGGGTACAAGAGAATTGGGATGAGCAAGATATCAGCGACTTTACCACTATGATGGCATGTCACGCTGATGAGATTGCGGCGGTCATTGTTGAACCTATTGTGCAAGGCGCCGGTGGTATGCGTTTCTACCATCCAGATTATTTAAAACGAGTGAGAGAACTTTGCGATCAATACCAGATCCTGTTAATCGCTGATGAAATCGCCACCGGTTTTGGGCGTAGCGGCAAACTATTTGCCTGTGAACACGCTGCTATTGAGCCAGATATTCTTTGCTTAGGCAAAGCACTGACCGGAGGTTATATGACGCTTGCCGCTACTTTGACCACCCGTCAGATTGCTGAAACCATCAGCCTGGGCGAAGCCAGATGTTTCATGCACGGCCCCACTTTTATGGCTAACCCGCTGGCTTGTTCGGTAGCAAATGCCAACCTGGATTTACTGGCACAGAACCATTGGCAACAGCAGGTTAAAGCCATCGAAACTCAGTTATGGCAAGCATTATCACCGTTAAAGGAACAACAGACAGTGGCAGATGTTCGCGTGTTAGGCGCTATCGGTGTGGTAGAAATGAAAGAAAGGGTCAATATCGCAGAGGTACAACGCGAATTTGTCGCACAAGGGGTATGGATCCGACCTTTTGGTAAGCTGATTTATTTGATGCCTCCGTATATTATTCAGCCCCCGCAGCTGCGGCAGCTAACTGATGCCATAGTGACTATACTGAAACGTGTCGAGGGCAAAGCGTATTCCGCTTATCGTGTAGAATAAGTCTAATAAGAACCTATTCCCAATCTTTTTGAGTGACGCTCAGACGAGGAAAAAATGGGCGAAAAAGCGCAGTTTACATATTTACATAGAGTAAATGAGTATTTGAGCCCGTTTTTAACGAAGTATCAGCGAGCACAAGAGATTTAGAACAGGTTCTAAGAAAAAAGCACCGGAATATGTCAGTAGGTGTACATTAATTGTGCTAAAATGCGATGCCGGGATTTGAGGATAAAATATGAAAAAAGTTTTTATGAAGCAAATTGTTGTAAAAAAGGTTTCAATTATCGCTAAATGTTTAGTCAATACTAAAATTTTTACTGAGATGTCTACAGCTGAATCATCAATAAAAAAAGTTTTTAATGACAGTTATTCGGAACATTCATTTGATGAATGGAATACCGAAGTGTCAGAACTGAGTGCTAATCGTATTATTGCACGGGTTGCGACTGCGTCTAAAGTTCGTGTCCGTAGTTTGATTCAGGAGCTATGGCATCATTAATTTCGGTTGTCAAGGGGAGAAAGCCCCTTGACCGGTTGTATTACGCCGCTTCTTCCGATTCTTCCAGTTCTTCAGCCTGTTCTGCCCCTGTTTTAATCGTTTCGGCTTTCTCTGTCACCGTTTTAATCGTTTTTATTCCATGGTCACCAAAAAATTGATAGAGGGTTGCGGTCGCCGCTTTAGTTAACACCATGATTTCAATACGGCGGTTCGCCGCTCCCAGAGGATTTTCTTCATCAAGTAGCATTTGATCAGCCATAGCATTGATTTGTAAAAGATGCGTACCGTCTAACCCACCTTTCTCTAAGGCTCGACGGGCGGCCATCGCTCTTTCCCCTGATAAATTCCAATTGTTGTACAACTCTTGGTCACGATAACGTGAAACATCAGTATGACCCGTAATGATAATTTTGTTATTGAGGTTATTTAAAACCGGCGCTAATTCACCCAATAAGCGAGTAAAAAACGGTGTAAGCAAAGCACTACTACGCGAGAACATCTCCCGGTTTTTATCGTCCTGTACTAAAATACGCAGTCCTTGCGGAATAATTTCTATGTTCAAATTGGATTGCGCATTGTTTGCATTACTGATTTTCATAATCATACGTGATAAATCTTTCATTTCTATTGCAGACTTATCGACGAGTTCTTGCAGTGATTGATCGGTTTGCTTAAATTGCTCACGCCAATTACTCTCTTTTTTGTTGTCTCGCGACTTGCTATTAACGATATCAAAATGCTGATCAGCGCCATTTTTATGCTGTAATGGAATCGATAAAAATGATTGTTCAGAAAAAATGCTATTTCCGTGAATGTGAGACATAATTTCATGTCGCTCTTCTTCAGAAACAGCACCCACTATCCACAACACCATAAACAGCGCCATCATTGCGAGAGTAAAGTCAGCAAAAGCCACTTTCCACGCCCCAGTATGGGCACCGCTGTGGTGTTTTTTGGCCGAACGTTTAATGATGGTAGTATCTGTACCTCGACCTTGTCCTCTCATTACATGCCTTCCATCTTATTGATCCAAGAATCAAGCGTGGCGAAGGTGGGCTTGTTATCCAGTGGTAACATTTTACGCCCCGAATCCACAGCTAATAAAGAAGGTTTACCTGCTACATGATTGACCAATACCATGCGGACACATTCAAAAAAGGAAATTTTCTTTTTCATTTCCTGTTCCATGGCATTAGCCAACGGATCTATCAGACAATAACAAATAAAGACTCCAAGAAAAGTACCGATCAAAGCCGCCGCCACTTTAACACCAATTAATGCAATAGAACCGTCTATCGATTGCATGGTAATAATAATACCGAGTACTGCCGCACAAATACCAAAACCCGGCATGGCTTCTGCCGTCCTTTGCATAGAACGGGATGGAATCAGCAACTCTTCTTCAACTGCGGCTAATTCCTGTTCCAGAATACCTTCTAATTCATGAGCATTTATTTTTCCCATCGCCATTAAACGAAAATTATCTGAGATAAATGTCACCAGACTTTTATGACGCAAAATAAGGGGATATTTTTGAAACAGTTTACTGTTTTCAGGAATTTCAATATGTTCATCTAATCGTTTCAGCCCTCCTTCATCGACCATCTCTAATAATTCATAGAGCAGCATCAATAACTGTTGCTGAAATTCCAATGTATATTCATTTTTACTGGTAACACTCTTTATCTGCTGCCACATTTCCACCAATACATTTTTGGGATTGGCAAGGATGGTGGCACCTATGCCTGCGCCAAAAATAATAATAATTTCACCTGGCTGCCAAAAAGACGATAGAATGCCTCCCGACATTAAATAACCGCCAATAACGCAGAACATAATAATAATCAAACCCAATAATTTCTGCATATATTCCTCAATGACTAAAAAATTTTTTGATTTTTTCTGTTATTTTTTTATTTAATTGACAGACACGTGCCTCAGTAAGCTCTAATACCAATGCAATTTCTTTCAAACTGAGTTCTTGCTGGTAATAAAGACTGAGAATAAGTTGCTCTCGTTTATCCAAGGTAGCAATTGCCTGTTGAAGGCTATCCTGAATAATGATTTGATCTTCCAGTTCACGACTTTGCAATGCGTCGGTATGCATTTCTACTGAAAGGAGATCATCTAAACTTTCCATTGCCTTGGCGCTTTCCAATAACAGATACTCTTGATACTCTTGTGGTGTGATTAATAATTCTATGGCAATCTCTTCGTAATTAGGTTCATGTCCTAATCGTTTCCCTAGCTCCCTTATCGCTTCATTGGTTTTGTGTGTTTTTTGCCTTAAGCGTCGTGGTCGCCAATCATGTTCACGCAATTGATCCAATACAGCACCACGAATACGATGTACCGCATAAGCAGCAAATTGCCATCGGGATGGCCATAACGGCGTAGTGCTTCAAGTAGCCCCATCAGGGCAATTTGCTGCATATCTTCTCTTTCTATAACGCTGTCAGCCTGAAATGACAGTTGCCTGACGACTCGCTTTACCAAGGGTAAATAAATATCGAGATATTTACCTTCATCTACAGTAGTCAACGCTATATTTTCTTTAAGACACATTATCGTCATAGAATTATTGAAAGACCATTTTACTAATTACAACATCATCGAATGGCATAGGAACTTTTAATTGATTAAAGTTCTTTTGATATTCGCTCATTAAACTCTGGCGTAAATCAGCAATCGTAAGATCACGGACTTCCCGGTAATTCATACCTGAAAGTAAATTAACGGTGGCACCACGAATAGCAGGTGTTAACGCATTGACTTTCTTAATGTCATCGTCATCACCAGTAGCTATTCCTAATTCCAATAACATATAACGTTCATCCTGATCGATATTTTTCAGGGTGATAACCATATTTTTAATCTCAACAAATTGCACAGCTTTATTTCCGCGCACAAAATTTTTGGCGCACCATGTCGGTGGTTTGATAGGATCTTTTTTTATTTCATTCTGATAATTAAATGCTACCCAGCCGCCGATCAAAGTGGCAGCAATGGCGATCACTATCAATATTTTTGAGAATTTTTTTAAGATAGTCATAAATAATCCATTAAACCGTTTGCTATTAAACCGTTTGCTATTAAACGGTTGCTAAAAGAGTGCCATCATCTGCACTCGTCTCTTCTTCGCTATTAATAATTTCAGCGGCAATGATTTTGGAGCCTGGTGTTGTTTCCTGTTTTTTCTGTTGCTGTTTATCGCCAGAAAAGATTTGTACATCTACCTGTGATGTATGTAGCGCAATAAGATTTTGCCGCAGTTCATTACTGCTTTGTTGAAGTGCACGATAAATATCCCCCTGGCTGGCGTTGATATGGATTTGCAATTTGCCGGCATCAAAACTCACAGAAATATCTATTTTTCCCATTTCCGGAGGATCAAGACGAATGGTAGCCTGCTGAACATGTTTATCTATTTGTAGCTGTAGTCTTTCCCCCAGCAGGGTGCGTAACTGTTCTGACCATTGGTTTTGATCCTTTGCCAAAGTGAGATGCGTGTTTGCCATCTTAAGGTTTTGATCAGTATTGACGATAGACGGATTATTTGAACCAGGTTGTAGCGTGATCACTGAGCTTTCTGATGTTGTTATCATTGGCTTTGCCGCTAAAACATTCATCATCAAATCAGAGGTTAGATTCCGGGTAGATTGCTCTTCATCCTGTGATTTTACGGGTACCAGCAGCTGAGTTTCATTGGATGTCGATGAATTAACCTGTTCCATAGCAGACGACAGAGTAACGAGGACATTGGCTGGCTTCGATGATGGCACAATGTTTAATAAAGCATGTAGCCATTGCTGATTCTGTTCATTCAATATCTCAGTGTCGCTAACCTCTTCAGCATTGTTGTGCAAAGCCACCAGTTCTTCCTCTGTGTTCTGGGGTTCAGCAGTCGACGATACAGACGAATTGGATTGCATCATCTGAGATAGCGTATTGTTAAATGTGGGCAAATCTGCACCATCGCTCTCTGGTGAACCAGAGATGGGGCTAGCAGCCACATTTTTGCTTTTTTCCCCGGCAGCTAATGACACAGGTGCTAATGGTGTCGAATTGATCTGGGTGCTCACTTTTCTATACCCCCGTGTTCAGCAATGTCCTCATGAGCTATCACTGCCATATTGGCGTAAGCACTTAAACCGTTTTGGTTATTGCGGTAGAGGGAAATCTTCTTTTCCAGCAACTGGCTTTGTTGTTGGCAATAATCGAAAGCTTGTTGATGGCTGCTTCGCAAACATTTTAATGTTTGAATTTTTTTCACTGATAAAGACTCAGATTGTGATGAAATCAATAACTCTGTAATACGTGTATTGATCTTCTGTAAACGCTGCCAATCATGATCCTTAGCGGCTTTTTTTAACTCGTTGCCTAAGCGTTCTATCCACTGCAGCTCATCCATTCTTTTTGCTTTTGCTCCCCAATCTTATCCATCCTTCATGAAGGGAAATTAATATTTTTTCAGCTTCTTCAACCAGTTCGGTGGATAATTGATGACTGGCACCATACAAACGGAACACACAGTAGTCATATAAACGCGCTAAATTGGCAGCAACTTCACCGCCTTTTTCGTAATTGAGTACGGCGGTCAGTCCATTGAGAATATCAATGCATTTATTGATACTCTTTGCCTTTTTTTCATAGCGTTTTGCCACAATATGGCTTTTAGCTCGTACTAATTCATCCATGAGTCCTGCAAATAACATCAGTACCAGTTGATGCGGCGTCGCCGCCGCTGCTTGAATAGCAATATCATCCTGCTGATACAAACTGTGGTCTTGGTTTGGGTACATAAAATATTCCGGTTTTTCGGGTTGAAATTTATCTGTTCATGAGCATCGACATCATACTCATTGAATTTTCCTGTATTTTAGCCATGGCTGTTTTCACATCGCTAAATTTCTTAAGATTGTCCTTGTACACTTTGTCAAGACGTTCTTTCAGTTGTTCTTCGATACGCTTTACACTCTTTAGTTGAATATCCAGAGAATTTTGACGTTGTTGCAAAATGCTAGGTTCAGATTCTGCATTACCCTTGTTTTTTGTAGCACTCAGGAAAGGAAATAACGCCTTTTCCATGCCTTTGATAAGCCCCTCTGGACCGTTAAATACATGGGCCAAAACGCCAAAATCAGTGGTTAACGACTCTTTTAGTCTTTTACTGTCAATTGACAAGGTTCCGTCCCTTTGCGTTGTTATTCCTAATGCAGATAAAGGTTTTCTACCAGGTGAGCTGTAGATCTGACGATATAACTGGCTGTCTAATTGAGCGAGAGCTGAATCACCGGCAAAAGCACCACGTTCAATCTTTTCTGAGTCTGAGCCGCTGCGCATCAGAGACTTGAGTGAACTCTTTAGTGTGTTATACGCCTCAACAAATTTTTGTGTCTGTTCTTCAGTGCCTGATTCATCAGGAGCAACAGAAAAATGTAAATCTGTGCCTACTGTGGTCTCTTTTTTCAGCTCAATTGAAACACCGGGCACAGTGGTTAACTTATTGCTATCACTTTCAATATCTATCCCGTCGAGCGTCACCTTTGCATTTTGTGCTGGACTTAATTCTGTGCTTCCAATGAATAGGGGACTAGAGCTTGGATCAATCTCAATTTCATTGTCCTTACCACTTTTATGGCTACTTAAAACCAATTGTTGTTGACCGTTGATACGGTAAATCGAAGCAGCGATTTCATTGTTATTGGCATAGAGATTGATCGCATCGGCTAACTCTTCCAACGTCCGCAATTTATCCACCTCAATGGTAAAATCTTTACCCGCTACTTTTAACTTTAGTGAACCTGTGGCACTGGCTACCTGTGCATCATTCAGACTCTGATATCTTATTTTATGATTGCTGGCTAGCTGAGCAATCTTCAAGTTATAAGAGCTTTTAACTGCTTTACCATTAGAAGTAATATTGGCAACCTTGTCGTCACTGGTGGTGACACTGTTTTTTACCATACCACCATCAATACCATTTAATGCCCTGATAGAATTACGAAAACCAGTGAGTGTTTTTTTAAGTTCCTTTAAGCCCTTTTCTTCTGCCTCTGCTTTCAGCTTCTGATTGCTCCAACGCTTTTCTTCAACTTCAATGCTGGCTTGTGCTATTTTTTCTGCCCATTTTTCTGGTTCAATATTCATATTCATCGAATAGCTTCCCCTGGTAGTACTTGTGCCTTATCCGTTACCACACAATCTATATGACAAAAGAAAGCAACAATTGTGCCAATATTAATTAACTGATTTATAGACAAATATATTCAATCGCGGAAGTCATACTTCCTCTTTCCTATTGTTAGGAGGAAAGAGCTGATAGCATGGAAACACCGCCAAAAAACGGTGCTTCCATCATAATTCGAGTAAAGACTAACGATTTATCAGCGTAACAGACCCAAAATCATCTGAGAGGATTGGTTCGATTTCTGTAGCATTGCCATACTGGTTTGTTCCAGCATTTGACTACGAGCCAGATCCGTCAAGGTAACGGCAAAATCAGTATCCATGAGATTACCTCTGGCCTTTTCAGTATTGCTTACCATGTTTTCTAGATTGCGTGAGGTATGGTCTAGACGGTTAATAGTGGCGCCCAATTTAGAACGTATGGCAGACAGTCCTGAGAGTCCCGCTATAAGTCCCGACGCTGCAAACATAGGCCCTTCAGTGGCAATTTTACCGCCACTCGCCGCCAGATCGATTTTTCCAAAACCCTCAGCAGGTTTTAAACCGATAATATCAGTTAACTTCTTAAGTTGATCCTTCAAGCTAACGGCCAATTTTGCTCCTGAGGCACTACCGATCTGGAAGTTAGCACCACTAGTTGTACTCAATACACCTGAACCGTGTAGTAATCTCTCGCCACTGTAGCTCGTGGTTTGAATGGTATTGATTAATTCAAGGTGCAACTCTTTAAATTCATCATTCATTGCTTTTTTATCAGCAGGTGAATTAGTATCGTTGGCGGCTTGCATACTCAGATCTTTCATCCGAATCATGATATCTTTCATTTCCTGGAAAGCGCCTTCTGCCGTTTGCAGCATGAATTTTGCGTCGGAAATGTTACGTATACCTACTCTCATACCACTCAATTCACCGTCCAAACGACCAGCAATTTGCAGTCCTGCAGCATCATCAGCCGCACCATTAATGCGATAACCCGTTGCTGCTTGTGTCGAAAATTTAGTCGATGAAGTGCCAGCCCTGCTCATTGAAAGCTTTGCTGCGATGGACGCCGGATTAGTGTGAACCGATGATTGTGCCATTGTAAACCTCTCCTTATTTAGGGAGCTACCTATTAGCCCCCGCTGATACCCGATATAAGCGACATCCGGCAAAGTGAAATTAAATTAATTTGATAAGATAAATTATGTTTAAAATAATAATTTTATCGCTATAAAAAAATAAAAGAGACGACATTTTTTTATTAAAAATTAACTATGATCTATATTTTAATAAACTCTGTTTAGTAAAAATTAATAATGTAAACTAAAAAATTTAATATGATCTATGTTTAAAATAGAATATGACTGTTGAGCATAAAAAAATCGGTTATTGATGATGGGTTGGTTGGGTTCGCTGGCATCGTTGATAATGTTAAATACTTAACAAATATTTAACATTATTTATGGGGATAATAAACAAGCAAAATTATCTTCATGGATAAAATAACCCGCTAAAAGATAAGTTAATTCATTTTCTGCCAGCAAACGCTATTATAACTGTATTTAAAGTAAGGTTATTAAGTCAATAGACCTCTTGTATAACCTACTGTGTGGTGTAAATTCGGCGTTACTCAGTGCTAGCCATCCTCATATACTCGTATGTACCCTGCATTTTTAATAAAATTCAATCGGATAGAAAAATTCTACTGGGATGTTGTGATTCATTCTTAAAAAGAAACCAGACTATTAGTCATGAAACTATTGATTATTTTCTCTTTGTAGCGTAAAAATATTCGCTTGCTAACAATTGGTTACTAACAACAATTTAAATTTTATTTAAAACATTAGGTTCCAGCAGCCTCTATCATAAAAATTTAAAAAAATACAGCTACAGAGCTAAACGATAGGATCCAAAAGCCTATTAAAAAATCGTCGTGAGCGAGGTTCAGATGAGGAAAAAATGGGCGAAAAAGCGCAGTCTAATGAACATGTTGAGCGCATTTTTGTTACATGACACTTTTTGCTTATATTTTTGAAAAATTGCAATGAATAAACGTTTATATTCTGTTAATAATTGGCTAATCGATTTCTGTTCGGGATTTATGACTCATCAAGGTTCCGGTGAGAAAAAACGTCTTGGTGAGTACCAGCTTAAATTGTTAGATATGTTGCTACAACATGCCGGAGAGATCCTTTCTCGCGATCAATTGACGCATTTGGTGTGGGAAAAACGGGTAATTGGCAATAATAGTTTACCGAATGCCATTCATACGCTAAGGGTTGCATTGGGTGATGATAAGAAACAACAACGTGTTATCCAAACAATCCCCAAAAAAGGCTATCTATTAGATGCTTCTTATTGCGTCACCGTGGAAGAAAATACGGCAACAGCGATTGATGAAAATAATGATGATAAAAACAATTTTGATCACAATAGCAATGATGTCGATAAAAAATACAATGTGCAAAACCAAGATAATGTGCCCGATCAAAATAACGACAGTCAATGGCAAGAAAATATTTCGTTGCCACCGTTAGCAAAAAAAATGTTCTTATCGACCAAGATAAAAATAATTTTTACGCTTTTATTGACAGTTGCGGTGAGTAGCTGGATCACATTTGTTATCGAGCACAATAACCGTCTGGCGCCAAATTTTTTCGCCGAAGAACAGGAACCGAACGTTTACCGCAATATCCGTTTGTTTCAACTAAGGGATGACGACCCCAACACTGAAGATGATGATAATCTTTATCATAGATTGAAAGATACCCTATATTTACTTGACAAAGAGATTGGGGCAAAAAAAATGCGTATGAGTATTTACTATCATTTGTCACTACGATGGCTGGATTATACTTTTCTCATCGAAAATGGTTGTGAAAAAAAACAACTCAATATGACTATCTACCATTGGCGTCTTGATAATAAAAATCTTAATAATCTGATTTACCGTGAAACAGAGAGAAAAGTTAATGAAATGGATCCCTGCCACAGTTAGTTTCATCGGATTAATTTTGGCACAAGCGATAATGCCTCTCCCTGTTTTTAGTACTAACGAGTTGCCAACTATAAAAAGAAGAGAGAATGTGCAGATCGGTTTTTACGATCTGCTCTCGCAGAAAAAAGAAATTTATGATGCCAAAATAACTGTCAACAAGGGTGTGGTGATTTCTACCATGACAAGTCCTAATGATAATCGCTTTATTTTGAAAGGAAAGTTAGTGCAAAAACCATTACCAGGGCGGCAACTTCAATATAAGTACACACCTATTTTTCACCATAATCCGACATCCGGTCATATGGTAGATGGGTTAATAGACTATTTAGTACATAACAGAATAATTATCACTCCAATATGGGTAAATGGGCAATACTTGGTCTTTGGACAAGGGGGCATTTTTCTTGAAGGCAGCTGAGGTTAAGTCAGTTTTACAAAAAGTCTAGTCTGCCATCACTCAGGGGGCGAGTGCATCCCCCTTAATGAATACGGTTTTAAATGGGCTTCCAGTGATCAATAACACAATAGATTTTTTACTGTAGCACTGTGTACATTATCTTGCCCACTGATGGCCTGTGATAACGTGCTGTAATTGTTATCTGCATGACTTAATTTTTCGGTTAAAATCTGTGCTGCCAGTAATGCTGATCCGGGTTGGCTAAAAGTAGACATCCCGCTAATACGGCTATGAACCTTCTCTTTATTTGTTGAGAGTTGTCGCAGTTGTTGCGTTATCTTATCCAACAGGTTCTGTATTTCATCAAGATGGTTTTTAGCCGTAGCGGGGTTGGCGACTATTTGTTGTATATGCTGTTCGGCAGCACTCTCAAGTTGTAATTTAATCTGAGTGAATTGTTCTTTAGGATAACCATGCCCTTCTCCCCTGGCACTGAAATGATTATTCAGTAAGCTCCACTGACTTTCATCGACGCTGAATACTGTCTGATCATGACGTAATTGACCATGAATACCAAAGCGTCCCAACCCTTTGTTTAATTGTAATAGTCTCTGTTTTAGCGTACTTTGTTCAGCAAATTTTACCGCGGTCATTTTATTTTTTGTCCCCGATACAGAAAACAATAATGTTTCTCCCGTGGATTGTTGTAGCAAGTTATCGAGGTCGTTGGAAGTAAAATCAACCTTTGGCCTGCGTGTCAATTCAACTTGTAGCTGCCGATCAACCGTGCCACCAGAAAGCTCGCTTCTCTGGTGTAATAATGACAATAATTTATTCGCCTGCTGTTGAATAAGAGGCGAGCTTTTCTCCTGTTCTTGTGCATGATAGTAATGCGATAGCTGACGTTCAACATTCATTAAATAGCGATAGGCCTGCTGCACTGAGGTTAGCTGCTGATTAAGCTGCACGTTATAACGTAACGGGCAGCTGGAAATCAGCGGCTGATCGGGGAAAGTAGCGGTTGACCTGTTACTTTTTTGTGTTTGGGTTCGCCGTAATGTCTCAATGCCACTTTGTTGGGTTAACGTGACAGTATCTGTTTTGCTGGTGCTGATTTTGTTGGTGTGAAATTTTACCGACATAGAATCTCGGTCTACCTTATATAGTCAAATAGGGAAATTCGATAGATTTTGCTATAGATTAAAAAACTGGTCTGCAACGCAGATTCTTGCTGCGTGAGTTCTAGTATTTTATCTTTCTTGTCGTCCTCAGTTAGCCCCACTAAATGAGTAGATAGCTGATTGTTGGCGTTGGTTTGTGTTATTTGAACACCGTCCAGAAGTTCTAACATATTCGTTCGGTAACCCAATTCAGTTACCGTGCCACTGACATCATCCCTGGCTTTGCTGGTTAGATCTAAAAGTACCTGGATATCATTCTGATAGTCGGATTTCTTTTTAGTCGTATCTTTCATGTTTTCACTCAGCTGTTTAAGCTTGGTGAGTATACTCATATCGTTGCCACCGGCTGTAGAAAACGCACTGTAGAGATGTACATTCGCCTTTAGTGTCACGCCCTGTGCCACACTCACTTCACGATATTCGGCATTGCCTGCATAGCTATAGCTTTGAGTACCAGTATCATAGATTATGGGTGCTACATCATTTTTGGTACCAGAGAACAGATAGCTGCCACCGGTATCTTTAGCATTCAGCTGATAGATGATCGAATCGATAATATACTCCAGATTAGCAGCATGGATAGGCATATCCTGATCACCGTTGGTGAGCCTGTCCTGAAAATTGTGTAATTGCCTATATTTAAACAATTTGTGAATAGGATATAGACAATGGTAAGAAAGAATAAATTACCGGATACCCCGCAACAATCTCAGCTACGTCAGGTAGCTCAGGCGCTGGTAAAAGACATTAAAACTGAATCTGATCTAAACAAGATACTCAATGAATTCGTTAAGATGACAGTAGAAGCGGCATTAGGTGCTGAAATGGAACATCACCTAGGTTATGCCAAAAATGCGGCTGAAGGACGTGGCAGCGGTAATAGTCGTAATGGCTATTCTGCAAAAAATATTACCTCTCAGTACGGTGAATTAGCGATAGAAACGCCCCGTGACCGTAACGGCGAGTTTTCCCCGATAATGGTTGAAAAAGGGCAAACTCGGCTGACCCATTTTGACGATCACATTTTAGCGTTTTACGCTCAAGGCATGACCACACGGGAAATTACCGAAACCTTTAAAAAAATCTATGATGCTGAGGTATCGCCAACCTTGATATCTAAAGTCACTGATGCGGTAATTGACCGAGTAACCACCTGGCGTAGTCGCCCACTGGACAATCTGTATCCGATTGTTTATCTGGATTGTATTGTCGTTAAAGTTCACCAGGATAAGCGGGTTATCAATAAATCTGTCTATATCGCGCTAGGCATCAATATGGAAGGACATAAGGAATGCCTTGGCTTGTGGATAGCGGAGACGGAAGGAGCAAAGACCTGGTTATCGATTCTGACCGAGTTAAAGAATCGGGGCTTAAATGATATATTAATTGCTTGTATGGATGGTTTAACCGGGTTTCCTGAGGCTGTCAACACGGTCTATCCTGAGACAAAAATCCAGCTTTGCATTGTCCATTTAGTCCGTAATTCGGTCAAATACGTCAGTTGGAAAGATCGACAAGCACTCTGTGCCGACCTAAAACTCATTTACCGTTCCGCTACAGAAGAAAATGCTTTGCAAGAGCTTGATAGTTTTGAAGGACGCTGGGGTGAAAAATACCCAACACTGGTACAAATTTGGCGCAGAAATTGGGATAACCTATCCACATTTTTTACTTATCCCGACGAAATTCGCAAGGTGATTTATACAACAAATGCGATAGAATCACTCAATAGTGTGATACGTAAAGCCATAAAAAAACGCAAAATATTTGCACATGATGGGTCTGCATTAAAAGTGATTTATCTGGCAATAGAATCTGCATCAGAAAAGTGGACAATGCCGATACCAAACTGGCGTCAGGCTCTCAATCACTTTATGATCGAATACCCTGAACGGTTATCAGTGTATTTATGAGGAATCGGCAGTTACACAGAATCTTGTACAGGCTCACAGAGTTTTAAGAACGATATCTTAAACTTCTTTGAGGTGAAGCTACCACAAATGGCAAGTTCTCTGGTATCTCGCTTAAACGATAATTTCCAGGCGCTAAATCCTGCATCTTGATTTCACTTGGGTATATAAGGCTTCATGTTGCGACGAACTCGAGTGTTCAAGGCGCCTCCCTTTTCTTTCAGCTGTTGTAACAATGTGTTAGAAATATCTCCTTTATCTGCATAAAGCTGGCCAAAAAGCCCTGTGACCAAGTCAGGAAGGGGTTTTCTATCGTCACCATTCCCACGGGTTAGACGAATACTGAGTAGTTCTCCCCGATGCTTAATCAGCACATGTCATTTAAAGCCAAAAAACCAGCCGGTTGAACTTTTCCCCCGTTCTGCCAAGCCTTGAAAAACATAGGTTATCGCAAACGGCCAGCGGCGTGGAGTCGACAATAGAGAGCCCTGAACAGTCTCCCTTAACTGTGTCAAAGAAAGCATAAAGCGCTATTACACAGCGGGTAAGGGGTTCAATACAGCGAGAATAAGAGGGAAGGGTTGGAAATTCAGCCCTGAGATGCTGACACACATGATGAAGATAGAATGATTTGAACTGGCGATAACGAATTGGATGGAACAATACCACTAGCGTCATCAGCTCTGCCAAAGAAAGAGAACTGGCACGGATACGCCGCTTGGACCCATCAGGAGCTTTGCATTGAGTAGTGGCTCAAATTTTTTGCAAAAATCATCCATTAAGCAATAAAGTTCGGTAATATCGTTCATGAGTGTCTCGCTATTTCGTGATGAATAATGTTCGCAAACATCATTATCTTGAAGTACGAGGCACTTATCTCTTCTTGAGCAAAAAATTAGAGAAAATAAACGTCAATTCCTTATCCCGAACTCAGGTTATGCTTAAGCGTTTCAGAACTATCGCTGAAAAATATCGCAACAGGCGAAAAAGGTTTGGACTCAGATTTAATCTTATTGCCGGAATATATAACTGGGAGCTCAATTTATAAGTTTCGAAAGAGGTCTACTGATGAAAGAATATCAAGCGGCATAAAACTCCTGAATTTGTATCCAAAATTACTTGACCAGAACACGCGACAATCTTTGCCACCATCGAATACCAGTGTTTGATTTCAGCGTACGCCCCGAGGTAGTTTGAGTTTACGATAAAAGGTAGCAGGTTCTCAGCGCTGATTATTGTATTTTAACGTCGTTTTTTCATCACCTACTGTGATGGTGACCGTTGCACCAATAATAAGGGGTTGCGTATCTGCAATATGCCCATTAGGAAAACCAAAGATCTTAGGAATGTTATATTTATTTACATTTTCAGCAATAATTTTATATGCTTTATCGTCATATGGTTCTGCTGCTCCACCTATATTTTTCATCCCACCGACCACAATACCTTTTATTTTGCTTAAAGCGCCAGACAACTCCAAACTTTGCATATACCGGTCTATCTTGTAATAGCCATTTTCCCCAATTTCCTCTATAAACAAGATTGCTCCTTTATAAGAGAAGTCGTATTTTGTCCCCAGAAGAGCGGCGACTATAGTTAAGTTCCCCCCAATTAATATTCCTTCAGCGCTTCCTTTCTGGTTGTGCGAGTTTTTCTTAATCTCGTAACAGAGTTTTTTTCCTGCGAGTATATCGAAAATCTTTTCATAAGATACAGGTTTTAGGCTAGGAGTATTAGTAGTCTGAATAACATTTTGCCCATGTATGGAAGGAACGCCATGTTGGGCAAGGTAGCTTTGCAAATAGGTATTATCTGAATGACCAATAAACCACTTGGGGTTATCTAAAAATTTCTTGGGGTTTATTTTTTCAAGTAACTGAACACAGCCATATCCTCCTCTTGTCGCCCAGATTGCATCTATTGAATTGTCATCCAATGCCCACTGCAAATCTTTCAGCCTTTCCTCTACTGTTCCTGCATAACGATAGTGGTTCTGATATGTTTTGTCGACATGTGGTCCAAGTTCTGGTTTATATTCCTTAGCTGTTATTTTCTTTTTTGTGTCATCTAAAATAGCCAGGTCCTTTATAGCACCAGCAGGAGACACAATTGCAATTTTACTGCCTATAGTTAAAGGCTTGGGCCACTTTAGCTGCGTTGATGTCATTGATGTCATTGATGTCATTGATGTCATTGATGTCATTGATGTCATTGATGTCACCTCATTTTTATGGTTAAAGTAACAAAATCCTGCCATTTTTGCTGTTATTTCAGTGTAGTAAATATAAAAAATAATATAGCTACGCGACATAAGGGTCAGAATACTCGGGTAAAAAGGAAACACACGCGTATGAGCTTTACCTGGAGTTAGAAGATATCGAACCTACGCGGACTTAGGCGTACAGCCCACAGACCAATGGTATCTGTGAGCGGTTTCATAACACGATGAAAAATGAATGCGATGACGTCATGTTTCGGCGTAAAATTTATTCATCACTGGAAGACATTCAGCAAGACATCGATAAATGGCTCGCATTCTACAACAGAGAGCCCCTCATTCAGTAAAAATGACCCACCCCGGCATGAGTTGTGATTGAGATAACCTTTGTGCCTCACTCCATCTTGCTCCTGTCGCTAGACATAAACGTACAACATGTCCTAAATCTTTATTTGCCGGCTCATCACAAGCCTCCAAAAGTCGTTTTATATCCTCTGGATAAAAGAAAGCCAGTTCTTGATATTCCTCTTTAAACTGACGAATTCCATCAAGTGGATTATCTTCTTTCCATTCCCCTGACCGCTTTAATTCAGAGAATACGGCACGGAGATAGGAATATATTTATAGAGACCCCAGTCCATTTTTCCATTACCAATAACTGAGTTACATTTTCTGGGTATGAACCTTTTCACTCCTTTATTTGTAATGTATTCTCTCACGTGTTCACTGTCATAACCTTTATCTGCCACCACAACCCCCGAAAGGGGGAGTTTATCCCAAAGAGCGGGTGCCGCTGTACAATCATTAATTTCACCCCCGTGATTTCAAAAGCAATAGGTAATCCATAAGCATCCACACCGAGATGAATTTTTGTGGTGTTACCTGCTCTACTTTTTCCAATTGCCTCCGTACCACTGCTTGCAGCACCTGCACTGTGTTGATGTGTTTTTACATAACTGTCATCATTGAATATCAATTGTGGCACACTAAACTCGTTTTATTGGGTGTTGGAACCGTAATATTACGAGTTTACTCTTCTCTTTCAATTCTTTATTATCAAATGTCAACAGCCTCTAATACCGCTCCCACAAGAAGCGATCCATAACCAAGCCCAAGATAGGTAGAGGAAGTGATAGGTTGTTTTGTCTGCGCTTTCTCGAACCGACTCGTCAAATAAGGGTCAAAATTTATTAGGCCAACCCACCCGGATTGCTGGTTTATTTAGCACCGGTATTTTCAGATTTCTTTGTAGGCTGACGACGCTTACCAATATTTTTACTATCACGATGACGAATTTTAACCTTTATTTTCTCTTTGCTAGCTTTTTGTTTCGCTTTGCGTTTGGCGAGAACTTTTTTCGATGGTTTACCCGTGACTCTGTTGCTCGGTGCTTTACTGGTAGGACGTAACTCATCGATCACGCGCGCTTTAAGCGGTTCGTTAAGGTAACGGCCTATTTTCTGCAGTAATAAATGGTCATGGTTTTCAATTAAAGAAATCGCCACGCCTTTACGACCTGCACGAGCGGTACGACCAATACGATGCAAATAAACATCGGCAGTGTGTGGCATGTCGAAATTGAAAACATGGCTGATATCATCAATATCCAGGCCACGAGAAGCGACATCGGTTGCCACCAACACTTTAATTCGACCATCACTTAAACGTGCCACCGCTTCGTTGCGTTTTGCCTGCACCATTTCGCCTTCGAGATACCAAGCATTAATATTCGCCTCACGCAACCAGCGAACCAATTCATGCACCCGTTCACGGGTACGCACAAAAATGATGGATTTTTTTGCCTCTGATTGGATAAGCAAATGGCATAACAATGCTATTTTATGTTGAATATTATCAGCGCGGTAATACCATTGGGTAATTTTTTTACGTTCTTTCCGTGATGGATCAGCGTCCAATTCTATGGGATCATTGAGAATGTGTTGAGCAAATTCACGAATAGCTTCGCCTTCTAATGTGGCGGAAAAGAGTAAGGTTTGTTTACGCTCGACAGTTTTAGCAGCGATAATTTCGATATCCCGTGCAAAACCCATATCCAACATACGATCAGCTTCATCAAGGATCAAAATTTCTATGGCACGGCAGTCAAAATTTTCTTCTTTGATATATTGCAGCAAACGACCAGTGGTCGCAACCACGATATCTTGGTTTTTGCTGAATACTTCTGCATGATTCATATAAGCGACGCCACCGGTGATGGTAGCGATAGCCAGTCGAGTATGCACTGCCAATTCATGAGCCTGTTCCGCCACTTGCATCGCCAGCTCGCGAGTGGGTGTGAGGACCAAAATACGTGGCGCTCCCGGTTCTTTACGAGGAAAATCCAGTAAATGCTGCAAGACAGGCAGTAAAAAGGCGGCGGTTTTGCCGGTTCCCGTAGGAGCAGACCCTAAAACATCACGCCCGTCCATTGCTGCCGGGATAGCCATTGCCTGAATAGCAGTCGGGTGCTGGTAGTCTTTATCACATAAAGCTTTAATCAAGCGTTCATCGAGATCAAACGCCGAAAAATGGGTCACAGTCATGGTGTTCCTCTGTTTGGGGCGTCGATTATAGACGGCTTGGCCTACTTCTTCACTTGTTTCAGTGGCAATAATGGTTTTTTAATCAATTATGCGTTGCTAGGGGCTATTGACATTTTATCGTAATCATTTGAAAAAAAGATGAAAACTCGTAATATTACGGTTCTGATACCCAATAAGATGAGTTTGCGATGTCCTGATCGATGTTGAATGATAAAATCTACTCGAAGCTGAAAAGTATCATGCTTCAACACACTATTTATGACAAGCCAAAATTACGTTTAATGGTAGAAGGCATGTTTTATTGACTACGATGAGCAAAAGATGACGTATTCAGTTGATTTTCGGCGAAAAGTCTTCAGTATTTGAGAGTAAGAAGAGTTGAGCGTAAAAGAAACGGCTAAGTGTTTTCACATTGGCACGGATCTGCTAACAAAAACGTGACGTCATCCCAAAGCGGACAAAACCGCCCGGCTCCGGTTCCAAGAAAAAATAGAGGGCCACAAGAAAGAGGGAAAATCCGTCGTTTATCTTGATGAAAGCGGTTTCGAAAAAGATATGCCACAAACCCATGGGTATTCTACACGGGGTCAACGCTGTTTTAGTGTTCAAAATTGGCAGGCCAAAGGCCGTACCCATGTAATTGTATAATAGACCTCTTTCTAAACCTGCTGCGTGACTCGAATCCTGTGTTGCCCGGTGCACGAAATCCTCATGTACTCTGTGTTAACGAAGGTTACTGTGCGCAGTGCGCCTTGACTTCGTATCACTCGCTAGGGTTTGGAAAGAGGTCTAACGAAAAATGAACCATTTTCAAAGAAAGCCTGTGTAGAAAGCTGTAATTAACTTGCTGTTTATAGTGTACATAAGAACATTTTTCTTAATGTGATTAAAAGTATACAATCAGCCTGTTAATGGATTATGTATATCAACACTCTGATTTTAATACATGATCGTTGATAGTCGGATACGTTTTCTGACCCTGACTGAGTCTCATGAATTGTCAGCTCAATACACATTGTCCCTAGGCTAAAAAAGAGGACTATATTTAAAGGAACGTCAAAAAACAGTGTGTTTTATAAACTATGAATTATAAAAACCGTACGCCATTATTTTCTCTTTATTACCAGATAGAAAACTATTTTTTTACATCGATTAGCCAACGCCATCATTACGTTACTGATGGCGCTTGTGCCTATTTCACTGGTGTCGAATCAAGTGGTCTTAATTTGTTGATCGTAAACAAAAAAAATTGCCATATGGATATAGAAGCCGTTTTACAAAGGGGTATACATTTTTTACACACAACTGAATACCCCTTTAGCATTATGATTCGAAGTGAACTGATTGATATTAAAATAAAAAATAAATTAAACAAAGAAAATTTTCACACTGATGATACATCAACTGCTATGCAACTAAATATGGAGAATTTCCCATCGAGTGACTTGCGCAACAATGATAATATTCAATGCACAGACAGGTGTTTGACAGATTGGACCACGCCGCTAGAAAGTGCGTTTGCATCGATCCCAACAGTCATAAACCAATATCAGGAAAGGCATCAAGCCGCGATAGATGCCAAAAAGAATCTTGTCCACTTTTCGCTCTATGTAAAGCAACAGCCTGTTTGTTCACTCACACTTTCCATGCAAAAGGATATTGCTCGTTTGGACGACATTGGAACAAAAGTTGAGTTTCAGGGGCAAGGACACGCTAGTGCTTTAATGCAGCATGCGCTACGCTATGCGAAGTCACGAAGTATTTCTCGATGTTTTCTGGATGCGTCTACTGAAGGTATTTCCCTTTATAAACGTACAGGTTTTTCAACGCTATTTGAGTACATTATTTTTCATCGCGAGCGGTGTTGATTATACAGCCGAACGCCTAAGTAAGAGAGATTAGTTTAATTATGTCAGACCCTAATTTTGATTATCTGACCCATAATTGTGCTGCATGGGATCAACAAGCCATAAATGAAAAAGAATGGTCACGTCCGGTAAGCAGCGACTTGATTGAGAAAGCCCGGAATGGGCAATGGCAAGTACACCTCACACCTCGCCCATTGCCTCGGGAATGGTTGGGTAATGTCAGTGGCAAACAAATTCTTTGCCTAGCTTCTGCAGGTGGTCAGCAAGCCCCTGTTTTAGCTGCAGCAGGGGCCCAAGTGACCGTCTTTGATATTTCAGACAAGCAACTTGAGCAAGATCGCCGGGTTGCACAGCGTGATACTCTCAAACTGGAAACGGTACAAGGTGACATGTGTGATCTGAGCCCCTTTTGCAATTCACGCTTTGATCTTATTTTTCACCCAATTTCCAATCTCTATGTCCCAGATGTTCGCTCTGTATGGAAGGAATGCTACCGTGTTTTGAAGACGGGCGGTGCTTTACTTGCCAGTTTCTATAATCCTGTAGTGTTTATTGGTGATCGCGACCCAGTTTATGCTGAAAAGGGAATTATTCGACCACGGTATACACTCCCTTATTCAGATCTTAAAGACCTTGATCAAGCCATGCTCAATAAAAAATGCGAGTGTGGCGAAACCGTTGTGTTCGGACATACATTGACGGATTTGATCGGTGGCCAACTTGAGGCAGGGTTCAGCATCGACGGATTTTATGAAGACAAACAACCTAATCCTCGCTTTTTAGTGGATAAGTTCATGCCAACTTTTTTGGCTACGCGAGCCGTTAAACGATAGAAAATTTTGTTTCTTTGGTATGCCAATATTCTGATCCAATAAATTTGGACACTAAAAAAGGCAAACACTTTCCTGTAAAAACAAGGTATCAGAAGGTGTCTGCAGAAGAATCTAACACGAATTTCGCACTGAGCTAGCGGTTGAACGCCAAAACAGCGCTGACCCCGCGTAGAATACCTGTGGTTTCGCGGCATATCTTTTGCGAAATCGCTTTCATCATATCACTGGCATTATCCGCACTTTCTTCGGCATAAACCTGCCAACCCACAATCTTACGGCTAAAAATATCAAGGAAAACTTAGAGGTAAAAATAAATACTGTTCTTTAATACAGCTGGGTAAATAGCTGATGTCCCAACTGTACAGCTGATTGGGCGAGTTAGCACAGAGTGCCCGGGGTTTACGATTTGCTTTGGTCGGGCGTGACATTAGACCACTACATTCGTCGTAACAATTGTATGCCGGATTAAGTGAATAAAAGCGCTTTAATTTCAACATTTCTGGTATCAAGTTGTGCAACAAAATCCTTGATACAATAACCATTACCTATCAGAATAGCTTCTAAATCATCTAGTTAGCGCGGTAATACTGATTCCTCATTTGTCTTGCTTGCGTAGCAGTAAGATAAAGTATGGTACTCCAATCAAAGTTGCAAGCAACCCTGCAGGGATTTGGTATGGGAACATCACCATACGACCACTCCAGTCGGCAAACATCATTAGAACACCACCGATTAAAGCGGCTATCGTCAGTTGTGGCATCGCACGTTTAAAGCCTAACAACCGTGCCATATGTGGAGCCATCAGGCCAACAAAACTTAGTGGACCCGTCATTAGTGTAGCGGCAGCGGTCAGAGACGAAGCAATCAGCAGAATAATAATACGTGACTGTGCCAGCGCCATACCAACGGCTTTTGCCGTAACCGTACCCAACGGTAATAGTACCAGCCAACGACGGCATAACGGTGTTGTTGCAATCAGGATCACTGCCAAGATTAGGGTGCGCCACGCCTGTGCCGCACTTACGTTGTAAGTCGAACCCGCTAGCCAAGCCAGTAGTATCCCCGTTCGTGGATCACCGCTGGCCAATATCATCACCACCAGCGTAGTAAATACAGTGCTCACCGCAATCCCTGCCAGTAACATACGTTGTGCAGAAAAACCGTTACGTCGTCCCGCAACGACCATGACCAACAACAACGTCAATGCCGCACCAATACTTCCTGCAGGTAAAAACCAGACAATAGTATTCTCTGAAACCAACATCATGAGTACCAGTACACCAAGTGCAGCACCAGAACTAATCCCCAACACTTCGGGACTTGCCATCGGGTTGATGGTAAGTTTTTGGATCAGGCTACCTGCGACTCCCAGCATCATACCTGCCGCCAATGCGGCAATAACTCTCGGTAAACGCCAGGGCAACAGTTCCTGAATTTGTTTACCCTGTGCCCAAAACCAGCCGTTACTGCCACGTCCAAACAGCAACGCTACCACGAAGGTTAAAACCAATATCGCTATGCCAATTGTTATCCAGGAGAATACATGGTTGTGCCCTTTCGCCACGTAATAGCCCTGACGTACGGTGGGTAAATTAGCATTGGTAAGCAGCTTGGGTAGAAATAATAACAGTACTGGCGCTCCGACCAAAGCGGTAGCGGAACCTGTTGGAATGTCGTGCCAAACATGAGCCAACGACTGAACGACTTGATCAGTCAGCCAAAGCAGTAGTGCCCCGATCAATGGAGCTAGTACTATGCGTTGTGTCAAACGGCGAGCACCACAGATACGTGCCAGTAAGGGTGAAAACAAACCGATAAAACCGATCACACCGACAGCATTGACTATCTCCGAACTGATAAGTACCGCCAGTGCCAGTGCTGCCAAACGGGCACACTTAAGTCTTAACCCCAAATTTTTAGCTATGCCGTCGTCTATACCGAGCAGCGTCAGAGGACGGATCAACAATGCCGATAGGATCAGGGCCACCAGCAATAGGAAGATCAGTCCAGTCACATTGTGCCAATCATGCTG
Source organism: Candidatus Fukatsuia endosymbiont of Tuberolachnus salignus (assembly GCF_964030845.1). NCBI lineage: Bacteria > Pseudomonadati > Pseudomonadota > Gammaproteobacteria > Enterobacterales > Yersiniaceae > Candidatus Fukatsuia > Candidatus Fukatsuia endosymbiont of Tuberolachnus salignus. The sequence goes on from NZ_OZ034983.1 coordinate 869,893, forward strand.
GTTCAGTGCACCACTGGCCCAGACGAACATACTTTGCAACTTTTCATGGTTGAATAATGCTATCAGCGAGTTGAGCGCACCGCAGTACAGTCCCATTACCAGACCTGCGAGGATCAGTGTGACAGGAGATATTTGTTTTCCCCAAGACAATCCTATCACCATCAGCGCAACCAGTATCGCGCCACTCAGGGCGGCGATTGACATCATCCAGCTGTCTGAGGGAACTGCCAGTAATATCGCCGCTGTAATACCCAATTTGGCACCAGCAGAAACACCAAGCGTTGCCGGTTCTGCAAGCGGATTTTTCAGAACCTGCTGAAACAAGAGTCCAGCCAGGCCGAGCCCTGCCCCAACCAGAAGAGAAACCACGCTCCGTGGCAAGATACTGTAGTGCATCACTATCTGACTGATATTGTTGATATCTGGTGCTGTCATTGCCTGCCACCACAGGGAAAATGGCAGTTGATATTGCATGTTATATAGCGTTAATGCCAGTGCGGGTAACGCCAGTAGTATGGGAAGTAGCCATATTTTGATATTTACGCTCATGCTTGCACGCCCGCCGCAGATTCCAACAGGTCGCAAAAACGCATCGCTGAAAGAGTAGCGCCATAAAACCAGACACCTGGTTGAATGAAAACTTTGCCTTGACGGACAAAAGGTAACGCTTGCCATAACGCTGTTTTTTGTACCTGAGTAAACAATGTGTCATTTCCATGACTAAAAAAAATTGCCTGTGCTTTAGGTACTATAGCCAATTGTTCAATACCGATAGTAGCACTACCCCAAAAATTGGTATGTCCGATCCAAGCATTTTCTAGGTCGAGATCATTCATCACTTCCTGAAACAAACTGCCCCGACCAAATACCAAGACATGGTTACTGTCCAGTAAGGTAAACAACAATAGCGGTGTATCACGCCATACTTGAATCCTCTGTTTACTTTGATTGATACGTTGCTTGTATTGCTCCAAATGTACCATAGCACGATCTTCTACACCCAGGTGAGTAGCCAGTCTGTACAGTGATTGCTTTGCCAGTTTTAGTGGTTTGCCTGACCCATCGTTGAAGGTGAAGCCCATGATTGGCGCGATACTTTTCATTTTTGTTACCGGCGGTCCAAAGCCTGTCGTATGGAGGATCAACGATGGATTGATATACTGGATAAGTTCCATATTGGGTTCCGTTCGGCTACCAACATCCAGGACTGATACAGGTAGTTTTGGTTGCTGTACCCAACGATGGTAGTTAGCGATTTCAGTCACACCAAAAGGGATAATCCCGAGAGTAAGTAGTAATTCGATCGGTAGCCATTCCAATGCCACTATGCGATTAACATCAAAATGAGTATCAGAGGAACAGGCCGCACCCGCTGCTAGAGAGAATTGCGGTAGCGACAAAGGAAATAATGCCAGCACTGTTAATAAACGCCGCCGCATAAGATCGGGATAATTTTTCATTAATAAATAAAGCTCACTGGCGCACCACCGTTCGGATGAGGTAACGTCCCCATGAGCCTGTACAAGATTCTGTGTAACTGCCGATTCCTCATAAATACACTGATAACCGTTCAGGGTATTCGATCATAAAGTGATTGAGAGCCTGACGCCAGTTTGGTATCGGCATTGTCCACTTTTCTGATGCAGATTCTATTGCCAGATAAATCACTTTTAATGCAGACCCATCATGTGCAAATATTTTGCGTTTTTTTATGGCTTTACGTATCACACTATTGAGTGATTCTATCGCATTTGTTGTATAAATCACCTTGCGAATTTCGTCGGGATAAGTAAAAAATGTGGATAGGTTATCCCAATTTCTGCGCCAAATTTGTACCAGTGTTGGGTATTTTTCACCCCAGCGTCCTTCAAAACTATCAAGCTCTTGCAAAGCATTTTCTTCTGTAGCGGAACGGTAAATGAGTTTTAGGTCGGCACAGAGTGCTTGTCGATCTTTCCAACTGACGTATTTGACCGAATTACGGACTAAATGGACAATGCAAAGCTGGATTTTTGTCTCAGGATAGACCGTGTTGACAGCCTCAGGAAACCCGGTTAAACCATCCATACAAGCAATTAATATATCATTTAAGCCCCGATTCTTTAACTCGGTCAGAATCGATAACCAGGTCTTTGCTCCTTCCGTCTCCGCTATCCACAAGCCAAGGCATTCCTTATGTCCTTCCATATTGATGCCTAGCGCGATATAGACAGATTTATTGATAACCCGCTTATCCTGGTGAACTTTAACGACAATACAATCCAGATAAACAATCGGATACAGATTGTCCAGTGGGCGACTACGCCAGGTGGTTACTCGGTCAATTACCGCATCAGTGACTTTAGATATCAAGGTTGGCGATACCTCAGCATCATAGATTTTTTTAAAGGTTTCGGTAATTTCCCGTGTGGTCATGCCTTGAGCGTAAAACGCTAAAATGTGATCGTCAAAATGGGTCAGCCGAGTTTGCCCTTTTTCAACCATTATCGGGGAAAACTCGCCGTTACGGTCACGGGGCGTTTCTATCGCTAATTCACCGTACTGAGAGGTAATATTTTTTGCAGAATAGCCATTACGACTATTACCGCTGCCACGTCCTTCAGCCGCATTTTTGGCATAACCTAGGTGATGTTCCATTTCAGCACCTAATGCCGCTTCTACTGTCATCTTAACGAATTCATTGAGTATCTTGTTTAGATCAGATTCAGTTTTAATGTCTTTTACCAGCGCCTGAGCTACCTGACGTAGCTGAGATTGTTGCGGGGTATCCGGTAATTTATTCTTTCTTACCATTGTCTATATCCTATTCACAAATTGTTTAAATATAGGCAATTACACAATTTTCAGGACAGGCTCGTCCCCATCGGAATACCATAGATTTTTTCTAATACTTCAGCGGTCATTAGTTCCTCTGGCGCGCCCTGTGCGATTAGCTGTCCACTACGTAAAGCTATCAGCTGATCACAGTAGCGCGCCGCCATGTTGATATCATGCAGTACGATAATCACAGTGATCCTCTGTTGACGACTCAGACGTTGAATCAATGACAGCACCTCAACCTGATGCATAATATCCAGCGCCGAAATTGGCTCATCCAACAGTAGGCAGCGGCTATTTTGGGCAACCGTCATTGCCAGCCACGCGCGTTGGCGCTCGCCACCGGATAGGCTATCGACTAGGCGTCCTGCCAAAGGTTTGAGGCCGACCATTGCGATGGCTTCTTCTACATATTGATGGTCTTCACACCGAAAACGTCCTAGCGCACCGTGCCACGGATAACGCCCCAATGCTACCAATTCGCGTACGTTCATACCTTCTGCACCCGGCAGTTGCTGCGGTAAATAGGCCACTTCACGGGCAAAGGTTTTACAGTTCCACTGCGTTAGCGGCTTATTGCCTAACAGAATTTCTCCTCCGCTGGGAGAGAGATGGCGTCCAAGCATTTTCAGCAGTGTGGATTTACCCGATCCGTTGTGACCAAGCAGGCCACATACACTACCTTGAGGAAAGGTTAGGGAAACATTCTGTAGCAAAGTGCGATCGGAAATCGTAAAACTGATCTGTTGCAAAGAGAATACTATTGGGATAGACATCACGGTTTTACTCATCATAGGGTTTCCCAGAAACCTCGACCTTGAAGCCTGGGAGGAAGAGGAGTCGGGATCTCCCCTCTCTTTAAGAGGGGAATTGTCAAATTCAGAAATAACCTTAAAATTTACACCAGTACGCCATGAAATTTATTGTTAATCGATCCAGTTTACACTCAGAAAGAAGGTAATGGCGTAGCATCTTAACAGTCGAACATTCCGCCGCCACCCAAGCGTAAAAATCTGTCGTGCTTTCCGCACGTTCCCACAGTAGATCACCATTCTGACTCCTTTCCGCTAGCGCCGGAGTATCTGTACACGCAGCATCAGAGATGTCTACGTGCTGACGCACAGCCTCTACTAGTAAGGTCCCATGTCGCTGTTGCTGGCTAATATCACGAGGTAACCAGTAAACCTCGGCGAACGAAAATTGTGCAACGTTAATGCAGTCTTTCGCCATTGGCACTTCGAAGAAAGCCTGCACGGGCGGCGGGTTTACCTGTAACGACAATTGCTCCAGGATTCCCATTACAGCCGGCACTGCCGTTTCGTCAGCAATTAACAGAATTTTTTTCACCTGTGCGGACGGCATCCACTCATAACCCCCACTTTTTCCTTTAAAATCAGCATTCGGAGCTACCATTTGGATAGGATCACCTGGGTTAGCATGAGTTACCCAGGCCGAAGCAGGGCCCTTTACACCGTGTAATACGAACTCCACGTCCACCTCACGCTGCTCGCTGCGTAAGGCCCGCAACGTATAAGTGCGCATCACCGGACGCTGTTTTTTCGGGATCACCATGTAGTTACGGTACCAGTCGTCACTGTTTTCCAACTGTCGCAGCTGTCCATCCTCGTTCCGGAACAGTAGCTTAATGCGCTGGTCAGGCGCTTCCAGCTTCATACGATCCACCTCTGGCCCAGTGAAAATACAGCGTAGCAACGAGGGAGAAATATGCTCCTTATGCTTCAGGGTAACATTAAAAATACGATAGCTTGCGGACATGTAAATTACTCTTTAAAAGTATTGATCGTTATTTGTTGCCGACACCATAGCCAACCGCTAAAGCCGCCTAACAGGACGGCCATTACCAGTGCTGCCGCGACCAATTGCGACTCGCCATAGAGTGTTATCACCATCGGCACCATCAATGCGCTCATGCCGTATCCCAGTGTATGGCTGGTTGCGATCATCCCAGCTCCTTTGCCGGTGGATAATTTATCGTTCAGCATGAGCTGGTAACCCGGTGTTGCCATTGCCGCGCCAAACGACGTCAGTGCACACCCTGCATAAAAAATCACCAGTGGTGAGGTACACATCAGCGCCAGGCCAGCAATCATGAGCACTGTGGCAATCAGCAATAACTGTGCCGGGCTAAAGCACTGTGGGCGCACCACTAGGAACTGGGCCAGCAAGGTACAACTGGCCGCCACGCTGAGTAGCAGCGCCACATGATGACTGACGGTAGTGGCAGAATCACGAAACAGCAGCATCAGATGTGGCGCTAGACCCAGTTGCATTAGGCTGACCGTTGCCGCCAGCAGCAGCGCACACATAAGGTAAGGTAGGACCTCCCATGTTAGACGGTTTTGTTGGTGTGGTACTGGAGGCAACGGCAGATCATTCTGCTGGCAGCAGATCACCCACAGCGCAATCAAGGGGGCAACGGCCATCAACCACAGAGGTGCCATTGGATGAAGAGCTAACGCAAGTGCGGCACACAGTGGGCCAAGCAAACGACCACAACTCAAGCCAGAGCTGATGGTTGCCAGAGCCGTCATGCGTTGTTCATAACCTGCTCTCTGCAGCGCCCAGATCTGACTAGCGGGCACCATGCCTGACACCGTCAGCCCATAAAGAATCCGTGCGATAATTAGGCCGCCCAAGCCGGTCATTTCCCTCAACCAACCTGCCGACAGCCCCCATACTGACAGTGCCAGTAAAGCAAAACTCAGCAAATAACCGACCAGCGCCATTACCACCACAAATTTACATCCGCGAATTTCTGACTGACTGCCCCAATAAGGAGAGCTAATCAAAAACAACATTGAGCCGAGTGTTAACAGCCCAGCCCAGACAGAAAGGGGAAACTGTGTCATACTGACCAGCATCGGCAATGCCACCAGTAAACCGTTTTGCCCAATGCCCAGCAACCCGGCACAAAACGCCAGCGGCCAATTACCAGCAGACGCATTTCTGACAGTGACGTGTTTCGATTTAGGAGATACGCTTATAAAAAAATCAAAATAATTATTAAGAAAATAAGTACCTTACAAGTAGGCACGAACAAAAATAATTATAATCCAATTGATAATAATTACTATTAATATTACTATTATTATTATTTAAAGTGACTAGGTATCATGACTATCCAGTTTGAAACCACAACAACCGATGTGGCTATACAATGTTTCCTCAACGCATTTATGCGTGAAACTCGGGATTGGCAAATTGTCCCGACGACAGATATCCAGCAACATACTCAAGTGCATATTCCTCTTTCCCATTCCCAAACAATCCGTATCGCCTTACAACATATCTCTCCAACCCAGCATCATCAATACATCTTCCCTGCACGCCTGCATGAGCAGGGTGATGGTAAGGGTGTTGCACTGAGTGTGGAGCAACTGGTGACGCTATTGTTAGAAAAACCGGCGGTACGAGGTGAATTGACGGATGAGGTTATAGCTCGCTTCCGCCAGCGAGTGCTGGAAAGTCATGACAATACCCACAATGCCATTAATATTCGCCTCGAATGGCCTATGCTACGCGATAAGCCGCTAAACTTTGCCCAGGCGGAGCAGGGATTGCTGGTCGGGCACGCTTTCCACCCTGCGCCAAAATCCCGTGAACCCTTTGATAAACAACAGGCACGCCGCTACCTACCCGATTTTGCCGCTCAATTTCCACTGCGCTGGTTTGCTGTGGATAAACGTTATGTGTGCGGTGATAGCCTGGTGCTCACGCTGCAACAACGCCTGCAACGCTTCGTTACTGAAAGTGCACCGCAGCTACTAAAACATTTTACTGATAATGTCTGGCTGGTACCGATGCACCCGTGGCAAGCCGACCATCTGCTGGCACAAGCATGGTGTCGGCAATTAATTGCGCAACAACGGATGCGGGATCTGGGTGAAGCGGGTGAACGCTGGCTGCCAACCAGTTCATCACGTTCGTTGTATAACGCTTCCAGTCACGACATGATTAAGTTTTCTCTCAATGTGCGCCTGACCAACTCAATACGTACCTTGTCGGTGAAAGAAGTGAAACGCGGCATGCGCTTGGCACGGCTTGCGCAAACACCACGCTGGCAGGAACTTCAGGCATGTTATCCCACTATGCGGATAATGCAGGAAGATGGCTGGGTCGGCCTGCATTCAGTCAATGGCGTGATCCAAGAAGATAGCTTGATGACATTCCGCGACAACCTTTTGTTCAGTCTGCCGGAAAGCCAAACCAATGTGCTAGTGACATTGACTCAGGCTGCACTGGACGGTGGTGACAGTTTGCTGGCTGCCACAGTACGACGTTTGGCCGAGCGTCTCAAGCTACCTGAGCAGTGTGCAGCCCATTGTTGGCTAGATGCCTACTGCAACCACGTACTATTGCCACTATTCAGCATCGAGGCCAATTACGGCCTAGTGCTGCTGGCTCATCAGCAAAATATCCTGGTGGAGATGCAGCAGGATCTGCCGATTGGCATGCTGTATCGCGATTGCCAAGGCAGCGGTTTTACCCGAAACGCTATGCCATGGCTGGAAGAGATCGGTGAGGCCGATGCGGAAAACCTTTTCAGTGAGCAACAACTGCTACGTTACTTCCCCTATTACCTTTTAGTGAGCTCCACTTTGGCAGTTACCGCTGCGATGGCGGCTGCCGGTTTCGACAGCGAAGAGAACCTGATGGCAAAGGTACGCGATTTACTCAGCCGCCTGCGCACCATAACGGAAAACACTCTGTGCTTGGACTACGTTCTGGATAGTACATATTGGAATTGCAAAGGTAACTTTTTTTGCTATCTGCACGATCACAATGAAAACACCATCTTAGATCCTGCAGTGATTTACTTCGATTTCGTCAATCCATTGCACGAGAGTCAAGGAGGGAGACAATCATGCAGCAGGCCAAACTGATATATACCGTTGGGGGGTTACGCTGTGAAACCCAAGGAAAAAAACTGTCGCTCAGCTTGGGGCTGGATGGAAGCGCAATACTCCATTACCCTGGTCCCCTAACCCAAGGCTGGTTAGTGCAGGCGCTAGACCAACTGTTAGTTGCTGCGCCACAGCTCACCGGCATTGTCCTACCGCACGCCGAATGGCACGAAGAACCGCAGGCTAAGGCGTTATTTACCCTGGCAAGCAGTGACTATTTGGCACGTGAAGTTTTTTACCAGTTGCCACTTTGGTTAATGACAAAGCGTAACAGCGCTTCCAGCAAAATGCAGTACAATGCTGAATGCGAACTCTGGTCCCCGAAACGTCCGGCGCGCCCGGTGGGTGAAGTTTACCGCCGTTTCGATCCGCAAACTCAACACACTTTGAGCTTCCGTCTACCGGAAGTAGCACAAGATGTTGAACAGTTTACTCGTTGGATGAACTTGGCACGTGTCGATGCTTTTTGGAAAATGAGTGGTCCACTGGACATGCAGGCTGTTTATCTGCAACGCCAGCTGGATTCCAGCTATTGCTACCCACTGTTGGGTTGCTTCGACGATCAGCCGTTCGGGTATTTCGAAGTGTACTGGGCGCCAGAAGACCGTATCGGCCGCCACTACCGCTGGCAGCCGTTTGATCGTGGTCTTCATATGCTGGTCGGTGAAGAAAACTGGCGGGGTGCACGCTACATCCGCAGCTGGCTGCGTGGCCTGACCCATTATCTGTACCTTGACGAGCCACGCACTCACCGCGTGGTGGCTGAGCCGCACGTCGATAACCAGCAACTTTTCCGTCATCTGCCAACTGCAGGTTACCAGACCATCAAGGAATTTGATTTCCCGCATAAACGCTCACGTCTTGTCATGAATCAGCGTTGGAATTTCTTCCAAGAGGCATCCGTATGATAAAAAATGACTACGCTGACTGGCAATGTGTCAACCGCCAGATGATCGCTAAAATTCTGGCCGAATTGGAGTACGAACATGTATTCAGAGCTGAAACACAGGGTAGAAAATGGCGTATTATGTTGGGCGACGCTACCTACACTTTCAGCGCTCGACGTGGCATCTGGGGCTGGCTGCATATCGATCCGACTTCACTGACATGTGACAACCCGCCATTATCAGCCGATCAGACACTTCGCCAGTTAGCACAAGTGCTGGATATGGACGATGCACAGATCGCTGAACATCTGGAAGACCTCTACGCCACGCTGCGTGGTGACATGCAACTCCTGGCCGCGCGCAATGGCATGAGTGCGCAGGATCTGATCGCTCTCGATGCCGATATGTTGCAATGCTTGCTGATCGGACACCCAAAGTTTATCTTCAATAAAGGCCGCCGTGGTTGGGGGCTCACAGCGTTGCAGCAATATGCACCCGAATACCAGAGTCAGTTCCGTTTGTACTGGGTGGCAGCAAAACGTGGCAACTTTGTCTGGTGTGCTGACGAAGGTTGCCCGTTGGACAATCTGCTCAATAGTGCAATGGAGCAGGGCGAACGCCAACGTTTTAACCTTCGCTGGGACGAGCTGAAACTAAGCAACGACTGGGTACCTGTGCCGCTGCACCCATGGCAGTGGCAACAAAAAATTGCCCTACATTTTTTGCCACAATTGGCATCCGGTGAATTGGTGGAGCTGGGAGAGTTTGGTGACTACTATCTTGCACAACAGTCACTACGCACCTTGACCAACGTCAGTCGCCACACACCGTTCGATATCAAGCTGACACTGACCATTTACAATACCTCATGTTATCGCGGCATCCCGGGTAAATATATCAGCGCCGGACCCGCAGCATCACGCTGGTTACAGCAGCTCTTCGCCGAAGACCTCACGCTGCAGGCCAGTGGTGCGCAGATCCTCGGCGAGCTGGCAGCGGGCTATATGGCACACCAGACGTATGCCTCTCTGAAGCAGGCTCCATACCGCTACCAGGAGATGCTTGGGGTCATTTGGCGCGAAAACCCTTCCTGTTATCTGCGAGATGGTGAGCAAGCAATCCTTATGGCTACACTGATGGAAACTGACAATGGTGGTGAACCGTTGATTGGCGCCTATATCACACATTCCGGCCTGAGTGCTGAAACTTGGCTGGAGAAAATGTTCCAGGCCGTGGTCATCCCGATGTACCACCTAATGTGCTGCTACGGTGTAGCGCTGATCGCCCATGGGCAGAACATCACGCTAGTGATGAAAGATCACGTTCCGCAGCGTGTGTTACTGAAAGATTTCCAGGGTGACATGCGCCTAGTGGATCAGGAGTTTCCACAGGCGATTTCACTGCCGAGGGTGGTGAAAGAGGTTACCGTGCGACTGTCCGCCGATTATTTGATTCATGACTTGCAAACTGGGCATTTTGTCACCGTACTGCGTTTTATTTCGCCACTGATGGCTGCTTTCGATGTGGATGAATCACGTTTCTACCAAGTGCTGGCGCAGGTGCTAAAATGCTACATGGCTCAGCACCTACAGTTAGTCGAACGCTTTGCCCTTTTCGATCTGTTTACACCACAAATCATTCGTGTGGTGCTCAACCCAGTGAAACTCATCTATTCAGAACATGACGGCGGTAGCCGTATGTTGCCGAATTATCTGAAAAATCTTGATAACCCTCTTTATCTGGTTACTAAGGAGTTTGACCAATGAATCACCCCCTCGATTTCATCGGCATCGGTATCGGCCCCTTCAACCTCAGCATTGCTGCTCTAAGTAGCGAGGTTCCCCGCTTTAACAACAAGTTTTTCGAGCGTAAGCCAAATTTTTCTTGGCACCCGGGCATGATGGTACCGGATTGTCGCATGCAGACCAGTTTTCTGAAGGATTTGGTCAGCGCAGTATCGCCTACGAATCCGTATAGCTTTCTTAATTATCTGGTTAAACGGAAAAAATTCTATCGCTTCCTGACGACTGAGCAACGCACTGTTTCACGCGAAGAATTCGCCGATTACCTTAATTGGGCCGCCAACGACTTGAGTTCACTGGAATTTAGCCAAAACATCCAAAGCGTGGATTTTGACGACCAGCAACGCCAGTTTGTCGTTACAAGCCATAGCAGCGTCTACCGTGCTCGCCATATCTGTTTGGGTATTGGCAAACAAATCAAACTACCGGAATGCGTGGTCGAGCAGAACGAACGTTGCTTCCACGCCAGCGAGATGGCTCAGCGTAACCCAAACCTGACTGGTAAGCGCGTCACCATCGTTGGCGGTGGCCAAAGCGGTGCTGATCTGTTTCTGAACATCTTCCGTGCCGAATGGGGACAACCGCAGCAGCTGAATTGGATCTCTCGCCGCAACAATTACAACACACTGGACGAGGCAGCATTCGCCAACGAATACTTCACACCTGAATACGTAGAAGGGTTCAATACCTTAAACGATGGCGCCAAGCAACGTATGCTGACGGAACAAAAGATGACTTCCGACGGTATAACCAGTGAATCGTTGCTGACCATTTACCGCGCAATATACCACCGGTTCGAAGTACTGGGCGAAAAGCCTTGGGCGCGCTTACTACCAAGCCGTACGCTTGCCGCACTCCACACCCAGGGTAATGGCTATCAGCTAGTGACCCATCACCATCTCGATCATGGCAAAGAAACTTTCGATACAGACATAGTGATCTTCGCCACAGGCTATCAGCAGGATCGCCCGGCATTCCTCGAGCCGTTAGCTTATCGCTTGTTTATTACTTCAGACGGTAATTACCATGTAGCGCCTGACTTCACGCTGGGGTGGAACGGACCGCGTGACAATTGCCTGTTTGCCGTCAATGTCGGCATGCACAGCCACGGCATCGCGGAACCACAGCTCAGCATGATGGCCTGGCGTTCGGCTCGCATTCTCAACCGGGCATTAGGACGTGATCAGTTTGATTTAACGTCTACCCCGACAGTGATCCAATGGCGTAGTCAGCAGCAAGACGCCCCTACCTGCACTGAACACACGATGCTCAATATACATCGAGTTTTGGCATACCAACCATGAGAACAATATAAATAAAGATGAAACGCAAACACCTCTGGGGATTAAACATGGGCTTGCTAGCGATACTCCCCCTTGCAGCCTGGGCAGAAGAAAAAAAGAATGAGGAACAAATCGTTGTCTCCGCCAGCCGTATACAACGTCCGGTCGCAGAAATGGCTCAAGCTATCTGGGTAATCGAAGACCATGAAATCGAGCAACAGATGCAAGGTGGTAAGGAGATAAAAGATATCCTGTCTCAGTTAATTCCAGGTATAGACGTCAGTAGTCAGGGGCGCACCAACTACGGTATGAACGTACGTGGTCGTTCGATGATGGTGATGATCGACGGCGTACGGATAAACTCATCACGTAGCGACAGTCGCCAGCTGGATTCGATCGATCCGTTCAATATTGATCATATTGAAGTTATTTCCGGTGCTACCGCTTTGTATGGTGGCGGCAGCACCGGCGGCCTGATCAACATCGTTACCAAAAAAGGCAAGGAAGAGAAGCAGGTCGAACTACAGATTGGTAGCAAAACCGGCTTAAAAAACCACAATGACCACGACGAAAATGTGTCTGCTGCTGTCAGCGGTGGCAATGACTATGCTGCAGGCCGCTTGTCTGTTTCCTACCAGCGCTATGGTGGCTGGTACGACGGTAAAGGCCAAGAGGTGCTGATCGATAACACTCAGACCGGGTTGCAGTATTCCGATCGCATCGACGTGATGGGTACCGGTACCATCAACATTGATGACCACCAACAAATGCAGTTGACCACACAGTATTTTAACAGTGAATCGGATGGTAAACACGGCACGTACCTGGGTAAGAATTTCTCTGCGGTCACCAGCACGAATCGGGCGTCCAACAGCGGAGGCCTGAATGCCGACCGTATCCCGGGTACCAAACGTCATCTGATTAACCTGCAATACTCTAATACCGATTTCTGTGGCCAAGATCTGGTAACTCAGATCTATTATCGAGACGAAAATCTAACCTTTTACCCTTTCCCTAAACTGAGCAAAGGTACGGTGAGCAGTATTAGTGCTTCAGAACAAAAAACCGATTTCTACGGCGGAAAAATGACGCTAAACAGTAAGCCAAGCGACAACCTGGCGCTGGCTTATGGTATCGACGCCGATCACGAAAGCTTTAACGCTAACCAACAGTTCTTCAACCTAACGAAGGCACAGCAGTCTGGTGGTATGACGCTAAAAAAAATCTACAATGTTGGCCGCTACCCAAGCTACACGACCCTCAACCTTGCACCGTTCCTGCAGAGCAGTTACGACATCAATCCAATCTTCACCTTAAGTGGGGGTATACGTTATCAGTATACCGAAAACAAGGTAGATGATTTCGTTGGTTATGCACAGCAGCAGGCGATTGCCAACGGAACGGCCGCTTCTGCCGACACAGTGCCAGGCGGCAAGACTGATTACAATAACCTCCTGTTCAACGCCGGTTTGCTGGCGCACCTGACTGAACAGCAGCAAACCTGGTTTAACTTCTCACAAGGCTTTGAGATCCCGGACCTGGCAAAATATTACGGTTCCGGCACCTATAGGCTGGTCAACGGCCATTACCGGCTGCAAAACAGCTTGAACGTCAACAACTCCAAGCTAAAAGGTATAAAGATCGACTCCTACGAGCTGGGTTGGCGTTATACCGGGGATACCCTGCGCACCCAGGTTGCAGCATATTATTCGTTGTCAGATCAGACCATTTCAATTAACAAGACCGATATGAGCATCAATGTACAGTCGTCTAACCGCCGGATTTACGGAATAGAAGGCGCTGTAGATTATTTCTTCGAAGACAGCGACTGGAACATTGGCACCACCTTTAACCTGATTAAATCGGAGACCCAAACCGATGGCAAATGGCGGAAATTAACCATCGATACCGCCAGCCCATCGAAAGCTACAGCTTACGTCGGTTGGACGACTGACAACTGGGAGCTACGTGTACAATCGGAGAATACCTTTGACATGTCCGACGGTCAGGATCGCAAAATCAATGGCTATAATACCATCGACTTCCTTGGCAGCTATGCCCTGCCGGTGGGCAAAGTCAGCTTTGGCGTGGAAAACGTGCTGAACAAGGAGTACGCAACCGTCTGGGGACAGCGTGCACCAATCCTTTACAGTCCAGCCTATGGCTCACCAGATCTCTATAACTACCAGGGCCGTGGCAGAACTTTTCGTTTAAACTATTCTGTGATTTTTTAAAATTAGAAACCCGGCGCTGTTGTTCTGAATACCATCAGTGTAACGACAGCGGATGTGACGGATAGGAAATTTGCTTGGCTCGAAAAATGCCGAAGGGTATGGAAAAACTGCGAGCAACAGCTCAATACCAGCCTGCAGTTCGTTAATCGTCTCTTCATTAGACCTCTTCGGAAACTCTGATTTATCTAATTTCCATGTTATAAATTGCTGCAATCAGATTAAATCGTAATCCAAAACGTTTTCGCCTGTTTCGATAACGATCTGATACGATTTTAAATCGTTTAATCATACCAAGGACATTTTCGTTTAATACACGCTGGCTTGATAACTCACGATTGTTGCGTTTATCTTCTTTTGTTAAGGGATTTTTCTTTGTCTTTTTCTTAGGCAACGCCGAGTTTGAATGGATCTTGCCAAGCCCTTGGTAACCTGTATCTGTCACTGTTTTGATTTCAGGATGTATTCGCACGCCAGACTCTTTGAACAACCTAAAATCATGACGCCTCCCATGAGTAAAGCTTGTACAGATGACTGCTTTGCTTTTTTTATCGACGATCACTTGGGTTTTTAAGGTGGGTCGTTTCTTTTTTCCTGAGTAAAATTGCTTTTGTTTTTTTTGGATGTTCAATCGGCGTTTCTGTGGCATCAATAAGAACGAGCTCATACTCCCTATCACTTTTTAATAAAGCTTTGCGTCCAGAGAGTGCAAAATCAGGATGCTTTATTAGCGTATTTTCTATCCATTTAATCGTTTCATAGCAGGTGCTCTCACTCACCCCATCGCTTCGGCTAACATGAAAATAAGTGCGATATTCCCGTAGATACCCAAGTGAAATCAAGATGCAGGATTTAGCGCCTGGCAATTATCGTTTAAGCGAGATACCAGAGAACTTGCCATTTGTGGTAGCTTCACCTCAAAGAAGTTTAAGATATCGTTCTTAAAACTCTGTTTAGATGGGTAATATCTATTGTTTCGTGTTTGCTCATTCATCACCTTCCACAATCGCTCTATCGGGTTTAGATTCGGGCTATACGGCGGAAGGTAATGAAGCTGGATATTCAACGTAAGCGCGGCGTCTTGCACAAGCTGTGAACGGTGATAGCCTGCACCCTCGAGGATCACATGTGCCGTTGTCGTGATGGGATAATGCGCGCGAATGGCAGACAGGAAGTGAACCACATTTTCGCTGTTAATCGTCTCATCATCACGGATTATGGGGTTAGCCACATTCTGGATGTTCAAGGCTCCCATGATATTCAACCGCGTTCTGCTCCCGGTGGTCTCTATCGTTTTATCCTGGCCTTTTCGTATCCAGCCGTAGCTTATTTTGGTGGCTTGTGTCGGATGAACGGCATCAATAAACAGTATGGGGTCATTACCCGCGGCGTCTTTCAATTCGCTGTAGGTCTTTATAAATTGCTGCTGTTTCTCAACGGCAAATTTATGCGGAACACCTTTCGGCTTTTTATAGCTAAAGCCATGCTGCTTCAACCCTTTATACAGACCTGATACGGTAAAGGTGATGTTCCAGCGTCCAGCGATATAGGCCACAATTTGGTGATTGTGGTGGTAGAGCGGCTGGGTGAGATGTTCAACCAGCGACGTGGTCTGTTCCGCATTGAGATAGCCATCGGAGCCGCCATTTTCAGGCTTGAGCTTGTTGAGTTTATGATAGTCTGTAAGGTGGCGCCGCACCGTGGTTTCATTAATGAGCTGTGAGTGAGCAATCATAGGGGGAGTCCAGCCGTCTGCGGACAACAAAACACACCGGATCCTGTCACGGACACGGCGGTCATGGCTTTGACGATGTTGGGCTTCGAGGGTAATTTTCTGGTCAGCAGTCAGCTCTATTTTCATGGCTATGAGCATGATCCTTATCGACTTCAAAATCAAGCATCTTCATTGATCACGGGTATATACTCAAGGGCCATTAATAAGCGATCTTCTAAACCCAGCTTGGGTTTCCGACCTCCTTTCCCTTGCTTATATTTATCTGCTTCATTCAATATCTTTATCATCTTTTCAAATGTACTGCGTTTAACTCCGGTTAAGCGCCGAAATTTTTCCTCTTCCAATACCTTTATTTGTTCATATTTCATGGGGGCTCCTTGTTCAGGAGATTTTTACCAACATTCCTACATGAATGCTATAGCAGGCGCCGTATCAGTTGATTATGAAAATTAGAAATAACATATTGATATTAATTAATATTTATTAACAAAAGTGATCACGTTACATGGCGCCTGCTATAGTTTCCGAAGAGGTCTAATGATCCCTAACTGATCATTGGGATGTCAGCGGTGAGTTTGAATGAAGCCTTAAGCTTTAAAGCTTGTAAGACAGATAAAACCCCGGTGACATATTCATCATCGCCTTCAAGACCGAACGGTATCTTGTGCTTCGAGCACGTATTTATAAGGATGATCTTGGCGAATTCTCTGATTTTTACTGTCATGTCTGGAGTGTATCTGATGGACAAAACCCCCGTCGGTATTGATATAGCAAAATTAAAGTTCGATGTGGCTGTCTGGATTGAAAGAAAAAAATATAAAACAAAAGTGTTTAACAATACCCCATCCGGTTTTAGCGACTTGCTGAAGTGGCTACTTCCTTACGGTGACTGCCACATTTGCCTGGAAGCAACCAGCCATTACAGTGTGCCACTGGCCACTTTTTTGGTGGATAACGGGATTGAGGTCAGTGTGGAAACCCCCGCCCGCATTCATGCCTTTGCTCAAAGTGAGCTGAGTCGTAACAAAACGGACCAAGGGGATGCGAAGATGATTGCGCGTTATTGCGCGCTTTATTCGCCAGCACGCTGGTTTCCCGCCCCGTTAAATGAACGTCAGCTTATGGCACTGATACGTCGTCTTAATCATTTAGTCGAAATGAAACAGATGGAATGTAACCGAAAAGAGGGGGCAGATGAAATAGTCCAGCCTTTTTTGACAGACAGTATCTGTGCATTAGAAAAACAAATTGTCGAGATAAAACAGAAAATTAAAGAGCATATTAATAACTCCCCCGGGCTGAAAAAGAATAAGCATCTCTTGGAGAGTATTCCTGGTATAGGCGAAATATTGAGTGCCACTTTATTGGCGTTTGTCGGTGATGTATCAAAATTTACTAGCAGCAAGCAAGTGGTCGCCTACGCAGGGCTTAATCCGAAACTGTGCGAATCAGGTGCATTTAAAGGGCGTAGCCGCCTCTCAAAAGTCGGGTGTACAGAACTCAGAAAAGCGCTATATACCCGTGATCAATGAAGATGCTTGATTTTGAAGTCGATAAGGATCATGCTCATAGCCATGAAAATAGAGCTGACTGCTGACCAGAAAATTACCCTCGAAGCCCAACATCGTCAAAGCCATGACCGCCGTGTCTGTGACAGGATCCGGTGTGTTTTGTTGTCCGCAGACGGCTGGACTCCCCCTATGATTGCTCACTCACAGCTCATTAATGAAACCACGGTGCGGCGCCACCTTACAGACTATCATAAACTCAACAAGCTCAAGCCTGAAAATGGCGGCTCCGATGGCTATCTCAATGCGGAACAGACCACGTCGCTGGTTGAACATCTCACCCAGCCGCTCTACCACCACAATCACCAAATTGTGGCGTATATCGCTGGACGCTGGAACATCACCTTTACCGTATCAGGTCTGTATAAAGGGTTGAAGCAGCATGGCTTTAGCTATAAAAAGCCGAAAGGTGTTCCGCATAAATTTGCCGTTGAGAAACAGCAGCAATTTATAAAGACCTACAGCGAATTGAAAGACGCCGCGGGTAATGACCCCATACTGTTTATTGATGCCGTTCATCCGACACAAGCCACCAAAATAAGCTACGGCTGGATACGAAAAGGCCAGGATAAAACGATAGAGACCACCGGGAGCAGAACGCGGTTGAATATCATGGGAGCCTTGAACATCCAGAATGTGGCTAACCCCATAATCCGTGATGATGAGACGATTAACAGCGAAAATGTGGTTCACTTCCTGTCTGCCATTCGCGCGCATTATCCCATCACGACAACGGCACATGTGATCCTCGAGGGTGCAGGCTATCACCGTTCACAGCTTGTGCAAGACGCCGCGCTTACGTTGAATATCCAGCTTCATTACCTTCCGCCGTATAGCCCGAATCTAAACCCGATAGAGCGATTGTGGAAGGTGATGAATGAGCAAACACGAAACAATAGATATTACCCATCTAAACAGAGTTTTAAGAACGATATCTTAAACTTCTTTGAAGTGAAGCTACCACAAATGGCAAGTTCTCTGGTATCTCGCTTAAACGATAATTGCCAGGCGCTAAATCCTGCATCTTGATTTCACTTGGGTATAGCTATAAAAAAAACATTTTATCATCCAAAAGCCAACGTCCAATCCCGAGAAGATTTTCAGATCAAGATCCAGGCCTATGAAGCCAGCGAGACCCCCATTATTTACGTGGATAAAAGCGGTTTTGCTCATGAGATGCCCCGCCTCTACGGCTATTGAGCTAAAGGTAAGCGGTGTTACGGTCAACATGATTGGCACGCTAAAGCGCGTACCAATGTCATCGGCGCTCAGCTTAACGGAAAATTAACCACCGTTTGTGCCTTTGAATATAATATCAATAGCGATATTTGTTATGCGTGGGTAACCCAAGACTGACTGCCAAAAATCCCTCAAGGGGCTGTCATCGTGATGGATAATGTGAGCTTTCACAAACGCCAGGATATACAGTCTGCTAGACAAAAATCCGGTTTTATTCTGGAATATCTCCCGACGTATTCTCCTGACCTCAACCCAATTGAGCACAAATGGGCTCAGGCTAAAGCCCTTCGTAGGAAACGACAATGCGATATCGACACTCTCTTTTCTGACCCTTTGTTTTGAATCAATTTATACGGCTACAGCCATACCGCCTGAGCTGGGCTTCCATCTCATCAAGGCTGCCTCCTAAGGTCGGCGACGTGAAGTAGTCTGTTATCTCTTGATTTTTTTGAAGAAACGGTGTTATCTATTAGCCGGTCCCGTTACTCGTTCAGCTAAGGTGTTATGCCTAAAAATATCTGTCACTCACATCAAACAGCGCATACCAAAATGGTGAAGCAGACCTTGAAAGAGGTTGCTAAAGCCTTAGCCATGCCTTATCAGAAAACGCATCAGGCCTTTACTGGCGGAGATAATCTTTTCATTACAGAGACGTTTTGGGAAATATTCTGGGCTCGCTTTCCCGCAGAGTCTGCAATGAATGCGGTCTATTTTTGCCCGGAGTGTCGGTCGTTTGATCTAGAACACCCGTGATGCTTGAGCTGAAAGATGAACCGTAAACTGCGTCATCCTTTTCAGGTCGGTCATGCGTGGTGGAATTACTATTGTGCTCATGCGGATAAAATACGGCCGGTGGTGGTCGATAATCTGATTAAACTGTTTTCCTGCGGAACATCGGCGCTGGGGTTTGCCAGCTGGCGCTGTCAAAAGGCAGGCTGTACGCACACCAAACGGATTTGCTTTACCTGCCACAGCCGTTCATGCCCTTCCTGTGGTAAGAAAGCCACAGAGCGGTGGGTGGCCAAACAGCGCACGGTGCTTCCCATCACAAAATGGCAACACATTACGTTCACTTTTCCCCGTGAGTTCTGGCCGTTGTTTGAGCTAAATCGTGCGCTGTTAACGCATCTCAGTCGTCTCGCTGCCAAGGTTATTTTAGATTTTTGCCAGCCAAAAAACCTATTGCCTGGCCTATTCACGGCGTTGCATACGCATGGGCGAGCGCTGAATTGGCATCCTCATGTGCATCTTTCGGTGACCTGTGGCGGACTCGATGACAATGCCGAAAAATGGAAAAAAATCACGTTTAGCGGAAAAACGTTGATGAAACAGTGGCGTTATCAGATTATCACACTACTTCGTCAACAGTGGGATACCTTGCAATTACCACCGGAGTTATCACAAACCCTCACGAGGCCGGGTCAACGGGAGCAGTTTCTGGATTTCCATTACCAACGGCATTGGAATATCGACCTGGCAAAGCCGACAGACAATGCCCAGCAAACGCTCAATTATTTAGGCCGTTATTTAAAAAAGCCTCCGGTGTCGTTATCCCGGCTGGAACATTATAACGGCCAGGAAGTGACCTATCGCTACCTCAGTCATAAAACCCGAGAGCAAGAAAAACTTAACCTCAGTATGGACGAGTTTATTCAGCGTTTTATTAGCCACATTCCGGATAAACATTTTAGGATGGTCCGCTATTATGGTTTTTTAGCGCCCCGCCGTCGGACTACACTGCTGCCGATTATAGATGCTTTGTTGGGGCAGGAAAAAGAAAAAACCGTCAACATCACTTATGCGGCAATGTTAAAACGCCTAAGTCGTATTGACCCTCATGAGTGCATCCTGTGTGGCTCTCGTTTGGTGCTAAGCGGTATCACATCAGGCTTGCCGTGGCATCAGTTAATGCTTCACCATGAATCTCTGGCAAAAATGAAGGGGATTTAGCCTCTGCAGGGAAGGGGCGCCTCGCGTTCGAAAATGCTGGTTTTTTAAACGAAAATGACCCTATTATCACCCGGGACTCTCTACGTTAAGGAGAATAACCCTAAAGTTTGAAAATAATATCGTTTATTTTTTGATCCAATTCTGTTTTTGACAATAAAACCAAATTATTAAAATTCCTATCTATTAAAATTATTATCACTTACTGCTTCTTTTGCACGTGTATAAATCTCTTTTTGGTGTGATCCTGTGACCTTACGCATACCTGCCGTGCCTAATATATTGACAACCACTTCATCTGGTTTAATTTTATGTTCTTGTAATAAAAAAGTCGCTATCTCTCTTAGCATAGGATTAATAATTTCTGTTTTTATATTATTCACTTTTTCTAAAGGAAGTTTTTTCTCTACATCAAAGAGTGGAGTTATTTTTATGGTGTTTTTGTCTATTTGGTAGAGATAAGCACGTGTTTTGCTGCTCCCCGCATCGAAAACGACTTCATATCGAGTATTTTTTTCTACGCTAATATTTTCCACGTTAGCATGAGCATGAAAACTATAACTCGTCATGACCATCAACATAGCGAATGAAAATATATTATTGATTTTATTATGAAAATTTTTAACAAATTTGTTTGCTATTTTAATAGTTAACATGTCTTATATCCCTATTTTTTATTAGGCAGCATCATATAATTTTTATATTTTTTTTGCATTATTTTATTTATATGGCTGACAATTTTTGTTGTTTAAATCAATAATGGGTCTTTAACAAGACAGTAAGAGCCTGTTTGAAATCTGTTGTGCTTGCTGATACTTCATTAAAAATTCGCTCAAAATACTCATTTAGGTCCTTAATAGACTTCTTGCATAACCCGCTATGTGAATGAAACTTGTTTATGCCCCTGAGAGGCGAATAGAGGGCTGTTAAGTGTGTGATCACTTGTTAGTAAGGTGAGCGTATGTCTCCTGCCGTAAAACCTGTTATACGGGATTTTTTGGTACGTGAGACGAAATATACCCACTTAATGTTTATCGCTAGTAAAATTCTGAATTTTCTATACGTCAAATAACTAGGATCTAGGATAATGTCTTAACGCCATGCTTTTTCTGCACGCTAAGCGGGTTTTGTTTTTTTTCACGCGCGCGCGGATTAGAAAAGATTATATTCTTTTGATTATTAAAAGATTAGTGAAAAATAGGACTGAAGTTTTTTACTTTATTAATCATAATGTTAATTATAAATTTTATCGTGCTTTGGTATCCGCTATGCCGTGCTTTGGTATCCGCTATGCCGTGCTTCGGTATCCGCTATGCCGTGCTTCGGTATCCGCTATGCCGTGCTTCGGTATCCGCTATGCCGTGCTTTGGTATCCGCTATGCCGTGCTTCGGTATCCGCTATGCCGTGCTTTGGTATCCGCTGTGCCGTGCTTTGGTATCCGCTATGCCGTGCTTTGGTATCCGCTATGCCGTGCTTTGGTATCCGCTATGCCGTGCTTTAGTATCCGCTATGCCAGGTGATCAAAAAAGATAGATATCAAGTCATGTTGACGAGACGAAATTATGGATGTTTTTTTTTTTCAGAGTGCTATATTCGGGAGGAAGGAATTTTATTCAACTAAATAATGAGTTTAACGCAGGCAAAAAGAGTTCAGCCCTCTCCTCACCTGCTGACCACTACAACCTATACAAGAGGCTGCTATGGATACTCTCGATCTTACCGGATCACCCCTATTTTGCCAGTGCTCTACTCCATTTATTTCGCGTCCTATTTATTTTTATCCTATGCTTTTGGGTGTTTATTTGCCGAACCTATTAATTTTTTTTAATGGAAGCAAAGAGTAATGGCTAAAAATATTAGAGATCTCATGAAGCCTTATATCTTGATTATTAACTTTCAAAGGTTGATGATCCCCAACTGATCATTGGGATGTCACCGGAGAGTTTGTTTGCGCCCTTAGGCTTAAAGCTTGTGCAGTCAGATAAAACCCCGGTGACATATTTATCGTCGCCTGTAAGACCGAACGGTATCTTGTGCTAAGAGCACGTATTTATAAGGAAGGTCGGGGCGATCATTTAATTATCTGTTTTTCATGGGAGAATCAGCCATGGACAAGACCGCAGTGGGTATTGATGTTGCCAAATTAAAATTCGATGTTGCAGTGTGGGTAGAGAGAAAAAAGTATAAAACAAAAGCATTCCCGAATACCCCCTCTGGATTTAGCCAACTACTGAAATGGCTTATCCCTTACGGGGATTGTCATATTTGTCTCGAAGCCACAGGGAGTTACAGTGTTCCACTGGCTATGTTCTTAGTTGATAATGGCATTGACGTCAGCCTAGAAAACCCATCACGTATTCATGCCTTTGGTGAGAGTGAACTGAGTCGGAACAAGACGGATCAGGGGGATGCAAAAATGATAGTGCGCTACTGCGCACTGCATACACCTGTCCTCTGGACTCCTCCTCCCTTGAGCGAACGTCAATTAACCGCGCTAGTACGCCATCTAAAGAGTTTAGAGGAAATGAGGCAAATGCAAGAAAATCGGCAATCAGTGGCTGACGATGTCGTTCAATCCTCACTGCTTGAAATCATTTCTGCACTTAAACAACAAATCCAGGCCACCAAAGAAAAAATAAAAAACCATATCGATAACGATCCTGACTTAAAGAAAAATAAAGCGTTGCTGGAGAGTATTCCTGGTATCGGTGAAATACTAAGTGCCAGTTTGCTGGCGTATGTGGGTAATGTGTCAAAATTCACTAACAGTAAGGCAGTGGTGGCCTATGCCGGGCTTAACCCAAAACTTTGTGAATCAGGTTTATTTAAAGGACGGAGCCGCCTATCAAAACGGGGTCATACCGAGCTCAGGAAAGCGTTGTATATGCCCGCTCTGGCTGCCCTTTCTTGTAATCCGATAGTGAAAGCACAGTGGCAACGACTCGTATCACGCCATAAAGGGGGTAAAATGGGCGTCTGTGCGGCAATGCGCAAATTACTCCAACTGGCGTATGGTGTGCTGAAATCAGGCATCCCATTCGATACAAAAATAGCACTTGCATCATGATGGGCAAGACGGTATCTGTTCTGAAAACGTTAGAGGCAAAAAAAGCTGATGGCTTGAGTGCTCTTGAGGCTCACAAAGCATTGATTGAGGCGTCTGTAGCAAAAGAAAAAAAGAAAAATATACCAAAAGGTGAAATTGCTGAGAGTAAAACAGCAATTTCTTACCTCCTCCCTGCTTGTGCTAATAATGTACGTACACTGCCTAATGCTATTTTGCGTGGCTCGTTGTTTGGTATAGTTGCAAAGGGAAAGAGGCGTTATGAAAAGAATATTCTCAAGGCTACGGTTAGGGGGCTTACGGTTAAGTTTACTGGAGAGCAACTCGATCAAGCTGATCTTGATGTGTGGGCAGAGTGTATCCATCGTTGTAGGGGGTACGAATTGGGGGAACAAATCCGTTTTTCCTCGTACGCTTTTCTCAAATCAATTGGGCGTAATACCGGTAATACGCAACATGAATGGTTGAAATCCAGTTTATTCCGATTGTCGGCTTGCGTACTGGAATTAGGGGACGGGCGTTTTTTCTATGTGGGGCACATACTTCATGAATGGTATCGAGATGAAGCAACAGGGGAGCATTTGATTGTCATTAATCCAAAAATCGCCGTGTTTTTCTCGGTTGACATGTGGACAGGAATTTTAGCGGAACAGCGGGCACTGTTGAAAAATAAACCCTTGGCGAAGTGGTTACATGCTTTTTATAGTACCCATGATCAGCCATTTGAGTACAAAGTAGAAACATTGATGCACTTATGTGGTAGCGAAGTCGTTGCTGAAAAGACATTTAAGCAAAAGCTTAAAAAATCCCTTGTTTATCTTTCTGATGCTACAGGTTGGGAGTGTTTGATAAATGATAATAATTTGGTTTATGTAAAGAAAAAATAATCTTAGCTCTTTGCTCATTACTCATTACTCTTCAAATTAAATATTTTAGAGCGACTATACGGTAACATGAGACGACCAACGTTCAGTTCATTAATTTAGGTGCGATGGGCGCGCACGGAAAATTATAACCGTAACGGTTGACCATCAGGATGGTAGCTTATTTGTATTAATTTAGCAGACGGTAAGTAAATATAATTTTTTTAATTTATTATTTAATATAATTTTCATTTATACTTTTATTAATGTCAATGGTCTATTTATTAAGCATATATAAATTATTTATCGGTGTTATTTCCTCTTTTTAAAAGGATAACTATTTTTAAAAAAATGAGTGATTAATAATAATATAAAATAAAGACGGTTTCTTTCTATTTAATTTAATTCAGGGTAATTATTATGCAAAACAGTGATCAGGCTACAGGAAGTAATCAGCCGGAGGCTTCTTCAGATATTAATCTTCGCGCCTATTACGGAGGAAAAACCTCAGCTGAGGTTGCTGGCTTTAAACTTTCAGCCAATTATCTTAAGTTTCAACAAGAGTATGAACATGCTATTCAGATCATCATTGATTTTTATAAGCAACATGCCCTGAATCAAGGACAGAATCCAATTAGATTCGAAGGTGGAAATGGTCAGACTACAGTAGAAAATATGTTCAGTAATTTTAGAATGGATCTGTTTGCAGAAAACGTCGATCCGGCTCACCTTCATAGCCTATATAAAGCAAAAGAACATATAGAAAAGATTGCTCAATCTCTTCTGGAAATGACGCCGGTTCCTACTGTAACAAAATTGGATGAAATTCGGGAACTTGCAATAAAAGTTAAACTTTGTGGCCCCGGTGTATATAGCTATATCATGGATACCAAGCTAAGGTTGACTGGCTATGCAGGTGAATTATCGGATAATTTTTCGGCGTGTAAATATGTGATAGCCCGTGCTGTAATAACTGAATTTACCAGTGGCCGTACTATCCCCTCACAGGGTGATATACATACCTTTAATGGATACTGGAATCATTTTGGTCCAACATTCGGTTCTGATCCTATTGAAGATCCATTCTCTGCAAACATCACTATTAGCAGGGAAAATCGCCAACTTTGTCAAAATGCACTACAGCAAGCTCTCACACCCTATAGCATCACGGCTAAGTTGGCTACAGATCATCTGAATAATCTCCGTAGTTTTATTGGTGATGCAACTGAATGGGGACAGATACCAGACATACTATCAGGCCTTAAATCAAGCTATAAAGCAATATATTCTGGCTCTTTGATAGAAGAACTGCCTGATAGCCCAGGTAGATATCGGTTACGACAGGATCACCTTTGGCTACAAGTTGAGATTGCCAAACAGCTCTCTTTTTTACCCCCGGAGATCACTTGGCTAAATTGGGGACCCAGTGAAGTAGAGGGTAAGAGACTCCAGCGGATAGGTAATCTATTTTGGCAGGAGGTGGAAGGTGAAGTGAGCCAGCCTACCCTTGCCGATCTCGTAAAATATGTGGATGAGGTGACTTACCAGCAACTGATTTATGGCATTGAGCAGATAACCGAAACCGATCCGCGACTGGGTGGCATTGATCCTAAATATTTACAAGTCAGCAGCATGAAAGATATCTCCCTGTTTTTTTCAAAATTGGGCGTTCGAGGCAGCATCGACTATACAGCGCGTCACCTTGATTGGTTCAATGGGTTAAGCTTCAACCCCTTGATCGATACTATTTTAACCACAGACCTCGCGGGGATAACATTGGCTGAAATTCCTCCCGCGTTGTTAGTGAAAATGACTCCCACAGAACTCCAACAGTTTTTCTCAAAATTGGGTGTTCAAGCCAGCATCGACTATACAGCGCGTCACCTTGATTGGTTCAATGGGTTAAGCTTCAACCCCTTGATCGATACTATTTTAACCACAGACCTCGCGGGGATAACATTGGCTGAAATTCCTCCCGCGTTGTTAGTGAAAATGACTCCCACAGAACTCCAACAGTTTTTCTCAAAATTGGGTGTTCAAGCCAGCATCGACTATACAGCGCGTCACCTTGATTGGTTCAATAGGTTAAGCTTCAACCCTTTGATCGATATTATTTTAACCACAGATCTCGCGGGAGTAGCATTAGCTGAAATTCCTCCCGCGTTGTTAGTGAAAATGACTCCCACAGAACTCCAACAGTTTTTCTCAAAATTGGGTGTTCAAGCCAGCATCGACTATATAACAGGTCATCTTGATTGGTTTAATCGTTTAAAACCTAAAGATATTCTATTCCACAAGCTCTCCTTGTACCCTGATGGTGAATTGGCTAACAACATTAACACTGATATGTTGCATTCGATGGTCCTCACTGATATAGGCGTTTTTTTCAAATATTGGCAATCCCTGGATATCAAATTTGGCCCAAATTTGTTGCAGATTATTTACCAACAGATACGCCGAGCGGCGGCCGATGCTGATGCTATCAATAATAGTGGTAATATTATTGATAGGCTCTTCACCGAGGAGGGTACGGAAGATAAGCTACCCAGCGTTAAAACATCCGAGAAATATGCTTATGTACTGGGCCAATTGCTAATATATGCCATCGAAGCTAAAGATGAGGAGATGGCCAGTAGATTGATCAAAAAACGGAATATCCATCTCACACAAAGTCACTATGAAACGACCAGGAATCCGTTAGTGGTCGTGCTGGACGTAAATCTAAGTTCGGTGATATCTCGGTTATTATCGAAACATGCCTGGCAAGCTTATCAACCGTCAGACAAACATAGCTTGCTCTACTATCCGATTAAACATAAAGAATTGGCAACACTGAGGCAGCTGCTGCAGGCTGGGGTGGATCCGAACGAAAAAAGTTTGCGGCCAAACACCCACTCTATTTTGCTAAGTGCGGTATTGTCAGGCGATCCCGCTTTGGTGGAAGAGCTGTTAAAGTTTCAAGCTAGAGATGACTCGGCTGAGGCCTTGATGCAGGCTATACGTCAAGGAAATGACAATATGGTGCAACAGCTAGCCGGTATTCGCCGTAATAATGACAGGTTAGATAGCGTATACCGTGACGCCCTGTCGAACGCAGAAACGCTTACCCCTCCCCATAAAGAAACCCTAGTCGCTATTCTCAAACGCCATGAAAGTCGCCTAAAACAAAAGACCGGTCAGTTTGAATTTGTGATGTTGAGCCGTCACCTGCGAGAAAGAGCAGCGGTGCCCGGTAAACGTATTGGTCCGTCGTATCAAGCCATTATTGATGCTCTCGACAGACTACACTCTACATCCGGTACTGAACAACTTACCGCTGCTTTTAGCTTAAAAGGCCTAATGGCGAAGTATACAATCGCCGCCCGTCAGGATCACCGGCGTTATAATGCCTTGCAAGTACTGGAGAGGCAAATTGATACCGCCCTCTTTATTACGCAGATGCAGTCGTCTGATATAGAGAAAATCACGCATTTTGCAAAAGATAATCTGTCATTGGCGGTTGAATGCTATCAATGGGTATCCCGTTTATCGCAAACTTTTCAATCAGACTCTATGATTTTTTTGATTGACCAGTTGAAGAGATCAGTGGATGCTAGCGCGCGTTTTACGAAGATAAAAAGCGTGTATGATGCCTCCCTTCACCATCCGACATCGGCGGTAACTCAGTGGGATAGGCAGTATGCGGGAGCAGCACGGGAAGCGTTGAACCAACGGCTTGTCGAACAAAGAAATGTCCATCAAGTGGTTGCAACGCTAGGACAGGGAAATAAAAGATTGTTGCTGGGCTATAAGGATGATGCTCAATATCAATCCAATCTGCGATACATTCGCAACTCCATGGGTAGACTCAAAACAGAGGGTGTCACGACAATTTATCTCTCGTTAGACAAATTTACCTTGTTTTCGTCGAGTGAAATTGATCTTTTCATGAAGAGACTGAGAAGATTGCCTGAGGAAAAGCTCTATACTAGCCTGGGACAGTTATGCTTGAACGCCCGTGATTTAGGTATCACTCTTGTTGTTTTACCACCACTAGACCAACCGGAAAGTGAACTTCAAAAAAGATATGTGAATGAGACAGAGGTAGCAAGACTCAAAAGTAAAAAATTCATCGCAGTCTATCCACAACATTATCTTCTCTCCAGTAAATCAGAAACAGGCTTCTTACCCGGTATCGCCCTGCGTCTAGGGCTACCTGCATTGGAGATCCAGTCAGTAGGACAATTGCAGGTTCTTGACGATATTCCTTCTCGTTTAGGAATTTCTGCTGACCAGAGAAGAGGATTGTCTGCGCATAGGCGTCCGGCACAGCCGTTTAATAGCAGCGAATGGGGCAGGACAACAATGGTGGCACCGTCAGAGAGGCTCGCCCGTTCAAAGAGTAAAGCCATTTTTGTGCTTGAAAACGATCCACAAGCCATAGATGCAGCAGAAAGATTGTTTAATAAGGATCCCGGCAATCGCGTCGTATTTGATATCGGTGCTGAAGGCGAAATACGTTTGAGACAGGGTGACCCGGGTATTTTGAACAGTGATTCCCCCATTCTGACGGTAGGCCATGGTCGTGAAGGTGTTGCCGAAAGAGATAATCAGACGCTCGGCGGCAGCAACCCAACCGAGCTGGCGACTAGGATGGAAAAGGCGCTTAATTATCTTGAGGTTCAATATGGTAAAAAGCGTGTACCGGCGGCTATCACGTTAGTGGGATGTTCACTGACCGACTATGCACAACAGACCGGTGGTTATGCACGGCAGTTTGCTGAGGCACTGGCTCATCAGGGACTCTATGCAAATATCGGCGCGTACCGGACAGAAGTGGAGGTCGAACCCTCAGGCCAACGATTAACACGTTCAGAAGATGACCACTGGCACCATAAAATCAGAGAGGATAAATTACTCTTGCGTTGGAATGCCGCAAAAGAACTAGTCACCGTAACCGGCATGACTGTGCCACGGAGTCCAACGCATCCTACCAAGCTCACTGCGACACAGGCTACGCAGCACTCGGTTATTACGCCATCGGATGCGCTGTTAATTCAACAAACGGAATCTGCGCGTCAGGCCGCCGAGGTGGCGTCGCTAGAGAGGACTGTTTCTGCCGAAATTGAGCGGCATACATCAGTGTTAAATTCAGCGTTAAATAGTGAGGGCGGGCACTATCGATTCAAAGGATTGCAGTCAACAGAGGACGGTAAAACACAACTCACTTTTGTCTCTACTGTTCAAGAAGGGCAAGAAAAACCTCTTGAAAGGCAGGTAATCAGCGAGAGCGATGTTTTTACCCGGATGTCTAGCGTAATGTCTGGGCTGGCACCGGAGATTGCTAATGTAGAGGGCACATCGACAATGAATGTGGCATTTATTGCCATGCACTTTTTGTCGAATCAACATGAAAATTCTGGCTCACTTTGGAGTCAGTTCGTCAACATCAGTAATTTGGCTCAAATACTTCATGGTATAGGGCAGGATGTCTACACCTTTGTCAAAACAGTACAAGTATTGAGAGGGGCAGGGAGTAAGGCTCAGAGCATGCTGTCTCGATTACTTGGCGGTACACCCATTACCCATGCAGGCAGTGCTATCAGTGTTGGGGTTGATATCATCAATTTTGTTGATGCCATTATGATGGTGGAAGAGATACCCCCTGGCGCGCAAAAAGATCTTGCCATTACTCGAGCGGCACTGGCGGGCATACAATTGTTAGCTGATACCAGCCTGGCGGTGTTAGGTGTTGCTGCCAGTGTCTCTCCTGCTGCTGCGACGGCCATGACCATACTCGGGCCGCTTAGCATTCCTTTTGCCGGCGTCATGATAGGTGTGGGCGCCTGGATTCAAGCCATTACTTATAATAATACACACTACCAAATCGAATTAGATCAGGTCGTCGCCCCTTTCCGTCACTCAATTTCGAAACAAGCGATCACAACGACGGAAGTTGCGCAAGTGGATGGTAATCACCCTAATTTTATCTATCTTGAACCCTATGTACCGATAAAAGAGATAGTGATACGTGGAGAGAAACTTTTCGTGCAGGTGGCAGATATAGGGATCCCTCGTTTTTCTGTCGATCGGACACACACTACTCGCCACGCGGAGTCGATAAGTGCCTATCCAGCTTTTGGTTTTGAGACAGGAGTACGCTATCAACAATCTGTCACTCTCAAACCTACGACCCTACTGTCATTGTCCGCCGCTTTGGATGGGCATTATAACTTTATGCATGATACGGGGGCGTATGGGAGTTTAGAGGGAAAAGAGATATTCAATAAATTCGCTGAGCACTATGCTCGTACGGGCCACTTCCCCTTCACAATAGGCGGTTTTAATGCGGTCAACACCGTGGTATTCCATCCTCTTCCAACACAATACAGCATAAAATTGGATGAGGGGACGCGTTATATTTCTTTTCAAGAGACACAAGAGGTTAAGGCCATTCCAGGCCAGGATCATTACGGTCTTAGAGATGATCAGTTGCCCACACCAATCGCCAATGCAGCCTATGCAAGCCTTTTAACCTACCAGTTTCAGGGGGGTGGGGGAACGACTTTTATTGATCTCCCCGATGACGCTCGACAGATTGCTATCGAACCGAGCCGTGAAAATAAAAAACGACAAAGCGAGCGCTGGGTAGTAGATATCACTCCCGATAAGTTAGCGACTGTTGTTCACAGAGAAAAAGTGTGGTCAACATTGCAGAAAATACGCGAAAGGGAGATGGGGTACCAGGAAATGATCTCAGCGTTAAGAGAGCTTAGGCTTGATGACGATACGGTAAGAGAAGAGATCCAACGTTTGGAGGCAGCAGGGGAGCATGTGACCAACCTGAGGGTTAAACCAAGCGCGTCCATTGCTAGAGTTGAAGCCATCTTTGTGTCCACCCAAAGAAAAGAGAAGGCAGAAATAACGGCTGCGCAACAGGAGCATGCCCAAAAGTTGGGGTTACATAAAGTCTCGGCAGGATGGGAGCTGACGTTAGGTAATAGGAAAATCGCGATTGCGGGCGAATTGCCCGGCAGTGTTGTACTGAATATGCGTCTATTAGCATTACCTGGGGTGACATTGACACTGACTTCGTTAATAAAATCCACGGCAGAAAAACAAAAATTTAATTTGACATTAGCAGTGGATAATTTAAATGCCTTATCTGGCGATAAATTAGCCGTCATTCAGGCAACAGTGCAGCGCTATTTCAACGATCCAACGCGATTTGTTGTCGCACCGCAAATATATTTGAATATCCAGATTGAGCAGGGAAAAGAGGCGAGGGGATCCCTTGAATTAACGACTCAGCGTTGGCAAGCCATAAGTCAGGGGAATCATCGTGACGGTGAGAAGGTCACGACTCTCTATAGGGGTGAGGGTAAACACGTTTATTTGCGGCCGGATGCTGAATATATCACCCGTGATATTCAGGGTGCCGTGGCTATCATTCCTTGCAACGGTGAGGGTACGAGCGTCGATTTGCCTACAGGCCCGGGCTATGAGACCCGCAATATTCACGGTAGCTTTGTCACCCTTCCCTTGCGTGTTGGTGTGAAGTACGTCACCCGTGATATTAATGATGCTGTTGTCACCTTCCTCTACGGGAGTGACAGTACGAGGATTAATTTGCCAACCGGTGAGCCTGCCTATGTCACTCGTGATATTAACGGGGCTACTGTCACGCTGCCCTATGATGTTTCTCTGTATCCTGTGCCCCCTGATGAAGCTTATGTCTCTTACGAGAGGGTTGATTTGCCCCCTGGTGAAGCCTTTATCGCTTACGATAACGAAAAGAAAGGGTTTTATGTTGATGGTACGGTGAAGGCAAAAGAGGAACAGGATGCCATCACTCAACTGCACTACCGTTATTTTCCTGATAGGCCAGAAAAGGATCGCTATCAGCAGATCGTTGTAGAGCTCAATGACCATTACATGCAACCCTTTTCCCTCTTCTCAGACCGGCTATTCGACGAGATTGTCCAGCGGGATACCCTGTGGCAACTGTATGAAGTCATTGATCGATCAAGCCAAATGATACCGGTACACTTCAAAAGCCAACGGGCAGAGTTGACGTGGTCTGGGCGTTCACAATATTTTGAAAAGGTACAGTGGAAAGACGAAAGCAGTGGTCATCAATTTATTTTATCCCAAAAGGGTGACGATAAACGGTTGGCTGTCATAGTGCAAGATAACACCGACACCATCGATTTATCGGCATTTCCCGCGATCCCCCTCAGTGTCTTTGCTCATGTCGGTACAGAGATAGTGGGTGCTTCTCCCAATACCACACTTTTTTTGCACAGAAATGATCTGCCCAAGGTCACATTCAAGCTGACAGCAATTCCGCCAGTACCCGGAGAAACTACACAAAAATGGGGGCTGTCGTTGTACGCTGAGAGTCGAGACGTATTGCAGGGCGATAACGCGGCAAAAATTGCGCATACACTCGGGCACTACACATTGAATGGTCCAGTACGATTTGAGGTGGGCGCATACGTCCCACTTTATGTCAATAATAATGAGAGTAATCAGCAGGCCGAAGGGATGTTTGATATAGCCCGACAAAACTGGCTGGTCATCGATAGTCATACTGATCTAACTCATCCTGATCTTAGGCTTTATACCAGCCATGGTAAGCACATCGATATACCTGCTGGCTCGACTCTCGCTGACGATAAACAGGGTCTTCATGTTATTAGCAGTAAAACAATTATGTATGACAGCAACAGACAACCCCTTGTCCAGCTTCGCTATCAATACAGTCCGAATCAGCAGCCAGAACCTGCCCATCAGCCACTGAGCATCGTCTTAAGCGACAGTCAACATTACCGTACTCACGCGCGCAATAAGCATACTTTTTTTCAGCAGCTACAAGAAAATATCGTTGATGAATTATCTCCATTAATGACCTGGTTGAACAGGATGACACCACAAAGGGTGCGCATTATCGATAGTATCAGGCAAGATGAAGCGATCTTGTATTGGAATGGTCAACAGCTATTGGCAGAGAGACCGGAGGTGACATCTCAGCCTGCAAGCAGTGATCTGGAAAATTATTCGGTTTTTTGCCGCACAGAAAGGCCTTATTTTCTCGGAGGCAGTGAAGAGACGATTTCCCGATACGATACCACGCAGCTCGTGGAGACCATGGGGTCATTCGATAATCGGGGATCCGGATCGGCGCCAACGGTCAATTTCAGTGCATTAGCGCCGCAGCATAACGGTTTCCTGCTGCTTGATGCTTAGTTGTATAGCACGAGCCGTTGATCTTTATATTAAATCCTAGTGTTTAAGCAAAAGTTGTGCCAAAATCAAGTAAGCAATATTTGGGCCAACTTTTGCAATGCTTAAAAAGCAGGCGATAACAGTGCCACTCGCTCTTTATCCTAGGAAAAACATCATGCAAAAACAAGATCTTATCACCGCACTGAATACCTGGATTCACCAGCAGGAAAAAATAGGACTTAATGAAGAAACAAGGATCACTGCATTTAAAACCCTGCGAGAAAATTACCGGAGAACTCAGTTCACATCATCACCGGGTGAAGAAATGAAACACCTGATCAAACTATTGCAAGAAGTGAATGATGACAGCTGGTTTGATGCGCCAAAAAATATTAAAGACAGCATTTTGGAACGTATAAAAACGATCAGGATCCCTTTGGCCAGCGAAGAAAAAATTCTGCATTTCTTTCTCACAGAAACGAACTCTACCTATCGACATACCGATATCAACGCCTGGGCTACCGCCTATCCCGATTATACTATCTACATTTGGACCGACGATTCTTTTAACCTGGCGGTTGAAATTTCCGATACATTGCAAACAAAAGTGGGTACTGAGTTAAATGACGCGCTAGTCAATTATGACTATCAGTTTACAAAAACATTAGAAACACTGATGCTGAATAAAAGAAGACACAGCTATACGCGTATCTTGGAAGCGATCAATATTAAAACGGAACGTTTTCGAAGCGACACCCTCTACGATCACCTAAGAACACATACACTGACGCCAAACCAAAGGAGAAATATTGAACAGGCCAGTTTACCCGATTTTTTAAGAATGTTTGCAATCAGTCAGAGTAAAATAGACGAAATTAGGGCGATTGAATTAAAAAATTATCTAAAAACACTCATCTCAAATGAAGATGAGATAAATAGAATTAGCCGTACCAGTACTCATAACGCCAACCAATTGGTCTCAGGATTAGAAAGTCACCATAGAAATGATGACGCTATTATTGAGCATAAAAAAGTCACTATTGATCATGCCCTCAATACACCTTATCTGGACAGGCTAATTTTAACGGCCAACCGACAACAGGCTATTCATACTGTCTGTCTATCTGTGTTGAAAGAGTATGGTGGCATATTTATTAATGTGGATAGCAAGACAGAGAATCGCTTTGATCAGGTTAAAAATTTAAAACTCGATCCTTTATTAGGAGCAGCTTATACAAAAGGCCTGGATATTGTTATTGCTAAAAAAGGCAGCTTGTTTATCAACGCACTTTTCTCTCGGGAAGAAAAAATTAAAAAAGTGATGGAACAGTTTCCTGATATTCAATATGGAAATACATTGTCTCAGGTTACATTGAGTAGCATAGATCTCCGACTTAAAACGGAAGGTTTAAATATTTCTGCTGATGAATTCACTGCTTACGCTTATGAAACATTGAGGAACCCCTCTTACAATCAAATTACTGAGCGCTTGGTCGGCGAAAGTGGCTACCATGATGTCTTCGTGCAACAAATACAATCCGCGATTGGCGATACCCGTTCGTCATTCAAAAAAAGCCCATTCTTACCTCTTATTGCGCCCTATATTAAAGGTATTACCGCCGATACGGTAGCAGAAAACGCCGATCCTGGTCCTTCAATGATTGCTAGCAAAGAAAGATTTGCTTTTACGTCGACGATTAACAGCCATCAGAGCTCGACGGGGTACAGTCGTTATACTCGGCAAATGGTGATTCAATTTACCGAGGATTTAGCCGTTAATGCTAGCGCTATGGCACTAAACAGAAAAAATCGAGCAATCAGTTCACTCTACCGTTACCATGAGGTAGCACAAAATTTAATTACCGTTGATCCTGGTGAGGTCGTTAAAAAACACGGTGAAATTTTACGTATCATTCTGGTCGGTCATGCTTCTTATTTAAAGCGTTTCTTTGAAAACAATAATAAAACAATAAAAGATATCTTGTTGACCCACGGGCTACTGGTCGAACATCAAACCGTTGCCAAGGTCAGTGTCGTCGCTTGTCAATTTCAAGAAGGCGCAGAAAACACCGCAGTAGGCACTCACCTATTAGGCGATGGTCCGGCGAAAAAGCTATTTGACGATTTATCTACTGTAGTCAACCTGGAAAAAATGACAGTACGTGAAGGCTATGTCAGCGTCGATAATAATGGACAAAAGTGGATTTCGATCAAGGGTGATCATACCGCGGCCAAGCTAGAAGAGAGAGGCTACCAATCCAGGCTGGCTCGTAGTACTGATGGAAGAATTGAAATCTACAAAGAAGGAGGGCGTCTTAAATATCAGCGACTCCCCATTGAACAAAGTCTGTCGGCGAGGACAAAAGTTTTCCACAATGATTTCAAACGTTTTGGTTTGTTTAGCCCCATTGAGATCAATACGCGTGACGAAGATGGCGTGATCATTAGTGAAAAAGCGCAAAGACGCCTTGAAGGGGTCGTAGATATAGACATAGGTAAAAAACTCCTGGCAAACAGTAGCGGTAATACGGTTATTAATGCCGGACCCATGGCTTTGTTAGCGGCGATGGCTGATGGTCCTCATCGTGTGATGGTGATAGATAAAGATCCTTATCAAATTGATGCATTACAAAAAGCGCTAATCGAGTCCAAATATCACGATAATGTTAACACCTGGATAGAGAAGATAGTGTTAGAGGAAACAGCAAAACAACAATTAAAACGGGTATTGTCTTCTTTTTCTGAGGTAAATCAAAAAAAGTACTTTGCCATGATGCGCACACGTGTTCAGCAAATTGCTTATGATTTTTTCCATGCGGATATCAGCAGTTCCTCAATGGCGAATGAACTGCTTCTACATAAAGGGAGTAGCCCGATCACGGTTATTCATCTAGATATTGACGCTATCCTCATCGAGAAAATGGTTAAAAAAGGAAGAATAAGTAAAGTGACTTACAATTTATCCCAAGAAACAGCGCAAAAACAGGTAAAAACAAATCTTGCCACATTGACACAAAGCTTAAGAGCACTCTGTAATGACTCCACATCCTCTTCAATGTCAACCACAACAACAGCATTCTCCTTCTATTTGTACAGTGTTAGCGATAGGCAATATAAAACACTGGCTAAAGCCGATATCGATACCTTATCCAGTCAATATATCGGCTTAAAGGGTGATGATTATGATTATGTCGCTAAAGTACAGTTGCTATCTAGTCAGGGAAAAATATTGCCAACGGTTTTCAATTGGGTGCGACAGTCGTTAAAGCTCTTAGAGGCTGATCACGCGATCAGAAATTTGGCACAGAATCAACGAAAAATAGCAGGGGGCAGGACTGCAGCGCCACTACCAACAACCTGGATACCCTTATTATCGGCAATCGACTATGACACTACCACCAAAGAATTTAGTGTTCCCTATGTCGACCCCAACAATCCGTATAAAAAGGAAATATTGAAAACCCGCAATACTCATTTCGCGCGAGCAAAGCAGGATTTGGATCGTCAGAACAGGTTGTTGAACGAATACTTTGAACTGCATGACGATAAGCCTCGTCTTAAAATGCAGGGTACGTCTACTTTAGGTCGACTAGATGTCGCCAGCATGAGTACAAGTAGCCTTTTTTCCATACTGGCTATTTGGGGCTGGGTAAAAAATGGCATCACTGTCGAAGGCAATGACGGTTTGGCGCAAGCGCTACAAGTACATACCTATGTTTCGATGGCAGAAGTGGCGCACAGTGTCACCGGTGATGCGATCACCTTGGGTAATTTTGCACAAAATAAAATACAACTGGGCATGAAAAGTACGCTGGCTAAAGGCCCGATTGGCAGTTTTTCTCGTGGTTTGCGATCTTTTGGTGGCAAGATCATGTGGCTAGGGCCGGTATTCGACGTCGTAGATATTACCCTCAGTAGTACCGAATATCATCTGGCTAAAAACGAGGCACAAGAGCGTATTTTTCGTGCTGAAATTATTTTCGGTAGTATCAGTCTGGGATTGTCGTTAGGTTTTATCGTTGCCAGCGTGCTCGGTGCCACCTTATTGTCTGCTGTTCTGTTGCCGATAGGCTTACTCCTTGCCGGGATGCGCTACCTGGTCGGCACGGCCCTCGTGGCGGCAGCAGACGCGCTAGAGAAAGCCAAAATTATCGGCAATTATTTTAACCAGATGAAAGCGGGTTGGGAAAATGGAGGTTTTAAGCTCGAAAAAGGTGTCTTGCTCCCTTATCAGGGCGCCGTTATCAAAACGCTCAATCTGCAGGATCCCGCTAATGCTTTTGTTGTCTTCGACCCGCAGGGATTGAAAATAATACCCACACTGCACTCCCCCACACCTATTAATTCCTATCCGTTACATGATCAACAGAAATTAAAAACAGCCATTTCACTGCGCAATGATGCGGGTAAAACGAGAACAATGATGTTACCGATGACCACTGCTGCCACAGTGACACCGGCTTATAGCGTTATCAATGGTGATACCGTTAATACTACGGCGGATTTTGCTGCCTTGAGGGATTTTAATTCAAAGCAATCTCATGCATTTATCGTTAGAGACCCTTTTCTAGATAGTGGTGCTCGAGGAAACCCAATTAACATAACGCAAAATAATACGCGTGTTCCTACCGAATTGACCTTTTCCTATCAACCCACAGAGGTAGAAATCCTGCTCGGTGCTTATGACTACGCGTTGATTGCGCCAGGGATAACGGAAGATATCTCATTGGCCGATTCACCCTATCGCCAGTTTCACTATCATCTCAAAGCCTCCCCAAGTGGTAAGGCTAAAATCGTCTTGGTGTTAAACAGAGGGCAGGGTGCAGTAAAGATTGATTGTACCAATAAGGCAGTAGAATGGATCATTGAGACTAGCCATTTGCCCGATGTTGAATTACAGGATGAAAAAGCAGGATCTGATGGTCGAAAACTGATTTTTTCCTATAAGAAGCTGCAAACAAACGGTACCTACCTGGATGAGCCGATCGCGACTATCGCCATTAGCAATAGAACTCACACCCCATTGCGTATTCAGCTAGAAAGAGGAGCAATAGCATTAGAAACGACTATGCAACAGGATAGCCGCCGCTATCTTGCTCGTTACGCATTGCCTGCGCCAACAAATAGAAGAGCACATAGTCTTACCGAGGTAAAAACATGTGTTACCGATGCACAGTGGTACAGTGGTATCACCCGTTACCTCAAAATAGATAATTTTATGCCCGATGGTAGCAAAAATGACAACGGCTTTTATCTCAACGAGGTCGATAAGATCGTCTATACCCAAAACACAGGGTACGTACAGTTTTGTAAAGCAAAGTTGGTATTTTACAATGATAAATATGTTTTGTATCAAGGTGATGTGATCTTGATTAAGGGTAATGAGCGAGACAATGAAACCTTGAAGCAGATATTTTGGATCACAGGGTTGACGGCTAACCAGCCATATCGGATCTACCTCCCGATCGTACACTTGGTCGATCATCAGCAAGAGGTCACGGTGGCCTCTTCTATGGTGCAGACACAGGTGTTAGAAAAAGGCATTTTGTTTAAGCAACAGTTTACTGATATGACAGGTCGACAGCTCTTTTTGACCTATTTGATTGATACTACAGATACGGAAAATAAATTATATTTGCTTGAAGTACAAGGATTATCTGGCACAGAAATGGAAAATTTAAAAAGTGACAGCCTAAACAAATTGAAAACCTTAATGATCGACGCGATCCCTGAACCATTAAAATTTACCTCCTCCTTACAGGAAAATATTGCCGTTATCTCGAGACTACAGCTGCCACAAAACACGACGATTATCGCCATCGGTGATAGGCTGATATGGCCAATGCCAAGCAGCGTAAAGGGGATTACAGGGACGGTTACTGCCCGTATAGAGGCATCAGATTTTGCTAAAACCGACGATTACCACTTTCACCTTGTTGGTATAGTGCCAGGTAATAAAATTGAGGATCATTATTATTTTTGGGAAGCAACAGAACGCAATAATTACAACCAGTTCTACGCCTTATACCTGCAGCGTGGTGATCAGCAAGCTGAAAAGGTTGAGTTAACCAATATACAGCTTGCAAAAAATCAGATAAAGGATGTGAGCAGCGCCCCTCAAGGGGTATACCTCAATACTCATGATGGAGTGCGTTATTACCTTTCGAGCAATGTCCTCAAAGGGGGGGTGCTTGGCACCGATGGTATAAGGCGGCTTTCCGCGCGGCATCCTAGTATCAATGCAGAATTTATTTTTTGTAAAGAAGACAAAATCTATCTTGGCACGGCTAATAATCAACAGGGGGTGTGGATGCTTGATAGCCCGATAACCGCAGAGAAAACCATTAGCTATCTGCCAGGTGA
Source organism: Candidatus Fukatsuia endosymbiont of Tuberolachnus salignus (assembly GCF_964030845.1). Taxonomy (NCBI): domain Bacteria; kingdom Pseudomonadati; phylum Pseudomonadota; class Gammaproteobacteria; order Enterobacterales; family Yersiniaceae; genus Candidatus Fukatsuia; species Candidatus Fukatsuia endosymbiont of Tuberolachnus salignus. The sequence continues at coordinate 909,825 of NZ_OZ034983.1, forward strand.
AAATATAACGCCTCAGATGTTTACCTGCGACGCTGTGAGAGGCATCGATCCTTTACTCAATACGGCTATCCCACTGTTTGCCAGTGTTTTAGCTAACGGTGAAAAGGGTAAACTCCCTCGTGGAGAAAAGATTATCGAAGCCAGTGTTGCCAGCAGTGGCAACCTCAATGTTATAACCAGCAGTGGGCTTGTTTTGGCTATCCAGGTAGAACAGGCACCGCAAGGTCAGCCAACTTTTCAACTTGATTTAATCGGAGTGACGACCCGATTTACCGGCACATACCAACACGATGAAGATAAGATAAAAACAGCGTTTGCTACCCTGTTTAGTCAGTTGACATTGCCTGAAATAATAGCGATGCCTTTTGACAATCAAACAGATTGGTATCAACCCAAAAATCAAACCTTATTCGTTACGGGATCTCATGCGCCCTATTTAGGCGGTAATAACGATAAAAACAGGGCGTATTTTAGCTCTACGAGAAATGGCCATGAATTACTTATCCGCATCGAATCATCGCGGAAAACACTTTCATCGGGAGCTAGAATTTATTCCACGGATACTAGAGATATTGTTCAACCCGGTCGCTACAGCCGTCAAGGTGACGTCTTGATCTTGAATGCTGATCAAATAACTCAACCCGGCTATTATTTAAACATTGATGGTGTGTCAAATTTATTGATAGAGATGCGGCAAGCGGCAAGTAATACTTTTATTTTTGAGCCAAAACAATTTCAGTACCCAGTGATCGGTATATTGCTTGCTTATAACAGGCAATTGGATTGCAAACTTGACGACACCCCGCAAGCAGTGTCAATGATGCAACAGGGTCAGCAGCTCTATTTGTTGATTGGCAACCCCGCTGTTAAAAAACAATGGCTAGTCATTAGCGATGCCTTTACGCCGAGTAAAACCGGCCTTAACAAGGTGAAATTTTCTTTTCAGCGGCATGAAACGGATTTGCAGAGATTAGTGAGCCACTACACAAAAACGATTAAAGAGGGCACAGAAGCAAACAGTGAGATTGCCATACCTGATTCGGTACTGGTGTCAAAAAATGGGTAGACCTCTTGTATAGCGGTACGGTGTAATTTTGATTACATACTGAATACTATTTAACATAAGTATACGACACGATTCATCTTTATGCTGTAATTAGAATAGAATATTTTTTCTATATAACCTGCTGCCAATTCTGCGTTACAGAGTGTATCCCCTTGCGGTCCTCATTTGTTGAAATCTCATTCCAAAAACAAATAGAGGACCACAAAGGGGGTCTTGCACTCATTTTAATAAAATAAGAAAACAAATCAGAAAATATAAAAAAGCATTTTATTGTTGGTGTTAGTTATTAATTAATGCAATGATGGGCAAAAGCCATCTAACATCTCATTAAAAAACCCTCTCCCATTTTAAGTAATACATTTTTACTCTAGATAATGTCGTCACTATCATCATCTCTTCAATGTTTCTCAAACTTAAACGCCAGGTATGAAAATTTAATGCGACAGAACCGATACAGTCAGAGCTTGCTAATAAAAATTCACATGATGACATTTAAATTAAAGCCATTTAATTTATAATATATAAATTTTAAATTTTAATGTTGTTATATAAATTTTATAAAAATAAAATCACTGCCCTAAAGTTACATAAAATATTAATTATGAGCACCTGGTTATTGTCAATATAGGCTAATAAATTAAATAATATATTTTTCTAAGGAAACTACTGTGGATAAAATACAGACTGAGACTTCACCCACAATGCCTGCTATGGCAAGAAAAGCAGCTTCTGGCTCTGCGCTTGATGTCGTGTTCATCATTGACACGAGCGGCTCAATGAGGGATCAGGCCCAAGCGCTTAGTGACAATTTTAATACTTCTCTTGATGCAGCACAGAAAAAATGCCCGTCGCAACTACGCTCTCGTTTTTTTGGCATTCAGGGTACCTGGGCAGGTACAAAGTTCGATCAGTCCTTGTCCGATTACCTTACCGCTCTCGGTATTGATATAAAAAATCTACAAGCGCGGGATGTCAATTCTGTACCAGACGCAGGGGCTCAGGAAGATTTAGCGCGTGCTGTGATTGACTGCTGTACACATTACGACTGGCTTGCAGGCGCTTCTCGCGCGATTTTTGTTTTAGGTGATGAAGGTCTGGAAGGCGGCGGTTGCAAAGTAACCAGTGTTGAAAAAGAAAAGAACAATGAAGCCATTGCCTGCGCTCAGAAACATTCGATTAAAGTCTACACCTACCAAGGCCCCTCTTCGTGTACTAAGGCGGAAACAGACGTATTGACAGAGGAATATAGCCGCCTTGCTAAAGAGACAGGGGGGACTCCTTATATCCATACAGCGGGTGCGCCAGATTTTAACCCGGTGTTGCAGGAGATATTGTGTGACAGCCTGAATCCGCCTGTGAATCCATCTGATCCCAAGCTTCCTGACGGCGATAGCTCAGGATGCAAATTAGTCTGTGATAAATTGCCAGAGATTATTAAAACCATACAAATGTCAGCCATGGCCATAAATAAACTTATTGATGCGTGTTGTCAGGGGGCTGGGAAAGGTACACCCGGAGAATTGGAGAAAGACATAGAGAAAGACATAGAGAAAGACATAGAGAAAGACATAGAGAAAGATACAGAGAAAGATACAGAGAAAGACACAGAGAAAGACATAGAGAAAGACATAGAGAAAGATACAGAGAAAGACACAGAGAAAGACATAGAGAAAGACATAGAGAAAGATACAGAGAAAGATACAGAGAAAGACACAGAGAAAGACACAGAGAAAGACACAGAGAAAGACACAGAGAAAGACACAGAGAAAGACACAGAGAAAGACACAGAGAAAGATACAGAGAAAGATACAGAGAAAGATACAGAGAAAGACACAGAGAAAGATACAGAGAAAGACACAGAGAAAGATACAGAGAAAGACACAGAGAAAGATACAGAGAAAGACACAGAGAAAGACACAGAGAAAGATACAAAAGAACCTCAACCAAAAACAGGCGCCTTCTACCCAGAAGGGCATCCTCATCGTCCCCCCATTGGTAGCCAAACAGGGCAGGTGTGTACCATCGGTTTAAACGCTTATCAGCAGCTTGGAAGATCATTTTTCTACGCTACTCCGAGTATACTTGATAAGCCCATTGCTGATGGTGCTAAATACATATCCAGTAAAGGCTATACCAACGAGATAATATCGGGTAAAGACGAAGTTTGGGCCTGGGGCTATAATGCCCAAGGGCTATATGGCAACAAAACCACCACACAAAGCAAAGATCCCGTCTTGATTAAAAATACTAATAATACTACTGATCATTTCGTGTCTTGTGGTCATGCCCACACGTTGAAGCTCACAGAAGATGGTTCCCTGTATGCTACGGGCCACAATGCTAATGGCCAATTGGGTACTGGCAATAAGACACCGAGTAATCTTTTCGTGCGAATCGGAGATGACTTCTGGGAAACGGTAAGTGCTGGCGGAATAGCCGTGGGCTGGACGTTTATAGGTGTTAGTGCTGGTATTAACACGAGAGGTCAACTTTGTACTTGGGGGAATAACACATATGGCCAACTAGGAAACGGTACTACCACTGAAAGCTTATTACCCCAACAGATCATAACACCAGCGGAAACGTGGTCATCTGTAACAATGGGTCCCTTTAATGGTGCTGCACTTGCAAAAAACCCGCAGGGTAACGCCAGCAAACTCTATACTTGGGGTCGTAATGATAAGGGGCAAACTGGTCACGGTACTATTGGCGATCCGATTACTATCCCGAAACAAATCATAGGTGACTGGATAGCCGTGATAGTTGGTGTATTCCACTCCCTTGCTGTTAAAAGTGACCACACACTTTGGGCATGGGGAGTGGGTGCCAATCACAGGTTGGGATTACGTGATCTAAAAGACAAGACAGAACCCACACAGGTTGGCACAGACACAGTTTGGGATGCTGTTGCGGCTGGCGAACAACACTCAGCCGCGCTGACAAGAAATGGTAAAGTCTATACTTGGGGTTATAATGCGCTTGGTAATGGCGGCACACAAAGCGCACCAGTAGCCGCTAGCGGCGATTGGTTTTCGCTTTCTGCCGGTATCCAGCATACCTCTATGGTGGGGAAGTGAAAACAAGTACTGGCAGCTAAGGGTGAAATAAAGATCTCATACAAAAGCACAAAGTATTTGCGATTAATCGATCAATGTTAAAATGTAGTAGCTTAAATTTAACCTGACAGACGTAAACTGCCGACTTTGTCAGATGGTTTAAATGAATTATCCAGCTGTTTCTCTTCTAGCGGCCCTTTGGATGCCAGCCAGGTTTTCCAAAGGGCCTTTCCGTTACAATACTTCTGAATGTGATCGCTTTCTGTCATAGAATAATAACCATTTATCGATGTCTTGCTGCATGTCTTTCAGTGATGAATAAATTTTACGCCGAAACATGACGTCACAGCATTCATTTTTCATCGTTTTATGAAACCGCCTACAAATCATCAATCTCCTTGTTGATATCGCTGTAGTTTATTTCCAGGACAAACAAGCGGATGATTTTACGTTCCGATTTCAAAGCTGTTAATTGAGGCGCAGGGTATATTCAGATATCAGGCCATAATAATATCGGTATCTTGATCCCCGCATTGGCGCGATCAGTGATATTTTGCTCATCCAGGGTTTGAATATAGCCATTGACTAAATGCAGAGCGGTGAGTTGAATACCATCACGCGTGAAAGTAAATTTCAGTTTGTCAAGATTTGGCTTCAGTGGGGCGAAGGCATCATCAATCACCAGCCATTGTTTGCCAATATACAAGATCAGCTGCTGCGCTTGTTGCATCATGAGCACTTCTTTCCGCCGGATGGTCTTTTCAATCAGGCAAATCAATTCTCTCTGATAATCGTATAACAAACCGATGACCGGATAGGTAAATAAGTGTGGCTCAAAAGTGAAGGCATTATTGCCGTCTCCTCGAATATCCAGCAATAAGTTAGTTATCCCATCAATGTTGAGATAATGACTTGGTACAGTAATCTCATTCTCCTTGAAGATCAGGACTTCTCCCTGACGCTGATAGCTTTCAGGGAGGCTGAGCGAACTGAGCTGCTGGTCTGTTGTCGATAATGTGATACTTAAGAGTGCGTCTCCGTCATCAAAATAAGCCGTTTGCTGATCTGAATTAAAGCCGAGGTAGGGCTGATCAATATCAGTCTCAAATAGACTGTTACTGGCCTGGTGATACCAATAAGTTTCGGTGGCAAAGGGTATGGCGATGATTTCAGGCAAGGTTAACTGACTGAGCTTAGTGGTGAAGACCTCTTCAAGCGCCTCCCGGGTACCGGAAGCATGCTGAGCATAGTTGTCGGTAAAAACCTTGGTGACGCCGATTAAATCGAGTTGTAACGTTGGCTGATTTTGTGCGTTTTTCTCGATATGAATATCTAGCAGCAGCCCGCCCTGGGTCAGGACATTGAGATGGCCACTGGTCGCTACGTTGGCATCAAGGACACTTTCGCCATAAGGTAATTTACCTGCTTCTCCGTTGGCCACTGTGCTGGTAACCAGCGGCGTGACGGCGGGATGATCGGCGGCGATAAAAGTATTACAGGCAAACATATCAGGCCTGATGTCGGTGGCGGGCATATAGCTGATTTTTTTGTCTGTATCCAAAGAATGATCCCAAAACCACACACCCTGTTGGTCGTTGGCTTTTCCGAGGTAGGTTTTTTCTTCTTGACAGCATGCCCATTGCTGGCTGGCACCTTCAGTTTGGCGATAAAGGTAATAGCGGCTGTTATCATGCATGTACAGCTGTACCCCTTGCCGGCAGTCGGTCACCTGTTTTATTTGTGATGGTTGCAGTCCCATGGTGATGAGATCAATGCTTTCTGCCTGCTGATCACCCTGTTGAAAATAGAGACTGTGGCACTGGTTGTAATTATTAATCTCTACTGCCTGCCAAAAATAGCCGTGATCCAGCGTGGTGGGCTCCCGCAGGACACCCACCAGATGACAGTGGTAATCGCCGTTATTCAGCACCACGCTGTCTATATTAGCCGTGATCACCCCTGTGATCCCTTTTAAGTTGTTTAGCATCGGCCAAATCAATCGATCACCTATCGATATTCGAGTGGTGCTTTGTGGCAGTTGTAGTTCAGGAATAATTTTGCTGCCACCAAGAGAAGAAACCGTCCTCAGAGGAGGAGAATACCGTGCCCACCATTCAAATGGCGACTGGAAGGTATCTGCGGGACGCTTTATCATCTGCTGCATCAATGTCTTCAGTTTGGTTAAGCTGTCACTGCTCAAATTGGTTTTTTCCTGTGGACTGAGTCCTTGCACTTCAAGCAGGTATAATTTATCGGATGTCTCCAAAATATCAATCAGATAGGTTAAAAAGAAGTGGCGCCCGTTCAGATCAGTAAAGCGTTGCTTAAACAGGATAGCTTTTTCTAACACCTGTGTTTGAATGATGACAGAGGCGGCCAGCACCGGCTCCTGATGATCAACCAGGTGGAGGATTGGGCAATAAATCCGATGTGGCACATTGGCGGTGAGTAGTGTGATCCAAAATATCTGTTTAATAGTGCGATGTGTTTTTCCATCAGCAGAAGATACAGTCACATCTCCTTGATATAAAACATAGTGCTCATTGTAGAAAATCAGCTTTGCTTGACTAAATTTCAGATTTTGGGTGTCTTGAGTGTAGACCAGTTGATCGACATAGATACTGTCATCTCTGAGATAAAAACCGTTGTCATTTTTTACTCCCCGCACCGGCATAAAATTATCTATTTTAAGATAACGGCTAATGCCGCCAGACCATGGCGCATTGCTGACAAATCTTTTTACGTAGTCTTGGGTGTGATAAAAATCCAAACCATGGCCCCCATCAACCAGGGTAGGCAGAGCGCGACGGAAAGGATAACTCTGGCTCTGTTGCTGCATGTTGGTCATTAATTTTATGCTCCCCCTTTCTAGCTGAATAGACAGTTGCGTGCTGGCGTGTTTACTGATCACTATGGTGGCCAGTACTTCGCTCAGATAGGAGCCGTTAGTCTTTATCTGATTGCGGGAGAACGTGAGGCGACGCCCATCAGTGCCTTCTTTTACATCCAGCAGTTCGATGCCCGATAAATGACCTGCCTCAATCACCCAGTCTACTTCTTTATTGGCACAATCAATCTTCACCGTGCCCTGGCCTCGGTTTAGCACCAACGCCACCGTCGCATTGCCGCTGGCAGGCCCTTTTAAATGATAATGCAGCTCTTTATAGGGAGAATCGCTTACCGAGGCTTCTTCTGCTATTCCCGGTGCGATCAGGACGTAGTCATGAGCGCCAAGATGGACATCTATCACTGTATTGCTATAGGAAAATTCCAGTGCGGTGGGCGCATATTTATCTGTTTTAGTCAGCTGGCCTCTGCCCATCCTGACCGTTTCACCGCCTATACAATACAGAAATGCCAAGGTTTTTTTTCCCGCAAAATAACGCAAGGCGGTAAAATCAGCATCATTATTAGTTACCTCATCCGCTATCAGGCTGTAGGTCGGTTTCACGTTGGCCGCCGCGGTCATGGGTAGCATCAGGGTTCTTATTTTGGCAGCATCATTCTGCAGCGGAATTTTCGTTTTTACTTTGCTTGCATCACGTAACTGATAGCAATCAATATAATTTTTCGTGTTGGATGACCGGCCCATCCGTAATCCTTTCGGAGAGAAGCTAACCGATGCATTAGCAGGATCACGGAGATCGATGCTGCTGATCATGACCCCTTGGTAAGGGATCAACAGCCCTTTTTCCAATTTGAAGCCCCCATTTTCCCAGCCCGCTTTCATCTCATTAAAATAAGCGCCTATTGCTTTAGCGCGTGCGACATCATCCGCTGCTTTTGCCAGTGCCTCGCCAACCAGGTAGCGTATGCCGGCAAGCAATAAACTGACCGGTAGCAGCACCGCAGCCAATAAAGTCGCCCCCAACATGCCCGCGACGATAAAGCCCAAAGACAGTACCAGGCTGATACCACCGAAGATAATTTCGGTTCTGAAAATAACGGCTTGTGCCTCGGTTTTCGCCAACTGATATTCGCGAATACTCAGGCCGATGTCGGTCATATCAAATACCAGCCCGATCCAGCCGGCTTTGCGCGCAAAGGCTTTCAGCCCTTGCGAAAAATTGCTGATCGATCCTTTTGCCAAGGGGGTCTTTAAGCTCAGTCTGATTTTATTTTGCGCCAGCTGTTTCAGCGTCACTGCATCGTCCGCCAGGTTATAGGTGACTTCGGCCATAGCAACATAGGTATGGAGTTGCAGTGCTTGCACCAGGCCGTCATTGCCTGGGACCCTGATGCCATTTTTCACCCAGCCCCAAATGGCCAGTGTGGAGAAAAGGCTACTGACACCGATACCGATGGCATCGACGGCAGTCAGGGAAGAGGCTTTATAATGAGGGAGTTGATCGTCGCGATCGAGCTCGAAGTCGTGATTCAATAGTTTATTCTGGCGATCCAAATCCTGCTTCATCAGGGCGAAATCGGTCCGTTGAGTGGTTAAGGTTTCCCTGTGATTGGGATTATTGCTATCCAGGTAAGGGAGCGTGAATTCTTTAGATGTGGGATCGTAAGTCATTTCCGCTAACAAGGGGATCCAGCTGCTCGGTAATTGGCGGCGGCTACCTGCGATGGTGCGTTGATTTTGTGGCAATGCCCTGATCAATTGCTCTTCTTCTAAAATGGTGAGTGCCTGTCTGGCGCAGCTAAGGAGTGTCGGCCCGGCTTGGTTGAGCTGCCGTATTTTAGCGACATAATCATAATTTTCGCCTGTTGCGCCAATATAGAGGCTGGCTAAGGTATCGATAGCCGTGCTGGTCAGCGTTTTGTATTGCCCCTCGCTGTGACTATATAAATAGAGGGACTGATCCGTGGATTTCGATGCTGATGAAGGGCCATACAGTATCCTGGTGCTGTTAGTCAGTGCCTCGAGCTTTGTTTTGACCCCTTTTTGTGCTGTTTCTGTCGGTAAAGGGGTGATTGTGCTGCCATTTTTATCCTGTTGTAAAATTTTCGCGGCTAGCAGCGGGTCAATAGCCAAATGAATGTGGGTAATAGCGCTATCGCCTTTGTATAAAACCATTTCATGCGCCAGTGCGGGGATACTGATATCCGCATGAAAAAAATCATAGGCACTTTGCTGATCACGTCTGTGCAGCATGGCAAAATATTCTTGCTGATCGACGGATGAAAAAGTGGCAAACAACGTTTTTAATGCTTGCTTTGCCTCGGGCGCTAAATTTATCTTTTCTATCCAGCTCGCAAAGGTATCGTGGTAATGCGATTCGATCAGGGCTTTTTGCAATGCATCGATTTGATAAGCATCGTTATCAATCACCATCACGCGATACTGGCTGTCGGCCATCGCCGCGAACAATGCCATCGGGCTGGCATTGATGACCGTGTGGCCGCCACTGTTTGCCAGTAGTTTTTGGGCGATTGCTGTATCGACTGCCCCTTTAAGCGCTTGTTCTTTTTTTTTGCTGATGACCACGCCATCTCTTTTTGCGGTATTGATTTTTATCGGGCTGAACAAACCAAAGCGGCGGGAATCGTTGGCGAAAACTTTTGTTCTGGCTTCTAAACTCTCTTCTGGCGCGCGCCGCTCATATTTAACGATCCCATCCTCTTTATAAATTTCAATTCTTTCGTCACTGGTACTCGCCAGTTTGGATTGGTAACCACGATCTTCAATCTTGTTGGCAGTATGATCGCCTTTGATCGAGATCCATTTCTGCCCATTGTTATCAATGCTGAGATAGCCTTCACGTATGCTCATTTTATCCAGTTGTACTGCCGCATCGAAAACATCGAATAATGTTTTTGCCGGGCCGGCCCCCAATATTTTGGGATTTTCTCCTCTTTCTAGCGCCCCTTGGGCAAAATTACAGGCCACGACACTTAACTTAGCGAGTGGTTGCTTGGCGACCAGTAACTGCTCATGGTTAAAAAGCAGCGCTTTTATTTTATCGGCCGGAAAATTTCGTAAATAAGATCCATGACTGATCAAGATAATGCGCAACACTTCATCAGGTTTTTTCACGATGTTACCGGCGTCGACTGTGATCAATTTATCTTCTGTTGCATGGTAACGATACAGAGAACTGATGGCTTTATTTTTTCTATGCAATGCCATCGCGCCAGCATTTATCGTCAAATCTTCGGTGAATTGCAGCACGATTTGCCGGGTATATTGGCTATGTCCGGTGGCATTTTTATGCGCAGCCGTTAAAGCAAATCTTTCTTTGCTGGCAATCATCGAAGGGCCCGGATCGACGTTTCTCTGTGCGCTATGGGCTACCATGTCATCAATATGTGGCGCGATGAGATTTAAAAAACTATTTTCTTTAAAAACAGTGCTGCTATCACCGATAGCTATTTGTATTTGTTGCATAAACACATCGTTATAGCCTCCTGCCCCGGCAAAGAATTCGGTGGCATGACTGGAGTAGGGGGTTCTCAGTGTTTCATAGGCATACCCGGCCAGTTCATTCGCTGAAATGGTTAATTTCAGCTGTTTCAGTTGGCTGTCTATGCTTTCCTGCAGGGTTTGAGACAAGGTGCTTCCCTGTTGGATCTGTGGAAACGCTGTCATAAGCTGTTTAATTTTTTCTTCTCTGGCAACCAATGCGTTGATGAACGGGCTATTTTTTATGGCAACCACCATTTCAAGCCCTTTTGAATAAAGTGCGCCGAATGATCCATCCATTTTTAATTTTTCACTCGGTATGCTGTGAGCGGTGCTACCTGGAGTAATAAAGATACCGCCCTGTGCTGCTAGCACTGATAGGCGGAGGGTATGTATGGCGTGTTGTTTGTTTTGCGTTAAAATCAGCCGATCCCGATACAGACCTTTAAGCGTATCATCCATAGTAATGGTTTGATGTTGAATAACAGCATCCGTATTGATCTGTTTTAATTGCAGCACCAATGCGGCAGCGTTATTTTTTCTATCGGTGCTAATACTCGTAATCTCATTTTCACTGATGCCGAGCTTTTTTAGATAGGTTTTAAGGGCCTGTGTGTCTGAGCTGTTGTTCGTGATGGTTTGTAAAATTTCGCTATGGCTTTCTTTTCTTTTCGTCAACAGCAGAGTTTCTAATGTTTTGTCAAATTGATAGTCATGATCAGGCAGTTTATTGTTTAACTCGCTGCTGGCCTGTTGTTCCAAAACGTTAAAAAGTTTAAGCGACAGATCAAACATATCGTCAGTCCAGAGCCTAATATGAAAATCGGGATAAGCCCTTATCCAGCTGCTGATGTTGTTGTATTGCTGAATAGGATCCGTTTCTGTTAGAAAAAAATGCAGGATCTTCTCTGCCGGCGCCAGCGCTACCTTAATCGCGGCGATGCGTTGCTGGATACTTTCGCTAACCCTGGTTTTTACCTCCGCCCAGTGGTTGCTATCATTCACTGCCTGCAGCAGTTTGATCAAGTGCAGCATTTCTTCACTATGGGATACGTCTGTTTTTATTTCCTGGTAGGCCCGTTGCATTGCCTTAAATGCCGTCAAGGCAGCTTCTTTGTTGAGGCCCGTTTTTTCCTGCTGGTCGATCCAGGTACTGATCTCGCTGATTAAATTTTGTCGGTTCATGGTGTTTTTTTCATTAATGTTGAAGAGGGGAGAATGGAGAATTCAGTGATTGTAATAGAAAATAGCAACCTATGCAATTTTGGTGCCAATATAAATAAGCAAATATCATGCCTATTTTAATAGAGATCTCTTGAAACCCATTCAATCCACGCCACGAGGGGCTGTTGACAATTCACATAAATAGGTAATCCATAAGCATCCACACCGAGATAAATTTTTGTGGTGTTACCTGCTTTACTTTTGCCAATTGCCTCCGTACCCCTGCTTGCAGCACCTGCACATGATGTGACTTTTATTTTTTCCTTTTATTCCGTATTAAATCGAATTTATCAAATATGACACAAAGCATTTGGTATGCCCCGAATTTGAGGAAAAACCGATAAACAGCACCGCTCAAGTAACACCTTGGAAACTAATAGATTATGACCTTTTCTGCATAAATAGTAACTTATTTAACGTGTATGATAGGTAGCTTGACAAAGAGGTTTGCCAATGAATGATTTAAATAGTACAAATTTTATCAACGCAGTCCGGTTTGTTTATGACCATATTGATCATCCTATCACGCTAAAAGATTTGGCAAAATCCGTTGGTATGTCTGTATCTTCTTTAAAGCGGCTTTTTATAGCAGCAACGGCTAAAACACCAGGCGCATTTATTCGGCGTCTCAGAATGGAATGTGCCTTTCTCTCTCTTCAAAGTCGGAAAGATTCTATTCTAGAGGTAGCATTAAGCTCAGGTTTTGAAGACCAAT